>CAYQZH010000041.1:0-19251 GCA_964421865.1 uncultured Phycisphaera sp. | reverse complement strand
ATCGTCGAGTTCGACGTGCCGGTCGACGCCGAGTTGACGCTGTCCGTGGCCAACCGCGCGATCGGCAAAGGGCAGGCCGTCAAGACCGGCGAGAACTTCGGCCTGCGCATCACCCGAATCGACAACGTCGAACATCGCATCGGGGCCATGCGCGGCAGCGCGACGCGAAGTTAGCCCGCGTCTTGCCTCAGCCCTTGCGGGAGGCGGGGATCGGCGGTCGCCGCCCGATACGGATGGTCCCCGCGCACAAGAGTAACATAGCTAGGATGAGCAATCCCCATTCGGAGACGGTTGGGATGACACTGGCGAGCGGGACCTCGTTGACCTTAGGGTTATACTGACCGGGTCCAATGATGTTGTTCGGCAGGACGACCAAGGACAGTGCGTCACAAGAATTTGCGCCCCCCGTACCAACTCTGAACTCGAGCGTACCCCCGCACGTATCCGCCGTAATCATGAATTGCCCGCTGCTCGCCGGCCCGAGAACTTGAGCCTGCAAGCCTGGGCAGCCCTGGTTATTGACGCTCATCACGATGTTGTTGGTCAAGTCGACCATCGACATAGCGCCGGGGACGTTGAGGTCCTTAACCTCAAAGCAACCGGGCTCGCGGAGGCACCAGGCTCCATTGATCCCGTCCGCGGTCCCTTCGAACGCGTACAAATGTGTGGTGCTGTTGGGGCTGGGCGGCGGGCACGAGCTGGGCGGATACGAGCAGGCTGTCGCTGAAGTAACGTGGGCCCTAATGAAATACATGTCCCCGGGCGGGGCGGGCGCGTTTCCTCCCACAATAGCCAGCCCAATAATGGACTGCCAGTCTGCGAGAATGGGTGGCCCCGGCGGCAAAGCATCACTAGATACGGCTGTGGCAGTGGGGTCGTCGAGCTGCCAGGAGATAAACTCCACGAAAAGTGACGGCGCGAGGGGAACGTTGTTGTAGCTGTGGAACACATAGTTATCAAGAAGCGAGCCGGATAACGTCGCGTAGTCGTTTCGGATCTCTACTAAGAAGTCGACGTTCGCTGGGTCGGTCCGGAACAGGAGCGGAGCGGCGTTGATCGAAATGCCGTATGGGGCGGAATTGTGCCGATAGTCGCCGACCACAGGGTCCGCGTTGTTGTCCGGTGTAGTGAGATCGTATACGTAGGATCCCGTGATCACCTGTCCGGGAATAATCGTACCGTCTAGTACGTTGTCCGGGTCGTCAACAGACTCCACTGTGGCCTTGATGCTGATGCAGACAGGCTGGGCCTGGGCGCGTGCCGGCAACGCCGTTAGGGTCACGAGAAGCCCGCAGGCAGCCAGCAACCTCGTAGCATGTGCAAGCGGTGGGATGCCCAATTCACCGGTAGCCATCGCCCCAAGCAGGAACCGACGACGACGCGCGAAGACGGTAACAGGAGCGCAACGCTCACGCAGAACGACTTGACGAGTTTGCATTTTCGGCCCTCCCTCGAAAGAATTGGCGCCGCGGTGAGTCGCTGCATGGCTGTGGAAGTTTCGTCACCGCAACGCCGGGAACCCACATTATCAGACTCGGCCACACGTGTAAATTGGAAATCCATCTTTTTTTCAGAAAAATTCCGATGGCGACTTTTCGTGAGGCGAGCCTAGAGTCAGTTCGTGTATAGCTGTAATCCCCGCCCGCGATAACGGACGAGGCTTGTGCCGCGTGGCCATCCATCGTGCGGAGCGTCGAGCCGCAGACCGGTGGGTCGGCGTCAAGTTCGTGGATAAACATCCTTCCAACAACCGCCCGGCCTGAAAGGCCAGTCTAAAATAGCCGTGGGCATAGCGAAGCGACGCCCACGGGTCGCGGGCGATCCAGTTTCCCATTCGAGCCTGAAAGGCTCGTCTTGGACGAAAGGCCCAGCGGCCCCAGACGACCCTTACAGGGTCGACTTTTCTCGAGTGGACGGCTAACCGGTGGCGGCGCTTCGCTTGCCACCGGTTACTTAGAACAGGCCTCCGGCCTGTGGGAAGAGCGGCGTCCGTGAGGAAAAACCTACCCACAATCCTGACGCCGACCCTAAGGCCCGGCGACGAGGGATTCCGCGTTGCCGCGTGCCGGTCCGCGGGGTAGAATGAGGGTATCATGCGAACGACGGAAATCGAGAATCAACTTCGCCAGCGCCCCTTCGTACCGTTTCGGCTTTGTATGTCCGACGGCACTTCCTTTGAGGTCCGCCATCCGGAGATGCTTCTGGTCTGGCGGACCGTCATTGCGGCGGCGATCCACAGACCCCGCGTCCGAGAGTCCGAGGGGATCGTTCTCTGTGATCCGGTCCACATCATCCGCATCGAGCCGGGACCGAACGGCCGCTCCAGGGCGCGAACAACGCGCGACCGCTGATCGGGCGCAGCGTAGACGAGGGAGTCGGGGTACGCGAGAAAAGAGGGACCCCGTGGAGATTCGGCGGACCGAGCCGTCGACGTACGAACTCAAGGAGCTTCTTGCCTTGCGGAAGGAGGCGGTGGCGCGGTAGGATGGGCGTCTGATGAGCGATAAGCGTTCAGGGCGTGCGCCGCACGCGAAGCGGGTTGCGTCGCGCACAGCTCGACCGCTGGGTGACACCTAGATGTTGGGGCGCAACGAATCGTGTCCCCTAGGTCCGAAAGGACTTGGGGCACCCGGACCCAATGAGGTCTTATTATCTCTTGACGAAAAAACAACTCGAGGCCGGTTTTAGTTTGTGCATTAAAAATGCACGCCGTCTTCTTGCTAATGCCGACCTTCTTCTTAATGATTATAGAAGCAGCCCAGGTTTAGCATACTCGTTCTGGTCGCTAGCAATGGAAGAATATGGAAAGGCCCTATATTTGAAGGAGTATTCTCGAAGGGGAAGTTATGCGGGCAAGTTTCCGAAGTGGTTTGAAGATCACAAAATGAAATTCGATAAGGCCAAAAATCAGCTTATAGCATTACCAGAAGAGATAGGAATTAATATAAGAGTACCGAGGAATATATCCCCAAAGGGTGTAACGATACGAGCTAGCGATGGGCAAACCGTCACATTCGAGTCATATCAGACAGGGGAAAAAATGGACACAACTAATCCCTGCACTAAGAAACCCTTATCAGTGAAATTAAGGTTTGAAAGCTTTTATGTTGATTGGGGTGAAGGCAAATGGCATTACCCGGAGCCTGTTCTATCCGAGGGCGAGATAATGGCAGAGGAGGTATTAGCCAGCTACGATTTGAACTCCTGTATAACAATTTTAAAGAACGAGCTTGCTTCCGCATTATTCTAAGTTTGGCCCGGGTGGCGCACCTCGTATCGAGGTGGGGGGAGCGATTTCTGATGTACGAGCGTGCGGCGGCTCGCGGTGGTTGAACGGCGCGGGTGGACCCTTGACGGCAAGCCGGGTCAAGGGTGGACGCGCAACGTCCCGGTGCTCGCGCGAGGTGCTTGCGTACATGGATGAGTTCTCGGAGCTTACGGAGGACTAAGCATGCCCACGGAACATGATCCCGCCCACGAACATCCGCCGTCGCTGAAGATCGTGCCCACGATCTATCCGACCTCGCCGTCGTTGGAAGACGTTGTCGAGAGTTTCTGGCGGACCGGCCCCGAGTTTGACACGGTGGCGATCGACCTCGCCCCGCCGCAAAAACCGCTCGCTGTTCTGGAACAGCTCGGACCGTCCCCCTTTGAACGCGGGGGCTTCCCCCTGATCGGTTTTCTCGCCACCACGTACGACAAGGTGAGTCGCTACGCCCTCGAACGTCGATGACTCGCCGATCGTCATGTAACCAGAGGCGGTATCCCCTTCGCTCCACAACACACTACCGGTTGGGGGTCGGAGTCCGCGGGCGTGCCGCACGATCTTGCTGTAGGCTGACGCCCAAGAGCAGGTGTGCGTCAAACCCGTCCTACAGCCATACCCCGAAACCGTCGGGGATTCGCCTCTTGACTGTCTGAATGGTTAGGTATATGTTAGGTTGTGGGCGGGGTGCCCTGAGCGGGGTCGAGTGTCGGGGGCAAGACCGTGGGCGAGCCGGAACGTACAAGCGTAACGCTGACCGACGAGCAGCGTCGCCTGGTACGGGACAACCTGGGGCTGGTGGCGGTGCACCTGCGCCGCAACGTCGCCGGCCTCCGCACCCCACAACGCGGACGGGAGTGGGAGGACTTGTTTCAGGAGGGCTGCTTGGGCCTGATCCGCGCCGCGACCGACTATCGCCCGGAGCGCGGAATCCCGTTCGCGGCCTTCGCCCTACCCCGGATTCACAACGCCGTCAGCCGGGCGCTGCAAACCAAATTCAGCACCATTTACACGCCGCCCCGACGCCGGGTGGCGCCGATCGACGGCTCGACGGCCCTCCGCCGTGACGAAGAGGTGCGGACGCCAAAGGCCTTCGAGATGTCGTCCGACCTCGCGGACCACGCGGTGCACCGCCGGCGCTCGGAGGCGGATTCGACGGCTCTCCAGACCATCGGCGAACGCCTACGCGGGAAGTACGAACGCGCGGTCAATGCCGCCGCGGAGGCGGTGTCGGGCCGAACCTCCACGCGCGGCGATCGGGAACAACTGGTTCGCACCCTCGTGGATGACCGATTCCTCGTGCCTGACGAGGAGTCGCGTCGCCCTCTCCGCGGCATCGCCCGCGAGACGCGATCCTCCTACGCCCGCGTGGCGGACTGCGACAAACAGTTATGTGAGGAGGTCCGCCGCACGCTCGAAGCCGACCCCGAGTTCCACGCCCTGCAACGGCTCTCCAAAACCGATCCCGTCGGCGCCGACCTCTCCATCGACGAAAACCTCGAACGGGAGCTCGCCGCCATCACGGCCGCGGAGTTCACCCGCCGCTTCTCCATCGCTTCGCGGGATGAACGCACCCACATGTTGCAGGGCCTGTTGGAGCTGTCGCCCGGCGACCTCGACGAGATCGTCCGCACCCGTGTTTCGACGCTCCCGACCGACGCCCGGGAGCGGCTGCTTCGCGGCCGCTAGCCGATCTGAGCCGTAGGCGCGAGCCTACGGACACGCCCCCACAGGTTCCGCGCACGCTCGGAGGCCAATGCCACCGGCTTGCGCCCGGTGCTCTGCCGCCGCCGGCGCGCACGAACCCACCCGGTTCAACGGGGTCGGCGTCAAGTTCGTGGGTGAACATCCTCCAAACAACCGCCCGGCCTGAAAGGCCGGTCTAAAATAGCCGTGGGCATAGCGAAGCGACGCCCACGGTTCGCGGGCGATCCAATTTCCCATTCGAGCCTGAAAGGCTCGTCTTGGACGTGTACCCCAGATCGTCCTACGACGGAATGTGCCGGGTGAGGCCCCACCTGTTTCTGTGCCAGATCCCGTAAAGCCCCCGTTTACGCAGGTACTTGACTTCCCAGCGACGCCCGGTCACAATCGGATCGTAGTTGAGTCGGCAGTTTTCGGCGGATGAGACGGCCACCGGCCGGAGACCGCCCCGCTTCTCCGAAGGCTCCACTCAAGTGACAAAAGTGCGCGTTGCGGTGCGACAGGTTCGCCACCGCGTCCGTTTCGCGATCGATTGACTCGAGCGTGGCTCCGGCTGGTTGGGTGATACATGCGTGTCAGCCCGCAAGCATCGCGTCCGTGAAATGTTCTGCTCCATGCGAGCGGGGAGGAAGGTTTTTCCATGCAGCTGTGCAGAATCGAAGGTATGTGCGCTGTTGCGTCTACAGCATTGGGTCTACTGCTACTGACTGTTCCGACGCGTGCTGATGATCCTCCGGGTATGCCGATGGTAACTGCAGCGCCGATCACACATTGCGGAGACCAAGCGTCTTCCGCGTCGTTCCGCAAGGTCGAGTTCGCCCCCTCGACACCAAGCGAAGACCCTTGGACGAATGTAGCGGGCGTTGGGTGCGATATTTATGTCGACGCCGATTCATACGCCGACAACACAGTCAAGGTGACGTTTATATTCCTTTCGAATCCCGGAAGCCAAGTCTGTTTCTCACTCAACTCGTCCTGCGGGCAGATGTCCCTGCCCTGTATGCCGCCCACGCACGTCCAGCCGACCGACCCGCCCGCCCCCGAATATTGGATGGTATGCCCAGCTTACAGGCCTTGCGAGAATCCTTGTCCGAATGAGGACGGGCAGGTCACGGTGACCGCCGATCCCTCAATTGGGGTGAACCAGACGAAGGTCGTATGCCTGCAGGAGCGGATCGATATCTGCGGTGGGCAGTTCAACGACATGTGCGTCGCAACCTACGATCAAAACCACAATCCCCAGCAAGCGTGCGTGTGTGTCGACGTGACGCCGGGCTGCGGGTCTGTCCCTTACACATGGGCGGACGCAGTATGTCCGCTGTATCCGAACTGTAGGATGTCTAAGTACGATTTCGCCTCCGGTAAGTACATCTTGTGTTCAACGTACACGGCGGGGGACTACGAAGGGCGTTGCCGCGCGAAGCTATGCCTCGCTAATCCCGGCACGTGTTTTACGCCCTGTCTTCTGTGGTCTTATGACCAGACACTACCGCCGCCTTGCTGTGCGGGTGGGTATTGCTGCAGTAACTGTGAGTACATCAGCCGTGTCACCGTAGGGGTAGGGTCGATCGACAAACCCAGCGGTTGCAGCAACGGCTACGCCGACTACACCTGTCTTTCGACAGACATGCAGCCCGGCATCGGATCTCCTATCACCGTCACGATTGGGAACTACTACTCCACTGATCGGCTCGGTTTGTGGGTTGATTGGAATCAGGACGAGGACTTCGCCGACGCGGGCGAGACCATAAAAAGCTGTGGCACTTGTTCAACAACCGGCGTGTGTACCGCCACGATCACGCCACCGATGACCGCCCCGTCGGGCAGTACTCGAATGCGGGTGCGAATACAGGATACCGCTTCCGATGCGTGCCCTGCATTACCGTGCGGCGATAGCGCCTATGGCGAGGTTGAGGACTACGCCATCGTCGTGGTCTGCACGCCGCTCCCGGCGCCCACGAACGTCGCAGTCACTCCGAGCACAATTTGCGCCGGGGACTCATCCACGCTATCCGGATCCGTACCGGCGGGGAAGGTAATCGACTGGTACACCGGGAGTTGCCTCGCGGGAGCGCTGATCGGCACGGGCAATTCGATCGTTGTCAGCCCCGCCGCGACCACGACGTATTATGCGCGCACCCGGGAAAGTGCAACGGGATGTCGGAGCTCGACCTGCGGGTTTGTTAGTGTGACCGTAAGCCCGTTGCCCTCCGCGCCCACGAACGTCGCAGCCGCTCCGAGCGCAATTTGCGCCGGGGACTCATCCACGCTATCCGGATCCGTACCGGCGGGGAAGGTAATCGACTGGTACACCGGGAGTTGCCTCGCGGGAGCGCTGATCGGCACGGGCAATTCGATCGTTGTCAGCCCCGCCGCGACCACGACGTATTATGCGCGCGCCCGGGACAGTGCAACGGGATGCACGAGCGCTGAGTGCGGCACTGCTGGGGTGGGCGTATCCGCTATCCGCGGTGACATTGACTGCGATGCCGACGTAGACCTAGACGATTATGCCGTGTTCAAGCCTTGTCTGGGTCGCCCGGGCGGCGCTGTTGGCCTCGGGTGCGAGGCGTACAAGCTCGATTTGGACAACGACATCGACCTGGGCGATGTCGCGCGGTTTATGGTCGCCTTTACCGGATCGCAATGATTCCGTGTGGGCGCCGGTGTTCGGCATCTTGAGCGTCTTCTTCAGAAGTATCCCTTGAGAGGGTTCTTAAATCCGTTAAATCCGGGGACACCATACCTATTAAGGACAAAGGGGAAGGGGGACACTCTGATTTTTCGAGCAGGGTCGTTGACGACGGCGCGCTTCCGGAGCGCGCCACGCCCGAGGGGTCGCGTTACGCTGTCCGGTCGCTGGCGCTCGCGGCTCGGATTTTGCGCCACCCCGGCGTTGGCGGACTTTCAGCCACAAGGGGTGGCGTTGCGGGCGGTCCGCACAGCGGACCCTACTTTTTAATCGTTAAACCGAAGGTGGGAGCTTATGCGCTCGATGGTCTTGGGCCCGATGCCGGGTACCGGCTCGAGGTCGTCCGGGCGGCGAAAGACGGGCGATCGGTCGGCGTGGGCTTCCCGGTACTCGACGATCTTTCGGGCCGTGCCCTCGCCGATGTCCGGCAACGCGGTCAGTTCCCACCACGGCGCGATGTTGGGGTCGATCGCGTTCACCGCGGGCGGAAGCGGTTCGCTCGGTTTCGCGGCCAGCGCGAAACGCAACGACGCGATGCCGAGGATCAGCCCGAGCACGACGATCGACGTTGCGACGGGGTCGTGGGCCTTCCCCTGTGGGGCCGGTTCCGCCTGTGTCGCCGACGGCTCACTCATCAACGCCATCCGAGGTCGTCAAGCGACCGATGGAAGAAGCCTTTTCTACATCAGGAGGCCCCCGATTCGCCCGCGGCTTTCTGGGGCGTGCCCAGCAGCTCGGAGCGCAGCGTCAGCAACTGTCGGTACGCCGCCTTGGGGGCGAGGTCCGCACGAAGCAGCCCGCCGTGGGGGACCTCCTGTCGGCTGTGGTCGGCCAGACTCTGCCACGAAACGGTTTCCACGAAGGGCTTGCTGAGGGCGACCTCGACGAATCTTCGCAACCACTCGGCCTGCACCTCTTCGTTCCAAGGCTGGTGCCAGGTCCCGCCATCAAGGATCGGCCCCTCGCCGCCCGTCTTGTCCTGAGCCTCGAAGGAATCGCTTCGCGCCACGGTGGTGTCCGACGGCACCTGAACGCCCGTGATGTGCAGCGGCCTGCCGAGCTTGGCGAACAAATCGAGGGCGGACGAAATCTGGAACATGTCCCGCACGTACATTCCGTCGACCCCCGGTCCGAAGTTGAACTGCAATCCGAAGGCGTCGAACGTGACCCCGCTCTGCACGGCCATGTCGGCGTAGAGCAGCGGCGGGATGGTGCGCTGGTTGCGGGCGTAGTATTCGCCCCACGGGGCCACCAACTCCAGGATCGCCGTCCCCCGCGGGCAAAGCTGCTTGGTCAGGGCCGCGGTCATCCGCGTCAATTCCATAAGCTGCTCGAAGCTGAAGGTGAAGCAGTTATTGGCGTGGATGCCGCTGATCACCGTCCAGGTCTGGATGTATTGCCCGTAGCGGTTAATGACCCGCCGCACGTGCTCGAAGGCCAAGTCGCGGATGGTGTCGAAGTCGTGCTCCCAGATGTACAACCAGTCGGGGACGTTCTTCTCACTGAAGGAGAGGAGCGGCGCCCCGCGGATCGGCACGGGCTGTTTGGCCAGCGACTCGACCCAGGCATCGAGCGGTTTCCAGTTGAAGTTCTGCTCGGTCGGTTCGATGTCCCGCCACACGACGGGTACGGTGGCAAAGTCGAAGGCCGACGCCAGACGTTTGCGGAACAACTCGGAGGGTTTGTCGAGATGGACCGAACACCCAAACACGCGGCGACCCAAACCGCCCGACTGCGTCCGCCGACCCAGCAGCACGGAGGCGTGATACCGACTCAACTCCTCACTCGCCTGGACGGCCAGGCTCAACGACTCCTCGCCCAGTACGGCCGCCTGGGCGGGTTGATCGGCCTGAAGCGCTTGGATCAACAGCTCCCGCGCCTGGCTGACCTTGACCGCCAGCTCCTCCACCCCTTCGTAATCCAGAAGCCCCCAATCCTCCAGCTTGTGATTGATCCGCATCAGCCGCCCGCGGGCGAACTCCAGCTGAAGGACGTAGGGTACTTCGCGCTCGAGGACACGGATGGTCTCCAGCAGGATCGTGCCCGCGCCGGCGACCTCCCACAGCAACGCCAGTCCGGCCGGTCCGGCGGCTCGCTTCTTGCAGGTGATGAGGCCGTTCTTGAAGGAGATTTCCGCGCGTAGGGGTACGTCGTCGCTGCCGACGACATAGGCGCCGGACAGGTTGACTTTTTCGGCGGGCTGGCCGTTGGCGTAAACCGTGAACGATAGCATGGACGCCTGGTCGACGGAAAAACGCATAGTACAAAGAATGAGTCCGGGTCGCGTCCTCCAGACCCCATTATGGCGACCCAACGGTGCTCCGTCGAGCCGGGAAGGCGGGATTTTCCCCGCTGCCGATCTCGTACGCCCCGAACCTTCGGTACTGCCCGGCTACGGCGAAATCCGCTATAACCCCCGCGAGTGAAAGCAGGGGAGCGGAGGTCGCGCATGGCCGCGGAATCGCCCACGGTGGTCACGAAAACCCAGTTTGCCGGGTATCCCATGCGCCGGGGCAAGGTGCGGGACGTGTACGATCTGGGCGACGAAATCCTCCTTGTGGCCACGGATCGCATCAGCGCCTACGACGTGGTCCTGCCCACGCCGATCCCCTTCAAGGGCGTTTTGTTGACCCGGATTTCTCAGTTCTGGTTCGGCTTCTTCGACGGCGACGTGCCCCATCACCTGATCGAGGTCGTCGAGGAGCGCTCTCCGCGCGGGTTGGAGGCCCATCTCCACGAGCTTCGCGGTCGGACGATGCGCTGCAAGAAAACGAAGGTCGTGCCCATCGAATGCGTGGTCCGCGGATACTTGGCGGGTTCGGGCTGGAACGACTACCGCAAGACCGGCGGCGTGTGCGGAGTGAAACTCCCGGCGGGACTTCGGCAATGCGATCGACTCCCCGACCCGATCTTCACGCCCGCGACGAAAGAGGAGTCGGGCCACGATGAGAACATCCCCTTCGAGAACGCCTGTGAAATGGTCGGCGAGGCCTGCATGACGCTCCTGCGCGATCGCAGCCTCAGCCTCTATCGCCGCGCGGCCGAGTATGCGCGAGGCAAGGGGATCATCATCGCCGACACCAAGTTCGAATGGGGCTTCCGCGAGGGGGAATACCTGCTGATCGACGAGGTGCTGACGCCGGATTCGTCGCGCTTCTGGCCCGCGGACGCCTACGCGCCGGGCCGCGATCAAGACAGCTTCGACAAACAGTACGTCCGCAACTACCTCACCACGCTCGTCGAGGCCGGCACCTGGAACAAGACCCCGCCGGGCCCCGAGCTTCCCCCCGACGTGGTCGCCAGCACCGCCGCCAAATACCGCGAGGCGGTCGAGCGATTAATCGCAAAGACGTAGCAAGGCTGAAACGCCGCAACACTCCGACCAGTTCATTTCGGCGTTTCTTCGAGCTTGGCCCGCCATTCGGCGGCCTTTTCGGCGTAACCCTTGCCCGGCTCGGCGGCGTCCCACGTCTCGCGGAACGCGGTGGTTCTCCGCGGCGGAGCGCGTCCCCCCGGCACCCTAGAACTGGACAGTTGTGCGATGGCTATGGTGCGCCAAACACTTGTTGGAACCAAGCGGCATCACGGAGGTCCACGTCGCCGTCGGCGTCAAAGTCAAAGACCGCGCATCGTTCTTCGATTGGCCGATGAGCCGGTCCGTTCAGGCAAGGCAATAGCGCGTTCCAATCGAGAAGGTCCACCAGAGCGTTGCGGTCGGCGTCTCCGGTGGGGAGTTTGCGAAGTCCTCCACAGCCGATCACCGCGACAGCCGCGCCTTCGTCGATCAGGCTGTCGTAGTAGACGTTGCAGTTATCCAGGGTCACGGAGACGCCGCTTCTAAGAACGAGTTCGTGCACGTACAGGGCCTCTGTGCAGCCGCCCTGGCCGCCAGAGTCGTTGTCGAAGTCGTCCACGAACGTCACTTCCCGACCGGCCTGCACCTCCACCGTTCCTATGGCGAAGTTGCTATCACCGACCGTTCCGAACCCCACGATCGCAGGTCCAAGATCTTGCCCAGCCACTTCGAATACCTGGGCAGCCGTTCCGTTCAACGCAAGGGAACCCGAGGTCCAATCGAAGCTGCCGGGGCAGATCGCCTGATTGTCGAAATTGCCCCCCAGGGCCATGCCCGCGCTGGAGCTGTTCGTCGATTCGGCCACTCCCTTCAGGCGGAAGTCTCCCCGCACCAGGACCTGCGCCGCACTCCGGATCTTGAGCTTCGGGGGCGGGGTGATACCGGCGACAACAGAGGAACAGCACGAGGGGTCCGCACAACCCTCTAGCGCCAAGGTTCTTAAATCCGCGAGGCTGTCGCCGGAAGCGTCGAATACACCGTTAGGATAGATCGTCACTGCGCCCGAAAGTTGCAGCGTTGTGCCTTCGCCCGTCTCCAAGGCCCCGGATCGCCCTTCATTGTCGCCACTGATGTCCAGCGATGCACCGTGCACCGAAGTCGATTCGTCGGGCGCTGTTAGCAGGATCGTCCCACCGCGGGCGCGGTAGGAACCCGAACCCACCACATCATCTCCAATCCGCAAGGTCCCGCCGCTGATCGCTTCGAAAAGGCCGTCGTTGGTCTTAGCGCCCGGGGGAAACAGAATGAGGTGCTGCCCCGCCCGATCCGCGCGGACCGTACCCTGGTTGAGCACGTCCCCGAATACGACCCCCGCTCCTTCGATGCGATGGGTGGAGGAGTTGCGGAAGCCGGCCTTGAAATTGCCCAGGCGCGCGAAGGCTTGACTCGTCAAACGCACGCACCCCGGGCCATCGAGCACGGCGCCAGTTGTCGTCGGCTCGAGGCGCGTGCTAAGCGTTGTACCCTTGACGGTCAATACGTCGTTGTTGACGATCGTTCCGCTAAAGGAACCGGTCTGCCCATCAGGCACGACCACCCCGTCCACGCACACGTTGACCAACTCCGCCCCGCCGAGCAAATGAATCTCGCTATGGTCCCCGATGGTTCGAGCAGTCCCGCCAAAAACGCGGGAGCCGTTAATTTCCACTATGCTCTTGTCGTTCTCCTCACCCGCGCCGAGGACGCCGTCGGTTGCCTCGAGCGCACCACCCTGGCCGCAGGCGCCGCCCTGGTCGATGACGCGCGCATCCAGCACCAGCCGCTCGCGATCCGTGGCTCGGAAAACTCCCCCATTGGAAATGTCCCCGTCGGAGTGCAAGGTTCGGACGTTGGCCCCGCTGGCATCGTCCACGACTAGGACCGCCCCCCCCAACAGCGATAGACCTGTGATGGTCGGGGACGTGTTTAATGTAACAGAGGCGTTAGACCCCTCGATCACGACACGGAACGAAGCGTTCTCGTTGTTGTTCGGTGGTTCGGGCAGACACCAGTCTGTATTGGGCGGGTTGTCCCACACCCCTGTCGCACCGATCCATGTCACAACAACGGCACCATGCTGCGGGACCTGACAATCGTCTGGGATGCCGTTGTTATTGCAGTCCGGGTTACAGCTTTGGGTACAAAAGAAGGGCCCGCCCGGAGCGGTGCTGTCCTTCGAGATCTCGCACTCGTCCGGGCGCCTGTTCGAGTTGCAGTCATAGCTTTTTCCAGCCGCGATGTCCTGTTCATCAAACCGGCCGTTCGCGTTGCAATCCGGGAGAAACTCGAAGGCGCCCATGTCCACGATGGGTGCGCGTCCAGCGCCAGTGTCTGGCACGACCGGCTCGTCAACGAATCGGGGCGTGCCGTCGTAATCGACACTCACAAAGGGTGGCACCACGGCGTTGTCGGCGGCATCGATGCAAGGCGATTCTGATGTAAGCCGCAAGTTGTCATCTAGGGTGCCGATTTGATTGTCCGCTCCATCGGGGTCGACAAACATGGGATCGTTCCCGATGTTGCCCGACCCCTCGAGTGTACTCAGTCCCTCGACTAAGCTGTACCGCAGGTCGACGGTTGCCCCCAAGTCGAGGCTGAGCTGACCGCTTTCTAGATTACCCGTACCATCCCGGTTTCCCCAAAGTATAACATTGGCGAGCGTGGCTTCCGTTTGGTCGTACTCCGCGAACACTCCACCGCCTTCTACCGAGGCGAGATTCCCAAATATAGAACAGTTAACGATCTTCGGACTCGCGCCCCCGATCAGAATTGCCCCGCCCCAATAAGCAGCCTGATTTGCCGTGAATACGGAATTAAGAATCTGTGTCGTACTGTGTTGATAGATCCCCACTGCGCCGCCGCCGCTAGAAAAATCGAGAACGTGAGTGTTCGCTGCAAAGACACAACCGTCAAAGAGTGATGATGAGAGGACTTCCGAAACGGCCCCACCAACCCAACCCCCTTGATTGCGCAAGAACATGCAGTGCTCCACGGTTACCGACGTGGCGCTGTTGCTCATCGCGCCCCCAATATTGTCCACAAAAGTGCAATCGGAAAAACGCGCATTTGTATCCGTGTTGAATACCGCTCCCATGAAGAAGGGCCTCTCGGCACCATTCCTCGCGAATGTACAGTCAGAAAAGCGAGGTTGCCCGAGGACGTTGTAAACGGCGGCGCCAGACCGGTCAGCTCGATTCTCCTCAAAAGTGCAACTCGTAAACACAGGATTGGCGTTCCCGTTGTACACCGCACCCCCGTCTCCCCCATACAAAACCCTGGCAATGTTGCGACGAAAAATGCATCGGGTTACTGAGGGACTGCTCCCGAAAATAATGCTCAGAGCTCCTCCTTGTGCAGCAACATTGTTCTCAAATACGCAGTTCTCCAACGTGGGCGTTGCTCCGTTGCCCATCAACATGGCACCTCCGCCGACAGAGGACACGCCGAGTACCCAGTTCCTCACAAACAGGCAATCGATGAAAGCGCCCGTTCCTCCATAGGGCAGATTAACGGCGGCGCCGTTATCGCCAGCGAGATTGTCTCGAAACGTACACGATCGGAACTCTGTCGTTCCTCCGTTTTGGAAAACCGCTCCACCGAAGAGGGCCTGATTATGAACGAAGGTGCAATTCACCGATGTGACTCTGAACTCCTCGGACGAATACACTGGCAGCATCAGCATCCCGCCGCCGGTGCCGAGCCAATTAGTCGAAAAATCTCCACCGTCCGCATTGCCGGCGGTGACCGTGAGTCCGTCTAGGGTTGCTCGAACCCACGATTCCGCGACTGTCACGACGTGACGGCTATTGTCTTGATGCGATGCGTCATTGAGAACAGGGGCAGGCGGGTCGCCTGCGAACAGCGGAACATCATCGCCAGTCAGATCGCCGCTTAGCACCGTTTCGTAGATGGCGGCGTCGCGCGTGTCCGGCTCAGGGGCGCCCCAACCGGCGTAGCCGCCGCGAATTGCGACACCAAGTACGCCACTATTGAACAGCGCGAACGTGGCCGTACGATCGCCCAGGGTCTGGTTAGCCCCACGGTCGGGTTTATAAATACCCTGGGCCACGCGGATTTCGGTGACATTGTTGCTCGGATCCCCGTCATAGTATTGCGTTTTCGCCGCGGCGATGGCGTCCTGAAGGTAGAGGTAGGCGTTGGCCCACGACGTGCCGTCGTTGGCGCCAGGGGCGTCATCATCGACGTAGATGATGCTCGCAACAGCGGTGATGGACCGGTTGTCGTCGTCCGGGTCGGCGCTCAACACTTGCGTGGGAATCGAGTGGGGCGGCAAAATTCGCGGCGGATTCGTTTGGCCCCATACTGGAGTTGTGATGGCGAGGACGAATGTTCCAAGGGTCAGGCATGCGATTCTGCGCACGACGGTGGGGTTGGCCGGCATCGGCTCCCTCCAGAAAAACTGACACCCAAATTGCAATCGAGAAACCCGAACGCGGTTGCATGTTAGCCTATTTTACCACTCGCGGCAAGACAATGCCCGGTGGCGGACTTGGCAGTATGCAGTCGGGCTTTAGCGTTCGGGGACGGTATGGATGGCCTCAACGGCCTGTTCCTTTAATTGCCATAGGGTGTCGGCCTCGCATTGCTCGGGGGACCTGTACTGCAAGGTCCCGATCAATTGCCCCACGTCGGTCTACGAGGTGGTGACGGCAAGATCGCTGTCCGTCGAGCGGGCCACGCCGAAGTCGATGATCTTCACCTGGCCCGTCGAATCGACAAGGATGTTGCTGGGCTTGAGGTCCCGATGGATGATCCCCTTCTGGTGCCCGTGGTGTACGGCGTCGCAAACTTTGGCGAACAGTTCCATCCTCTGCCGCGTGCCGAGTTTCTTTTCCTCCGCGAACTTGGTGATGGGTTTGGCGTTGGGGATGTACTCCATCGCGAAGTATGGCACCGCTGCTCCCGGCGCGGCGGGATCGTGATGGGTGCCGGCCTCATAGATTTGGGCGATGCCGGGGTGGCGCAGGCGACCAAGGATTTGCCCTTCGTACTCGAACCGTCGCAGGGCGGATTTCGAGGCGATGCCTTGCTTCATCACCTTGACGGCCACCACGCGACGGGGGTTGTCCTGAGTGGCCTCATAGACCGTGCCCATTCCTCCGGAGGCGATAACGCGTTTGATGTGATAGCGCCCGATCCGATCCGGAAACGCCTGGGCTATCCCTGCGCCATCCGCCGTAACGGTCGGAAGTTCACGGAACCCGTCGCTGGACGGTCCAACTGAGTCGTGATCCGCCGGTTCGGGCTTTGCCATGTCCAGATCTCCGGGTGTGGCCGTCCTCACGTCGCGGCCCGTCGACAGTCCGACCCCAAGCGTCGCACGGCAACGCGATACGATAGGATTTGAAGGGGAATCGTATCCGCGGAGCGGACAGGCCGCAAGGAGTTCCTTCCCGAACCTGCGCGACCCGAATCGCGTTTGGCCGGGCATATTGGGTAACGCATACTTGCAATGCGCGGCAACGATGAGCGCGGCGGACGAGCAACGTCCGCTAACTTCTAACCATACGGATGTTTCCCGCCATGTGTCGCCATGTAAGATGGTTCAGCCTGCTGGTTGCAGTTGCGGTTTTCCATGGGTGCAACCTGATCGAGACCCCGTCGCACAATCAGCCCCCCGCGGCGGGGGGGACGGCCGGCGCGTGTGAGGCTTTCGGATGAGTTTACCGCGGGAGGCGGCCTGCGCTTGGCGAAGGTCGCCGATCGACTGCGCCGATGATGGAGATGGCGTCGACGGAAAACTGGCGAACGTGCGGAACTGGGGGTATACTGTTATCGGGTGTGGACGTAGTGTTCCGGCGCGGGGTGATATCGGGTCCGCCAACTCAGGAGGGCCGGCGGACGAGCAACAGCGGAGGATGTACGGTGATGAGACGACGGATGTTTCTGGCATTGACGTGTTTGATGCTGGGTTACTCGACCTATGCGTTGGGGCAGCAGCCTCCGCAGGCGGCGAAGGACGCCGACCAGCCGAAGGCGACCACGACGACCTCGGAGGCGACGATCCCCGCCGCAGTTTCTTCGCGGGCCGCGGAGACCCTCCTGCGCAAGCGTGTCGATACCATCGACTGGAGGGACAAGACCTTCGAAGACGTGCTCGCTTGGCTGCGCGACAACGGCGAAGGCCGCGTCAACATCGTTCCCAAATGGGGACCGCTCGGCGTCGAGAACGTCAACCGCGAGACCGTGATCAACCTTCAGCTCAACAACACTACGGTGGCCGACGTGCTCAACGAGGCGCTCGACCAGCTTTCCGAGGAGGGCCAGGTCCGCTATCGCGGCATCGGCAACAAGTTGACGATTTCCACTCGGCAGGACTTTGAGCGCAAGTTGTACGTACGGATCTATGATGCCACGGATATCCTTTTCAAGGTGCCCGATTTCGGACGGGGCGCGCCGGTCATCGACCTGCAGAAGCAGAATCAAGGCGGCGGCGCTGGCGGCGGCGGAAGCAGCGGGCAATCGGTGTTCGGCGGGGCGGGCGGCGGTGCCGCCGGCAATCAAGACACGGGGTCCGGTCAGCAGGCGGAACAGGAAAACGAAACGCGCCTGAAGAAGCTCAAGGATCTAATCCAAACGACGATCGCTCGGGAAAGCTGGGACCTCACAGGCACTCAAGGAGTGGCGGCGGCGTCCGCGGCGACCGGGGGGCGGGGGCGCATCGAGATTTTCAATTCCACCTTGGTGATCAGCAACACCATCGAGGTGCACGAGATGATCGCGGGGGCTTTTTCCTTCGGCGATTAAGCAGCACGGAGCGGGACGAAAAACTCAGGATCGAGCGGGTTGCAGCGCGGCGCGGACGGCGTCGGCGCTGACCCGCTCGATCCTGATCGTTTTGAGGGGCGAGGTGTGTCCGGCGACCACGACCACGTCGCGCCGGCGAACCGAGAGGAGCTTGGCCAGGAAGGCGGCGAGCGCGACGTTGGCCCTTCCTTTTTCAGGCGCCGCAGCCACGGCGATACGGGCTCGACCCTCCCATTCGCCCAAGCATCGCGTCCTGGAAGCCCCCGGCACGACCTTGACGGGCAGCAAGACGGCCTCCCCCACAAGCGTCAGTTGGAGCACGTCGATATTCTACAGAATCTGGAGTAAACTTCACGACGAGGGACATCCGCGACCGAGGGTCGGACGACGCGACCGAGGAGGGAGCGTCCGGAAGCGGTGTCGGGGTCGAGGAGTCAGACCGATGGCCAGACAGTATGAGATTGGGGTCATCGGGGCGGGCAACGCCGCGGAAGGGATCGTTCACGGCATCCTCCGCAACACCATTCTTTTCGCCGACCGCATGATCGCCTCGGACCCTTCGGAGACGCGGCGGAAGCTCTTCGCCGATCGGTTCCACGTCGCGGTATCCGCAGACAACCGCGAGATTGCGGCCAACAGCGACATCCTCATCTTCGCGGTGAAGCCGCAGCAATACGTCGAGATGTGTCGTGGGATCGCGGACCTCATCCGCGATGATCACCTGGTCGTCTCCATCATGGCCGGCGTCTCGACCCGCTCGATCGAGGCCCTTTTCCCGGGCCGCTCGACCCGCGTCGTCCGGGCGATGCCGAATCTGCCCATTCACGTGGGGGCGGGCATGGTCGGCGTGTGTAAGGGACAATACGCCCAGCCGGTCGATCTTCTCCGCGCGCAGCGGATTTTCGACGCCGGCGGTCGCTCGATCGTGATGGAGGATGAGTCGCAGATGGACGCGGTGACGGCGGTCTCCGGAACGGGACCGGCGTACTTTTACTATTTCGTCGAGGCGTTGGTCGCCGCGGCACAACGCGCCGGTCTTTCCCGGCAACAGGCCGACATCCTGGCGAAGCAATCCTGCCTCGGTGCGGCCCGGATGATGCTCGAATCGGGCGAAACGCCGGAGGTGCTCCGGGCCAAAGTGACCTCGCCCGGCGGAACCACCCAGGCCGCGGTCGAGTCGATGACCCGGAACGCTGTTTTCGAGCACATTTGTGAGGCCGTCCTTGCCGCCTGGAAACGAAGCCAGGAGTTGGGCCGATAGCCGCGGCGCGGCGTCGCAGGTATGCCGTACCGCCCCTTTGTCTTGACCCCCGAGACCGGCGACGTACAAATGAAAACGGACGGGCTGGAGCCGCGGGACGACGGCGGGAATGTCGATCCGCCAGCCCTAACCAGTTCTGGGAGCGATCGAGTGGTCCGCGACAGTCGGAAACTTTTCCCACAACGGCGCCGTTCGGCGTATCGGACGACGGTCGGCGGGTTCGGCCT
>CAYQZH010000040.1:0-19408 GCA_964421865.1 uncultured Phycisphaera sp. | reverse complement strand
GGCACGCGCGAGGGCATGGCCATCCGCTTCCATGAGAACGACGTGCGGGCCATGGGCCGAAGCGCCCACGGCGTGCGGGGGATGAACCTCGCTCCCGATGATTCCGTAGTCTCGATGGTGGCCATCAATACGGGGATGTCGCTGCTGACCGTCTGCGAGAACGGTTACGGCAAGCGGACCGACATCGGCGAGTACCGCAAGACCCGCCGGGGCGGGAAGGGGATCATCAACATCAAGGCGACGGAGCGGAACGGGCGGGTGGTGGCGATCCGAGCGGTGACCGACGACGATGAGTTGATGATGATCACGGCCAACGGCATGATGCTGCGGACGGACCTGACCGCGGTCCGGGAAATCGGCCGGGCGACGCAGGGAGTGCGTCTGATCCGGCTGGATGAGGGGGACCGGGTGGTTGCGGCCGCCAAAATTGCCCCGGAGGATGATGAGGAGGAAGCCGGCCCGGCGGTGGCTTCCGGCGGCGGTGAGGCCGTTGGCGGCGAAGCCTCCGAAGACGAGGAGGTCGACGGCGAGGCCGGCGGTGAGGAGGCGTCCGGAGACGGCAGGACCGAAACCGCCCCCGCGGACGGTTCTTGAAAGGAATTCGGATTTTCGCTTGGCTGACGCCTTGTGTTGCCGAATAATAATGTGGGGTTGGCGTCCCGGCGGGCGCTGACTTGGCCGGGCGAGGACTTAATGGGGAGTCATTCGATGAATCGAGTCAGGACGTCTTGGACGCTGGTGTTGGCGGTTGGAACGGTCCTTGTTTGGAACACGGCCGCGCGGTCGCAAACGACGACGCCGACCACGCCGGGGGTGCCGACCCTAGGTCAACATGCGTCGGACAACGTGAACGGCGGGGCGCTCGCCGCGCGGTCGCCGGGGAACATGGTCAGCGCCGGGGTGGCGCGGGCGCAGGAGGCGGCCGACTTCGCTCGCGGCGGGATCGAGATCACGGAGACCTCCCGACCCACGCCGCCCCGTGCGGTGTTTCTCTCCGAGGCGGTCAAAATCATCTTCGATCAGTTGAACAGCGCCCTCCTGCTGCTCGAAAATGCTCTTCGACTCCGCGCTGGACTTCCGCCGCTCGTGCCGCAAGTGACCCCGCCGACGACCACGGGTGGGAATACCAACGGAGGCGACGCAAGCGGCGTGAACGCGGGCGATCTCCAAAACCTGTTGAACCCCTGATCCGCAGAGGATGCCGCTTGGGGTCACCTACTGCTGACAAAGCGGTGGCACCCGTGCACGAGAGTGTCCGTGGGCTTGCGCCCACGGCTCTGATCGCACCGCGACGTCAGGCAAGTTCGGTTTGGACGGTGACGCGGAGGGCTTCTTCGAGGGTGGTGAGTCCTTCGCGGACTTTGGCCATCGCGTCGTCGCGCAGGGTGATGGCCCCGTGTTCGGCGGCGTAGTGGTGCATGGTCTCGGTGGTGGCCTTGTCAGTGACGAGGGTCGCTAAGCCGGCGTCGAAGGGCACGAACTCGTAGACCCCCACGCGATCGTAGTACCCGCTTCGCAGACATCGAGAACAACCCGCTCCACGAAAGATTTGGACGCCGGTGCGATCGCGCGGAATGCCCATGATGCGGCACTCGGCCTCCCCCGGTTCGTAGCCGCGTTTGCAGTTCGTGCAAATCTTGCGCACCAATCGCTGGGCCATGACCCCGATCAAAGCGCTGGCGACCAGGTACGGTTCGCAGCCCATGTCGAGCAGGCGGGTCACGGCGCCGACGGCGGAATTGGTGTGCAGGGTGGCAAAGACCAAGTGACCCGTCAGCGACGCCTCCAAGGCCAAGTGCGCGGTTTCCTCGTCGCGGATTTCGCCGACCATGATGACGTCGGGGTTGTGCCGCAGAATGCTCCGCAGGGCGAGAGCGAAGGAGACGCCGAACTCCGTGTCGACGGCCACCTGATTGACGCCGGCGATGTGGTACTCGACGGGGTCCTCGATGGTGATGATGTGGCGATCGATGGTGTTGATGCGTTGCAGGGCCACATAGAGGGTCGTCGTCTTACCGCTGCCGGTGGGTCCGGTGAGCAGGATAATGCCGTAGGGTCGATGGATGAGCCGGTCGAAGGCCTGGCGCATCTCGATGCCCATGCCGAGGGTTTCGAGCGTCAGCCGCGTCCGGTCCTGCGAAAGAAGGCGCAACGTGACGCGCTCCCCGCGGGCGGTGGGAATCACGGCCACGCGTACGTCAATCTCCTGATCGAAGCTGCGACGCGTGAAACGACCGTCTTGCGGTTTGCGGCGCTCGGTGATGTCGAGTTTGGCGAGGACCTTGATGCGTGAGATCATGGGCGGGGCGGCGTCGAGCGGGTAGGCGCGGGATTCGATCATCCGCCCGTCGATCCGCAGGCGGACGCGGAGGCGATCGTCCTCCGGCTCGATGTGGATGTCGCTGGCCCGGCGATCGACGGCCTCATCGACGATGCTGTCGAATTGCTCGACGATGTTGAGGCCGGTCGCGGAGGCGGTGGCGACGGCCGTCGCCAGCGGAGCCATGCTGCTCAGACGCGCACCCTGGGCGCGGGCCGTGCCGTACACGTCGTTGATGACCTCGAGAATCTGGTACCGCGGACTGACCACGAACTGGATCGGCCGCTCGAACCGCGCTTGCAGCGCCGCCCGGACGGAGGGGTCGATCGGATCAGCCACCACCGCGACCAGCTCCCCGGAAACTTCCCCGAAAATAAGGCAATTCTTTCGCCGGGCGACGTTTTCGGGAACGGTGAGCACCCACGCCCGGGTGGGCGGTCGGCGGGTGAGATCCAAAAAACGCAGGTCGCTGTGTTCCGCGTAGGCCTGGGCGACGGCGGCCTCGCTGATGAGATCGTTGAGTTGCAACACCTCCACCAGCGGCAGGCCCATGATTTCCGACTCGCGGCGCATGGACGCGAGACCGGCCGAAGTGAGCACCCCCTCGCCGAGGAGCTTGGAGACGATCTGATGTTCAGCCGTGGCCGCCGCGATCATGCCCCTATGCTCCCAGATGTGGGACCGACTTTCCAGTCGGTCACAAAATAGAGGAGCGGGTCAGGCCATTGCGGCAAGCCCCCAAACGCCCCGCCCTCCATCAGAGCACGGAGCGGGAGCGACGTGATGGGGTGCCACTGCTCTCGTGCTGGTGCTGGTGCGAGAATCCGTTCTCGCACCCACTCGGGCGGGAATCCCTTCCCGCAACCTCGCAGGATTGGAATCCTGCGAACAATGCGTGCGAGATGGGAATCTCGCGCAAGTGAACTCCCCATCGAACCCGTCGGCTTCGCCGCGGTCCCTTCCGCACAGCGCGCCACGAAATGCGGGCTAACCGCGCAAGAAGTATTCCATGAGTTCATGGCCGGGGTTGATTCTCCAGCCGCCGGCGGCGGCAGCGGCTTCGGAAAACGGCTCGCTGACCACGCAAGGAATGCGATGTCCGGCCATACAGAACGGCGGCGGAGCGCCGCTGTGCACCCGTCGTCCCACGGGCGTGGGGTGATCGGGGGCAATCAGAATCCGCCACTCATCCCAGCGGCGCAACGTTTCCAATAGCGGCCCGACAATGCACTCGTCGATCCGCTCGATCGCCGCGACCTTGGCGGCCGCGTCCCCCAGATGCCCGGCCTCATCCGGCGCTTCGATGTGCACGACGACGAGGTCAAAGGACGCGAGCGCTTCCCTCGCCGCCGCGCCCTTGGCCGCGTAGTTCGTATCCAGGTAGCCCGTCGCGCCCGCCACCTCGAGCACGTCCATCCCGACAGTTCGGGCGATCCCGCGGATCAAGTCGACCGCGGCGATCGCGGCGGCGCGCACACCAAACCGTGAGGCGAACGCCTCCAGAGCCTTCGCCCGACCCTGACCCCATAGCCAGATATCCGTCGCCGGGTTCTCGCCCAGGTCGCGGCGGACGAGATTCACCTCGTGCTCGGCCAGTAGACGCCCGGCCTTTTGCATCACCGCCCGGATGCGAACCGACCCCGGTCCTCGCGGCCAATGGTCGGCCACGGGTCGATCCGGAATGTCGTGCGGCGGCGTGCACTGCAGATCCATCTCCGACGCCTCCGCCGCGATCATCAGGTTGCGATACGACACTCCGGCGAAAAAGCGGCACCCTTCTCCGCCGAATCCTCGGTTGAGGTCGTCGATGAGTCGATCGGCTTCCGGTTGCGAAATATGCCCGGCCGTGAAGTCCACCATCACCTCATCGACCAGGGTTACGAAGTTGCAGCGAAAGATCAATTCATCGGGTTGCGCGGCGATCCCCCGTGCCGCCGCTTCCAGCGGCGCGCGGCCCGTGTAATCGACGCGCGGGTCGTAGCCCAACAGCGAGAGCGTGGCCACGTCGCTGCCCGGCGCAAACCCGCTCGGCACCGTCACCACGCAGCCCTGCCGTCCGTGGGAGGCGATCCAATCCATGTTGGGCTTCTTGGCCGCCTGCAGGGGCGTTCGTCCCTCCAACTCCTCGACCGGCTCGTCCGCAGCCCCGTCCGGCAGCACGATGGCGTACTTCACCGCCCGCACGCTCCTTCCATGACCTCACGATTCTATCCCTCCCGACAACGCCAACAACCGCGACCAAGTCAGGGTCGTCGGCCCCCTCGCCCACACGGTACGGACGGGTACAATTCAACGCTACGGGGCGCCGGTGTGACCGCCCCCCATTACGAAGAGAGGAACGAGACCGTGCATCGTCCGATCACACCACCACCGAGCGCCGGACATGCCAAGAGGTTCAACCTCAACCGCGCTCAGGTCGTTGATCAGAACTTTGTCGAGTTTCTCCGAACCCGCATCGGCGAGGCCGGGCTGGTCGATCATGGGGTTCGCACCGAGGTCATCGCCCCGGACAGCGGCTTGACCGGCGGAGACCTTATCGAACTGTTCGAATCGCAGATCGTAGCGCGGCATCAGGATATCGTCTCGCGGGAGATGCGGGCCCGCAATGAAGGCTTTTATACCATCGCCAGCGCCGGTCACGAGGGCAACGCGGTGGTCGGTCGGCTGACGCGGCATACCGACGTCGCATTCCTTCACTACCGCTCCGGGGCATTTATGGCCGAGCGGGCGCGGAAGGTCCCGGGGATCGACTTCATCCAGGACACGATGCTGAGCTTCGCGGCGAGCAGCGATGATCCCATTGCCGGGGGCCGCCACAAGGTTCTGGGCAGCGTCCCGCTATGGGTGCCTCCGCAAACCAGCACCATCGCCAGTCATCTTCCCAAGGCCGTCGGGACGGCGCTCTCGCTTCACCGCGCGAGACGACTCGGCGTGGAGAACGGTCTGCCGGCCGACACGATCGTCGTCTGTTCGTTCGGGGATGCCTCGGTGAACCACGCCGTGGCACAGACGGCCTTCAACGCCGCGGCCCGGGCGGCCTATCAACGTCTCCCGGTGCCGATCCTTTTCGTGTGCGAGGACAACGGCATCGGCATCAGCGTGGAGACGCCGGAAGGATGGATCGAGGAGACGTATCGACACCGTCGCGGACTGCACTATTTCCAGGCGAACGGACTGGATTTGATCGAGGCGTATGGCGTCACGCGGGAGGCCGTCGCGCAATGCCGCGATCAGCGCTGCCCCGTATTTTTGCATCTGAAAGTCGTTCGGTTGCTCGGTCACGCGGGGAGCGACGCCGAAACGGAATACCACACCCTGGAGGAGATCGAAACGACGGAGGCTTTGGATCCATTGCTCGCATCAGCCGACATTGTGTTGCGTGAAGGACTGATGACGGCGGGCGAAATCCTAGAGCTGTACGAGCGAACCCGCACCCGAGTGCGAGCCGCCGCAGACCAGGCGACCAAGTCGCCGAAACTCAGCAGCGCGCCTGAAGTGATGGCCCCGCTCGCGCCGTACACCCCTGACAAAGTCACTGCAGAGGCTCGGCGTTCGCCGGAACCCGCGAAACGGGTCCGAATCTTCAAGGGCGAGGAGCATCTCCCCGAGCGTCTTCCTCCGCGGCACATGGCCGCGTTGATGAACCACGGATTGTACGATCTACTGATGAAATACCCGGAGGCCATTCTTTTCGGGGAGGATGTGGCCAAAAAGGGCGGCGTCTATCACGTCACGACCGGACTGACAGCGGCGTTCGGGCTGGGGCGGGTCTTCAACACCTTACTCGACGAGACGACAATCCTGGGTACCGCGATCGGGGCCGGACATGTCGGGCTGCTGCCGATCCCGGAAATCCAATACCTCGCCTATTACCACAACGCGGAGGATCAAATCCGCGGCGAGGCCTGCTCTCTACAGTTTTTCTCCAAGGACCAATATCGCAACCCGATGGTCATTCGCATTGCGGGATGGGGCTATCAGAAGGGCTTCGGCGGCCATTTCCACAATGACAACAGCATTGCCGCGCTGCGCGACGTGCCGAGCCTCATTGTGGCCACGCCGTCGCGCGGCGACGATGCCGTCAAGATGATGCGCACCTGTCTCGCGATGGCCAAGGTGGACGGCCGGGTCGTCGCCTTCATCGAGCCGATCGCACTGTATATGACCAAGGACCTTTACGAGCCCAAAGATGGAAGATGGTCCTTTCCCTACCCGCCGCCGACCGAGTTCATTCCCTTCGGCGAGGGCGCGGTGTATCGGTCAGAAGGGCAAGCGACCGAAGCCTCAGAGCCGCGAGCGCAAGCTCGCGGACAGGAGCCTCCCCCCCTGAAAGGGGGGGACCAAGGGGGGGTTAGAAGCAAGAGCTCGGACGTGTCGAGCGACGACGTGACCATTCTCACCTTCGCCAACGGCGTGGTTATGTCCCTGCGGGCGGCGAAGACGCTGCGAGAGAAGCACAAGATCGCGGCCCGGGTGGTGGACTTGCGCTGGCTGAACCCGCTCAACGAGGCCTTCATCCTCGAACAAGCGATCGCTACCCGGCGCGTGCTTGTTGTGGATGAGGGGCGGCGCAGCGGCGGAGTGAGTGACGCCATTGTGGCACTTCTCTGCGAGCAGTGCGGGTCAGCGGTCAGGGTCTTGCGGCTGGCCGCACACGACACCTATATTCCTCTCGGCCCGGCGGCGGAGTACGTCTTGCCGGGAGAGGCCGACGTTGTTCGTCTAGCGATCGAGCTGGTGCCCGCAAAACGTTCGTGACGCTCATGCGAGGTCCCACACCCTAAGTCGCGGCTTCGGAGTTACGTGATGCGTAAACTGCTCGGCGGATTATTCGTGGTGGTGTTCGTCGTCGTGTTCTACAACTATTACCGGGGCGACGCGAGCGGGCGAGTGAAGGCTGAAATGCTCAGGCTGGTGGGTGACATGGAGTTGTCCGCGGGCGAACGGGCGGAGACAAAGCGGCTGGTCGAGGCCTGTCACGTGCAGGCCTTCGATGCCGCCCTGCATATCAACCGCGAGCTTGGCCGCAAGTTCGATGAAAAATCCTACTATGACGAACTCTTCACGCGGATGGTGGATCAGGCACGCGGCGACGGACATGCCGAACTCGCCCAGAAGCTTGTGCAACAAAAGGACTTACATTCGCTTGAGGTGACCGAACGCTAACCGAGAGCCGACAGCCTGGGGCACCCGGCGACCCCGGCATTGGGCCAACACGCATTTAAGTGGAAACGCAGAATGATCGACCCTGCTGGCAAGCCCGGTTTTCCGCTCGTCGCGTCATGGGCGGCGGTGATGTTTATAATAAACGTCTGTATGCATTATTTGCCGTAACACTGACTACGGTTCCAAAAAAATCTAGTTTTCTGGCTTGACATAAGAGCTATCTTGATATATCCATATAGCTAATTAGAGCCCACTGGGAAGCTGACCATGCTGACCCTTACTAGCGAATATGCCCTACGGGCGATGGCCCTCCTGGCGCGACATGTCGAGGACTGGCCGGTATCGGCCCAGCACATCGCCGAGGAATCGGGCGTTCCGCGCAAATACCTGTCCAAGATTCTCGCCGACCTCGTCCGTGCGGGGTTGCTCGAAGGCGCCCGAGGCAAGAGCGGAGGGTTCCGGATGGCCCGGTCCGCTAAAGAGATTCATCTCTATGAGGTTCTGGCCCCGTTCGAGCCGGTGTTGACGAATCGGCGCCCGTGCCCGTTCGGGAACGTGGTTTGCAGTGATGATGAGCCGTGTGCGGGCCACGAACGCTGGAAGACGGTCCGAGAAGCGTATCAGCGGTTTCTGTCGGAGACGACGGTCCACGACGTAGCGGTGAAGGCACGTGGGTCTCACGATGGCCGATCCGCGCAGAGGGTTAATCAATGAACCGTGAGCAATGGATGTGGATACGACGGCACGGCGCGGTCTCTCACCTGGTTGTAGCCTGGGTCGCGGTCATGGCGGTCGCGGCCTGTGCGGCGAAGGTGCCGCCGTCGGAATCGCGCGGCGATGCCGCAGGAGCCAGTGCGACCGCGCAGGCGGCGTTGTCGAAGCAGGAAAAACCGGGTGCTCCGGTCGCGGCCCCGCGACAGGTTGCGGCCAACCGCGCACTCGAGGACCTTGTACTTGCTCGTGGGAAGGAACTCTTCGCCAAACAATGCGCCATCTGCCACGGTGAGGCGGGCGACGGCGCCGGCCAGTTCGCCTACTTGATGAACCCACGTCCGCGAAACTTCCAGCAAGGGAACTTCAAGCTCGCCACCACTCAGAATCAGATTCCTACCGATGAGGATCTTCTACGAACGATCAGTCGGGGCATGCCGGGATCGGCCATGCCCCCGTGGAACCACCTGCCGCTGAGCGATCTACAGGCCCTGATCCGATTCGTCCGACAGGTGCACCTCGACGCCACCAAGGCCGAGGTGGATCGGCCCGTGGCCGAGGGTAAGGCGATGGCGGCGGAAGCGGCCGAGCTGTTCGCCAAACGCACGGAGCCGGGCAAACCCCTGGTCATTCCCCCGGAGCCCGCGTCCGATGATATCCGTTGGTTCCGGGGACGGCGGCTCTATTTGGAAGGATGTGCGAGTTGCCACGGGAATGACGGCCAACCGGTCGCTGACGCCGTGCGTTATGACAATGAAGGATACCCGGTTCCGCCACGGTCGTTCGTAAACGGCATTTTCAAGGGCGGCAGCGAAGGTCATCAGCTCTATTCCCGTATTGTGAAGGGACTAAAAGGAACTCCGATGCCCGCGTCGGAGGGTGTGTATTCCAATGACGAGATTTGGGACCTTATTCACTATGTTCAGTCCCTGGCCCGCGCGGGAGCGCAGGAACGAGCTCAACTTCGCCAAGGCACGTTCGTGGCGCCGAACATCGTCGCCACGTTGCCGGCCGGCCCGATGGACCCGGCCTGGAACCAAGCCCGTCCGCTCTACGTCGCCATGACGCCGCTGTGGTGGACGGAGAATCGCATGGAGGGAGCGGTCGTTCAGGCGCTGCACAACGAACAGGAATTGGCCGTTCGATTCTCCTGGCTTGATCCGACGCTGGATGACCGTGCCGTGCGGCATGACGAGTTCCGCGACGCCGTCGCCATCCAGTTCTCGATGTCCAGCGACCCGCCGTTCTATATGGGAAGTCCGGGTCAGCACGGGGGCGTGAATATCTGGATGTGGAAGGCCGACCGGCAGAAGAACATCACGAGCGGTTACCAGGACGTGGACGCGCCGTTTCCGAATCGTGCCGTGGACATGTACCCCGAGCAGGACTTCAAGTTCACGGATATGTCCGTCGTTGAACCCCCTCATCTGGCGATCATAAGGCACGATCCGCAGTTCGTGACCGCCTGGGGCGCCGGCAATCTCGTCGCCGACCCGAAGCTCACCACGCCGGTGGAATGTCTGGTCGCTCGCGGCCCGGGAACTCTTTCCGGAAAGCCCGCCGAGGTCCAGTTTGTTCAGGGGCAGGCGGTTTATGAGCGGGGCGTCTGGTATGTGCAGATGCAACGCAGCATGGCCCTACCACACGGGCATGAGGAAGGGGAGGCGGACGAACGGGCCTTCCGCTCCGGCGATTACCTGCCCGTGTCCTTCGCGATCTGGAATGGAAGTGCCGGCGATCGGGACGGCAAGAAGAACATCAGCATTTGGCAGAAACTGGTCATCGAATAGGGTAAGTCACTGGGACGCGACGCGCCCCTCAACGGACGCTCGCGTGGCGCGAGACGGAGTAGAACGATGGCGCAAGGCAAGAATGGAACGACACGGCGCGAATTCCTGAAAACCGGAGGAGTCGTGGTGGGGGCGACTGGTCTGTGGGGTTTCCCTCTGCGATCCCTGGCGTTTCGTCCCGATATCGTCAACCCTCTGGCATTCTACCCGGCCCGCGAGTGGGAGAAGATCTATCGCGATCAGTATCGCTACGACGGATCGTTCAGTTGGGTCTGTTCTCCGAATGACACGCACGCCTGTCGAGTGATGGCCTACACACGCAACGGCGTTATCACGCGGATGGGAACCCAATACAATTATCAAGACTATTCCGACCTGTATGGCAACAAGGCCACGCCGAACTGGAACCCGCGGCAGTGCGCGAAGGGGTACACGTTCCACCGGATCGTCTACGGTCCCTACCGCCTCAAGCACCCCATTATTCGCAAGGGGTGGAAGGAATGGGCGGACGACGGTTTCCCCGAACTGACGCCGGAGAACAAGACGACGTACAAGTTCGATAGTCGGGGGACGGACGTTCATTTGCGAATCGACTGGCCGAGCGCACTGAAGTACATCGCCAAGGGTTACGTCACGATTGCGAAGCGCTACAGCGGGGAAGGAGGCGCGAAACGACTACGAGCTCAGGGCTATCCGGAAGAGATGATCGCGGAGATGGGCGGGGCCGGGACGCGGACATTCAAGATGCGCGGTGGCATGGGACTGTTGGGCGTCATGGGGAAATATGGGATGTATCGCCTGAACAACAGCATGGCGCTGCTGGACGTCCATGTCCGCGGCGTGAAGCCGGAGCAGGCCCGAGGCGGTCGTAATTGGAGCAATTACACCTGGCACGGCGACCAAACGCCCGGACAACCGTGGGTGCACGGATTGCAGAACTCGGATTGCGACTTCAACGACTTGCGCTTCAGCAAGCTGATCATCATGGACGGCAAGAACCTGGTGGAGAATAAGCTGCCGGATTCCCACTGGTTCATTGAGTGCATGGAACGCGGGGGACGGATTGTGGTCATCGCCCCGGAGTATGGGGCGCCGAGCACCAAGGCGGACTACTGGATCCCGATTCGCCCGCAAACGGACGCCGCCCTGTGGCTGGGCGTCACGCGGCTGATGATCGACAGCAAATGGTACGACGAAACGTTTATCAAACAGTTCACGGACTTCCCGCTTCTCGTCCGAACAGACACGCTAACTCGTTTGCGAGCAGTCGAAGTATTCCCCAATTATAGGAGCGATCTGGCGAAGGATGGGCCTAGCTTCAAAGTGCAAGGTCTGACCGACGAGCAACATGAGAAGATCGGCGATCGCGTGGTGTGGGATGCCAAGACCGACAGACCGGTCGCCATTACCCGCGACGACGTGGGAAAGCGTTTGGAGACGAAGGGCATTAGTCCCGCACTGGACGGCACATGGAAGGTCAGGCTGGTTAATGGGACCGAAGTCGAGGTGAAGACGCTGTGGACACTCTATCAGGTGCACCTGAAGGACTATGACCTTGACACCGTAGCGGAAATCACGCATTCGCCGAAAGGCCTGATCGAGCGACTTGCGAAAGATATTTGGGAGACGACCAGGAACGGCGGGCCAGTGGCGATCCATCAGGGAGAGGGGATCAACCACTGGTTCCACGCTACCGAGTCGAATCGCGCCGCGTATCTACCCATGATGCTGACCGGAAACATCGGCAAACCCGGGGCTGGCGTTCACGGGTGGGCGGGGAACTACAAGTCCGCCCTGTTTCAGGGGAGCAAGATCACGGGTCCGGGCTTCAAGGGCTGGGTCGCGGAAGACCCGTTTGAGCCGAACCTGGATGAGAACGCCCACGGGAAGGACATTCACGCGCACGGGTATGCGAAGGACGAAGAGCCGGCCTATTGGAATCACGGGGATCGACCCCTTATCGTCGAGACGCCGAAGGCAGGGCGCAAGGTGTTCACCGGCAAGACGCACATGCCCACGCCGACGAAGGCCCTCCAGTTTACCAATGTTAATCTCTTCAACAATGCCAAGCACGCCTACGAAATGTTCAAGAACGTGAATCCCAACATTGAGATGATCATCTCGCAGGACATTGTCATGACGGCGTCCGTTCAATACTCGGACTTCGGTCTGCCGGCCAACAGTTGGGTGGAGTTTGAGGACCTGGAAATCACCGCGTCCTGTTCCAACCCGTTTCTTCAGATATGGAAGGGCGGCATCAAGCCGGTCTTCGACACTAAGGACGATCTGTGGATCATCGCAAACATCGCCAAGGCGGTTGGGGAAGAAATCGGGGACAAGCGGTTCTACGACTACTTCAAGTTCGAGCACGAGGGTAAGCGGCGCGTGTACATACAGCGGCTCCTTGACTCGTGCACGACGACGACGGGCTACCGGGTTGACGACATCATGGCCGGCAAGTACGGCACGCCGGGCGGGGCATTGATGCTCTTCAGAACCTATCCGCGCATTCCGTTCTGGGAACAAGTCCATGACGACGAGCCGTTTCATACGGATACGGGCCGACTGCACGCCTATGCGGATGTTCCCGAAGCCATTGAGTACGGGGAGAATTTCATTGTCCACCGAGAAGGCCCGGAGGCGACGCCGTTTCTGCCCAACGTGATCGTGTCGACCAATCCCTACGTTCGACCGGACGACTATGGAATACCCGCGGATGCCGAGCACTGGGATGCGCGAACCGTCCGGAACATCAAGATGCCGTGGCGCGAGGTGCGGCAGACCCGGAATTTTCTGTGGGAACGTGGGTTTACGTTCTACTGCGTTACGCCCAAGACGCGTCACCGTGTGCATTCATCGTGGAGCAACGTGGACTGGCACATGATTTACGACAGCAACTTCGGCGATCCGTACAGAATTGACCGTCGTACGCCGTACGTCGGGGAGCACCAAGTCCACATGAATCCCCAGGCGGCGAAGGATCTTGGGATCAACGACGGCGACTACGTCTATGTGGACGCCAATCCCGCGGACCGGCCCTATATTGGGGCCAAGCCCGATGATCCGTTCTACAAAGTGGCGCGACTGATGCTGCGGGCGGTCTATAACCCGGCCTATCCGTACAATGTGGTGATGATGAAGCACGCTCCCTATATTGCCACGGAGAAGAGCGTCAAGGCGCACGAGACGCGGAAGGACGGACGTGCGCTGTCGGACGACGGCTATCAGGCGAACCTCCGCTACGGGTCTCAGCAGAGCCTTACGCGGAACTGGCACATGCCGATGCATCAGACGGACACCTTGTTTCACAAGGCCAAGGCCGCAATGGCGTTTATCTTCGGAGGCGAGGCCGACAATCATGCCGTCAACACGGTTCCGAAGGAAACTCTGGTGCGCGTGGTGAAGGCGGAAGACGGCGGTCTGGGCGGAAAGGGAATCTGGGGTCCGTCCACGACGGGTCTGTCGCCGGCCAATGAAAACGAAGTGATGAAGCGGTACTTGGCCGGGGGATTTGTTGGGGATTATCAGCCGTCCCGCGGGGCCGTGGAAGAGTTCGAGGGTTGATGGCTCGGCCGGCGACGGCCACTTAAGGGAGGAATGGGAATGCCGTATGGCGACGCGGATGCAACCGACCCTATGACGCTCCAGGGTGTCGCTTTCGACACTGACGACGACTGTGCCGTGCGGGAGATGGCGGCCTGCTTCGTGGAGGAATACGCGAGATCGGGTTTCGATGGGGAACGGATCCTGGGTTTGTTTCGAGTGAAAGGATATGCCGGGCCCCATCTGGCCTATCGTTCCCTCGGGGAGGAAGCGATTCGCTCGCTCATTGGCGAAATCCTGGAGCGTTGGGGTCCGCGGCCGCGCAACATCGCTGTGGAATACCGGGCTGCCGGCGACGTCCGACTGGCGGTTCTGAACGGATAGTGGATCGAGGTTTCGTAGGAACGGAGACATGGGATGACCAAGACATGTTCAGGACATTGCCAGGCCACAACGCCGGTTGAAGTCCTAAAGGCAGAGCATCGCGTCATCGAGCGCGGCCTGGAGGCCATGGAACGGCAACTGACCCAGAGCACGATCGACCGCGAGTTTTTTCTAAAGGCCTTGGACTTCTTCCGCAGCTTCGCGGATCGTTGTCATCATGCCAAGGAGGAGGGCGAACTGTTTCCCGTGTTGGAGAGTGCGGGAGTCCCGCGAGACGGCGGACCGATCGGGTGTATGCTCGCCGAGCATGAAGAGGGACGACGCTTAGTCCGTGTGATGGCGGACCAGCTCGATGCGACCACGGCGGGCGACAAGGCCGCGGAGGACACCCTCCGTCGCGCGGCGGCGGACTACATCGGCCTCCTTCGTTTGCACATTCAGAAGGAGGACGAAGTCCTCTTCGTATTGGCCGATCAGGTCATCGGTCCGGAAGAACAGAAACTGATGCGGAGTGCCTTCGACCGCGCGGAGCAGTCGAATGGAAACTCAGGCAAGCATGAACGTTACACTGCGGTGGCGGACGAACTGACACGTTGTTCCCTTGCGGCGCCCTGAACGGACGGAACTGCAAGCGTTCGATTTCGAGGAGAAACCCATGCCAACCGTTTTCAACTGGCAGCTCGGCCGAGAGATGCGGTATCCCTACGAGCAAGCCTCGCCCAAGGAGCAGTTCGCCTTCGTCATCAATATCAACCGGTGCATCGGCTGCCAGACGTGCACGATGGCGTGCAAGAGCACCTGGACGTTCGCCAAAGGGCAGGAACACATGTGGTGGACGAACGTCGAGACGAAGCCGTATGGCGGCTATCCGCAGAACTGGGACGTCAAAATCCTGGACCTCTTGGAGCAAGCCAATCCCGGTGGACAGAAGTGGAATGGCCGCCCGAACGGCGAGCCTCGTCAGCCCTATGGCAAGTTTGCGGGCAAGACCGTGTTTGAATCGCCGGAGTTCGTGGCCCGCGGCGGGCAGCCCAATCAGGTTTTGGGTTACCTGCCCAGTGATGAGGAATGGCGCTTTCCCAATATCCATGAGGACGTGCCGCCCCAAGGTCCGACGAAGCCGATGGACTTCGGTGAAGGGGAGGATCTGGCCGAGGGGAAGAAGCATCGAGCCTGGTTTTACTATCTAGCCCGCCTGTGCAATCATTGCTCCTATCCCGCGTGTCTGGCCGCGTGTCCGCGAACGGCGATTTACAAACGGCCCGAGGACGGCATCGTGCTGATCGACCAGAAGGAGTGCCGCGGTTATCGCAAATGCGTGGAGGCCTGTCCCTACAAGAAATCCTTGTATCGCGGCACTACCCGAACCAGCGAAAAATGTATCGCCTGTTATCCGCGGATCGAAGGCAGTGATCCGGAAACCAACGGTTCCCCGATGGAAACCCGGTGCATGGCCGCGTGCATCGGACAGGTGCGGATGCAGGGTCTGGTGAAAGTCAACCCGGACAATACTTGGATTGAGGATCGTAACCATCCGCTGTACTATCTTATCCATGTTGCCAGGGTGGCACTGCCGCTCTATCCGCAATTCGGGACCGAGCCCAACGGCTACTACATTCCGCCGCGGTGGGTGCCGCTGAAGTACTTGGAACAGATGTTCGGACCCGGCGTCGAGCAGGCCGTCGAGCGATACAAGAACCCGGATCGGGAACTATTGGCCGTGTTGCAGTTGTTCCGCCGGTCGAACCAGATCATCGGTCGCTATGCCATCGAAGAGGGTCCGAAAGTCTACGAGACGATGCAACATGGTAAGAAGTTCGAAATGTACAACGATACCGTCGTCGCATTCAATCGCGCAGGGAAGGAGATCTTCCGCACCGCAGTCGAGGAGCCGGTTCACGTGAGGTCGGCGGCGCATGCCAACTCGATTTGACGGGTAACAGGATGGAGGCGTAGGCATGACGATGACACCGGCTTCCGAGGAACTGGACGTCGCATTGGCCCGCAGCGCGGCGTATGAAGTGCTGGCCAATGGTTGGCGGCGCCCGGATGCCGCATTGATTGGCGCTCTAGCCGACCCCGCGAGGTGGTCACCCTGTCGAGAGCTTCTGGAACGGCTTGACGCGGAGGTCGCGGCCAAACTTGACGGTTTGAGAAGCGGACTCACCATTCCTGTTGAGGGGAGCATCCGTGACGATGTCGCGTTGCTCACTTCCCTGTGTGCAGCGTATGTCCGATTGTTCGGCCACGCCGTCCGCAGCAAGTGCCCCCCGTACGAGTTGGAGTACGGGCGGAGTGAGATTATCCAACAGGCTGCCGAGCTCGCCGACATTGCCGGATTCTACGCCGCGTTCGGGCTGGAAATGAACGAGGCGAGCTTTGAGCGGGTCGATCATGTGGCGGCGGAGTGTGAGTTCATGAGCGTGCTCTGTGCCAAGGAAGCCCGCGCGATCGCGACGGACGACGGCAGTCTGCTTGAATCCTGCGTCGATGGAGAGAGGTCGTTCCTGCGAGACCACTTGGCCCAGTGGCTTCCGGCGTTCGCCCATCGTGTGCGGGAGGCGGATGGCGACGGCTTCTATGCTGCATTGGCGGCGTTCTCCACCCATTGGATCAACCATGAATGCCGTCACTTTGAGATTGCGCAGGGGCCGCAGTTAATGGAGTTGACGCCGGCCGATCCGGAGCGGGATGCGGAGATTAGTTGCGAGTCCATCGGCTCTGGCGGGGAGCAATTGGTCCAGATCGGCTTCGATCTCCCGCTTGAGACGGGGTGAACGGAACATGATTCGTATGGAGTACGATCCCAACCTAGTGGAACAGACCGTCTTCCTCGCCGCGCGCCGCGATGCGCGACTGGAGTGCGATCTGCATCAGGCGGTTGACCCCTTGTATAAGATGGCGGATGAGGAAGGGCGCAGCCGCGCTTTCCGCGAGGTGACCGGCGAATTCTTCAGACGACTGCACCTCGACCGCCTCGTCCCGTCTTTTGTCGCCGAACGACCGTTAATCGGGCAGCATATTCGCGCCTGCGTGGTGTTCGAGGCTGCAAATGGAAAGGCTCAGTCCGCCGATTTATTCGTCAAAGGAGAGTCCGCGGGTGGAGCACAGATGCAGCGCACACTCGTGATCCGGCTTTGCCCGGAGCCGCTTCTTGACGTTGCACGTCTGGCGCCTTGGCTTCGCCGGGAACTTCTTCACGTGGCGGATATGGTCGATCCGGCTTTTGGCTACAGTGTCAACGACATTGCAGGGCAGCCCCACGAGCAGAGACTTGTTCTCGACCGGTACCGCGTACTATGGGACGTGTATGTGGAGGGGAGGCTGGTCCGCGAGGGCCGGTCGGAAGCTGCAATGGAGCCGCGCCTATGGAGCGGGTTTGCGCGAGCACTTACGTACCGAGAGCACGAACCGTCGCGCGAAGCATTCGAGATGTTTTTGCGCACGGACCGGCTCACCCATCGTCAGTTGTTGGGGTGGGCGAGTGACCCCATGAGTCTCTGTGCAGATTGCGACGCGGACGCCGGGGAGGGGAACTTGTTGGGCCTCGTGCTGTGTTGAACGGAGGCTCGGCAGTGCATGATGGGGGAAACGGGCATGGTGACCCTGCAAGAGGTTTCGCCGGCATCGCGCCAGGTTGACATTCCGGCCTTGGCGGAGCTTAGCGTTCTGCCGCGCTCGCGCTTCGCGCGCTGGCGTGCCTGCACCTTGGCTCTCGTCTACCTCCTGATGGTCGTGCACATTACACACTGGATGATCGCCGGGCGGACGCTCGCGCCGCTTGAACTCAACGAGGTGATGTACACCGCCGAACTGGGGATCGTTACGGCGGGGTTTATCTTTATGAGCATCGCCGTACTCGCGACCGCGGTCTTCGGCCGCTTTTTCTGTTCATGGGGATGTCATATTCTCGCACTGCAGGATCTTTGTACGTGGATTCTGGGGAAACTGCACATTCGCCCCAAAGGCATTCGCAGTCGCGCCATGCTATGGATTCCAGCGGCGGCGGCGCTCTACATGTTCGTCTGGCCTCAGTTCGTTCGTGTATGGGAGGGGCGTGCACCGGCTAAACTGCACCTGCGGACCGATGCGGGGGGCTGGGCTTCGCTGGTGACGGAGAACTTCTGGCGGAACCTTCCTGACCCGGCGATTATCGCACTGACCTTTGGAATCTGCGGATTCCTGATCGTCTACATCCTTGGTTCCCGCGGATTCTGTGCCTATGGGTGTCCTTACGGCGCGATCTTTGGGCTTGTGGATCGGATGGCGCCGGGGCGAATCCGGGTGGACCGAGGCGACTGCCGGCAGTGCGGCACGTGCACGGCGGTGTGCGGATCGCACGTGCGAGTCCATGAGGAGCTCGGCCGATATGGAATGGTCGTCAACCCCGCCTGCCTGAAGGACCTCGACTGCGTGAGCGCCTGCCCGCAGCAGGCCGCGTACTACGGCTTCGGTAAACCTTCGATCCTCAAGGCCGTGCGAAATGATATCAGCGTGCGCAAGCAATACGACTTCACCCTCGGTGAAGAGGCGATGATGCTGATCGTGTTTGTCGCCACTCTCTTGGTGTTCCGAGGCCTCTACGACCGCTTCCCATTTCTGATGACCGTGGGACTGGGTGTAGTCGTGGGCTACTGCAGTGTCGTCGTGCTTCGGCTGTCTCGTAAACCGAACGTAAAACTAAATCGGTGGCCGTTGAAGACGGCGGGGCGTGTGCTGCATCCGGGTCAGGCGTTCGTAGGACTGGCGGCCGTGTTTCTTCTCTTCTCCATCCACAGTGCGTTCGTCCGTTACCACACCCACGAGGGCCGAAGGTCTTACTACCGGACGCGTAGTTCTGAAGCTGTATCCGAAAGCGATGCCCTTCAGGCTGTGAACCACTTTGCCTTTGTGGAGCGCTGGGGTTTGCTCCCCGTCGAACTCAATCATCGGATGCTGGCCGAGACGCATTACGCGCTGGCCGGTGCGCGTTTCAAGCAGACTCGCCCGCAGGATGCCTGCGAACATCTGCTGGAAGCCGTGCGTCTATGGCCGAACTACGCGGCGGCGGAATATGACCTTGGCGGACTTCTGATCGAGGCCGGTGACCTCGCCAACGGGATCGAACACCTCAAGCGGTGTGTGGTCATTAAGCCGGACTTCGCCGACGCGCACTACAATCTCGCGGTCGCCTTAGCCATGATGGGCCGATGTCCCGAAGCCACCCAGGCGATCGACCGTGCGACGGATCTCCACCCCACCGATCAGCAGACGATCGCGTTTCGCGGCGTTCTCAGGGCGAAGTGCGGCCGCGGGGCGCACATTGACCCATAGTTCGCCTTTTGCCCTTTTTGAGGGCCTTTCATGGGCTTTTTCATTTAAGCAAAACGGGGCCACCGTGCCGGTATCAAGAGTAGTAATTGACAAACGACTCTTGGTACTTGGGCAAGGAGGCCTTGATGAACAGTATACCCAAAGCGGCGGAGCCGCTCATCCGAGAATTCACCACCGCGTT
>CAYQZH010000039.1:0-20079 GCA_964421865.1 uncultured Phycisphaera sp. | reverse complement strand
GCCCCTCAACACCCCCTGTCCCTCCAAGGGAAGGGGTCGGAGTGAGGGTCGTGTGAAAACTACAGTTATCGTAGCGAGGGACACGATTCAACTCGATTACCTATTCGCGTAGCGCGTGCCCGACACGGCCCGGCGAACCAGCGTCCAATAGACGATGCCGCAGGCGAGATTGGGGATGAACCAAAAGAAGAACGCGAGCAGTTCGGGTCCCATTCGGGAAGCCCTTGCGAACCCGCGGAACCACTCGGCCTGCCCCATCGACACCGCGCCGATGCCGGTGACGGCGCCGAACACCTGCCAAGCGACCAGATAAACCACCAGGTAGGAAACGACTTGCACGGCTCCGGCAAGCAGGTTCCGGCGATCGCGAAAGTGATACAGGAGGGCGGCGGCCACCGCCGACAGCAGTGAGACGGCCATCACGCCCGCTGTGCAGGCCGTGCCGAAGATCGGACCCCCGATGAGGATGAACTCGATCTCATCGGGAATCGGACTCCTCCCTTCGACCGCCCAGAACGTCAGGCTTGGGCTTGCCGCGCCGATGAGAAACACCAGGGGAAGATGCACGGCGAGGAAGCGTCGATGATCGACGCCGGGCTTCGTTAGACGCAGTGTCCGTCCGAAGCGCACCGGGTCACGAGCCGCCTGCACCCAGCTTTGTCGCCAAGCTGTCAGTCGACCCACTTCCCGGCGTTGCCAGGGCGTGCCTGGTCGCGCATTAGGCCCGAGCGACGCGGCCACCGGCTCGCCGCATTCCGGACAGCGGCTCTCCATCGGGATCGTCGTGAGGTTATATCCGCACGCATCGCACCGCGGTGGACGCTTGATCGGCGGCGCGACGCGCGGCGCGCCCACGCTTCGCAACGAGGCCCAGAGGAACCACAAACCTGAGAGGAACCCCGCATCGACGGTAATCGCCTCGTTGAACCGCAGGTACCACGCCTGCGCGCGCCGCCGTTCGTGTTCCCAGTTCCGCACGGCGATCCAATGGTCCTGCCAAGCCTGACGATAGGCCTGAGCAGCCGTTTGATAGTTGTCCCACGCGGGCGACTCCGGCGGCGCTCCGGTTGGTGGAACCGGCAGGGTCGGCAGGTTGTCCGGGGAAGGCACGGGGATGGGGTACGACGCCCCCCACGCCCGGTCCCAACGCGACAACGGAAGACCGACCGCTCCAACCAGCGCAATGATGAGCACGACGTGGGGCGTCTGCATCCACACGCGGCGGAGGGCATGTCGGAAGCTCGCTCCGAGCGGCTCGTCGCACGCGCCCCACGGCATGACGAGGTAGGCCTCGCCAACAAAGCCGACTTCGATCAGGAGAGCTATTCCAAGAACGGCGAGAACAGTGGTCTTCGGTTGCTCCGCCAACTGCTCGAGAAGCCAGTTCAGATTGGCGAGGAACCGGGCGCCGATCGAGCCCAGGGTCGCAGGGGCGGGGACGTCCCCCCAGGACGCGATCCACACGATGACGAAAACGCCGAACAGCGCCGCAGCAAAATGCAGGAGGTAGGCGTTACAGAGCGGAACGTGATTCGTCCGGCGGGCCGTCGTCGCGGGCAGTATTCCGCAGATGTGAAAGCACAGGAAGACGGACCATCGCGGTTCCGAGGGTAGATCGGGCGTCACTTGGTTATCGTATGCGCGTATTGGGTCTTGCCGTGCAAGCGGACGAACTCGATGACGATCTCGCTGCCGCCCACGCGGCACAGCGTGAAGCCGCCGAGCGTCGCGGCGTACAGATCATCCTCCCTCCAATCGACGCCGTAGGCCATGTCCGGTCCCCCGCCCGCGCCGGTCACCACGTGGTACACCCCGCCGATCGGCTTGAGCAACTCCAACGTGTGATCGTGCCCGCACAGGTACAGATCGACGTGGTGCTTGGTCAGCAGCGGATCGACCCTGGCGATCATCACGTCGTTGTTGCCGTGCTTATCGCCGTGGGAGTACAGGGGATGATGACCGAAGACGATTTTCCACCGCGCGGCGGACTTCCCTAGCTCGGCGTCGAGCCAGGCGAGCTGGGCGTCGGCGTCGGAGGCTTGGCGTTGGATCGAGTCGCTGTCGATGGCGAAGAATTGAACGTTGGTCCCGCCGTCGGCGAGGGTGCGGATGAAAGTGTAGTACCGCGCGGGCATCTTCCAATTCTTGTTGCGTTGTGAATACTCCACCTGAGCCTGCGGGTTGCCTTTCCAATCGTGGTTGCCGAGGCTAGGGTAGATGGGGATTTGCAGCGACGGGTCCTTGTACACGTCCTCGAACTTGGTCTTCCACTGAGGATCGTCCACCGAGGAGACTCCGTTTGGATAGAAGTTGTCGCCGACGGTGAGGAGGAAATCGACGTGGTCGGATTTGGCTCGTTGGGCCATCGCTTCGGCGACCTTGTACTGGTCCGGGTGTCCCGTTCCCATGTCTCCGAAGACGATGAACCGCTCGTAGGCGGCTCCGGGAACGACGGGGGGGATGGTGAACGGCGGGATGGGGTGCGTCCGTGCGGGATCGACCGGCTGGCCGGCGTGGCTGACGGCGCCGCAGGCGGTACACGCCATCAGAACAAGCACAGGCAGCCATCGACGCACGAAACGCATGACCGTCTCCCTCACCCAATTCCTGTCGATTCCGCACCGGGCTTTGCCGGCGTCGCCGAACCGCGACGATACCCGCCGGTCCCGCACGTGCCAAGCCGCCGGAACGACCCGGCGCTCCGGGCAGCGCTTCCCAAGGACGGGCGGCAGTTCGGGCTCGGCGCCAGCCAAACGAGCCTGCCCACTTGGCATTCGTAATTCGTAATTCGTAATTCCTCGTTTACATCTTGTCGGGAAGGTGGTTATACTACGCGGCGGCAGGAGGCTTGGCGGACCCATGCGACGGATCGCAGTCATCAATCAAAAGGGCGGGGTCGGGAAAACCACGACGACGGCCAACCTCGGGGCCGCGTTGGCGAACAACGGGCTTCGCGTCCTCCTCGTTGATCTCGATCCCCAGGGGCACCTGACCCTGTACTTCGGCGCCGAAGTGGCCGACGGGCAGCCCAGCGTCTACGACGTGCTGACTTCTTCCACGCCCATTCGTGAAGTGTTGGTCCCGGTGCGCGATCGCATCACGCTCGTGCCGGCGGACATCGACCTGGCCGGCGCTGAGGCGGAGCTGATTAGCGTGACGGGACGTGAAGTCCTCCTCCGCGAGGCCCTCGACCCCATCGAGCACGAGCACGATATCATGCTCATTGACTGTCCGCCCTCGTTGGGCGTCCTCACCGTGAACGCGCTGGTCGCCGCTACCGAGCTTCTGATCCCGCTGCAAGCACACTTCTTCGCCCTTCAAGGCCTGGGCAAGTTGTTCGATACGGTCACTCTCGTTCGCCAACGGATCAATCCCAAACTTCATGTCGGCGGCGTCGTATTGTGTATGTACGAATCGGCGACGCGACTGGCGGGCGAGGTGGTGGACGATCTGGTAAAGTTCCTCGACGCATCCCGCGGCACGGGCGCCGCCTGGGCGGACGCCCGCGTGCACCGGACGACCATCCGACGGAACATCAAACTCGCGGAGTCGTGCAGCTTCGGGCAGACGGTGTTCGATTATGCCCCGCGCAGTCACGGGGCGATCGACTATGCGAGCCTCGCCGCGGAAATGCTGGGTGAAGTAGCCGGAGGTGCCCTCGCGGACGACGCATCCGCGGCGGTCGCCGACCCGCGGACGGCGGCCGCCTTGGCGGCTGACTACAAATCGCCGGACCCGTCTCGCAGCGGCGCGATCGCCGCGGCCTCCTGACCCACGGATGACACTCCACCACAGCCGCCATCCGCGATCGGACCGCAGCCTATGGGTTTGGCTCGGCTACTGGCTGGGCCTTTTTATCATCACCCATATGCCCTTGGTCAGCGGCGGACATTTCCGTATCCGATACGCCGATAAGGTTGTCCATTTCGTGCTCTATTTTTTTCTCGCCTACCTTGGCGGGCGGTACTTGTCCGCCATCGGTCGAGCGAGATCGACGATGTCGCTCCTCGGTTATGCGGGCATGTACGCCGCGTATGGGGCCTTCGATGAGTGGTTGCAGCAGTATACCGGGCGGACGATGAGTTTCACGGATTGGCTGGCCGACGCCGGCGGGATCGTCTTGGCAACCGTCTGGCTCGTTCGACAGCGGCGGTCAAGCACGGTCCCAGACCCGAACCGGCACGTCGGATAAGCGGCGGATTGTAACGCTTGATTAACTTCGTTCCGGTTGACATCCGTCGTCGGACCGGCGGATCGGGGGTATGATAGGATAGGGGGCATCGTCGTCCCGACTCGGACGGGTCGCCGGTGCGGAGTTGGGCTCCCTGGTCGGTAGCGTATATGGCCAAAAGACGAACGGTAGTGGTGGTCGAAGACGAAGACGCGATCCGGCGCGGGATTGTGGACGCGTTGCGGATTTCGGGGTTTGACCCGGTCGAGGCCGCGGACGGCGTGACCGGACTTCGGGAGGCCCGCCGCGCGGACGTCGATCTGGTCCTTCTCGATCTTCTCCTCCCGAAAATGGATGGGTTTGAGGTGCTGGCCGAGTTGCGGGTCACGCACCCCTCGCTTCCGGTCATTATCCTGACCGCCCGCGGCTCGGAGGACGACCGGGTTCGGGGTCTGCGGGCGGGGGCGGATGACTACGTCGTCAAGCCGTTTTCCGCCCGCGAGTTGCTCGCCCGCCTCGACGCCGTATTGCGGCGAACTCCCGAACGCCCGACCCCGGTGGTTCGTATCACCGGTGGGGGCACGACCGTAGACTGCGGCCGGCGTGAAGTCTGCCACCGCGACGGCGAGCGAGTGGCCCTTTCCGAAATGGAGGCGGACATCCTGCAACGACTCGCCGCTCATGCCGGACGGGTCGTCACTCGCGAGGAACTGCTCGCCTGCGTGTGGGGCTTGCGTGACGGGGGCGTGGAGACGCGGGCGATCGACATGCACATCACGCGCTTGCGGCAGAAGCTTTCCGGCGGCGCCACGGAACCGACGCGGGAATGGATCGTGACCGTTCGGGGCAAGGGATACATGTTGGGTCCGAGCCTGACGCTCGTCTCCGACGCCCCCGCGGCGGAACGCGGCGCGGTATGACCAGCTCGCAAAAGAGCACCCTCACCGCCCTGGGCGTCTTTGCCCTGACCTCCGTCGTGGTTCTGGGCGGAATGACTTGGGCCACGTCCGCCAGCTTCGAACTCGCCAAGAAAACCGTCAGCGAGGAATACCGCACCCGCGTTCATCGCGCCCTGTGGCAGACCGAGAGTCGGATGAAGGGTATCCTGAATTCGGAAGCGTCTCGACCCTACACGGATTACGTCGATTACCACATGGTGCACCCCGTGGCCGCAATCTCCGCGGATGGCGGGGAGGTGGACGCCGAGCGGGTGATTCTACGATCACCGATCGCGATGTCCGGGCCGCCCTATGAGTGGATCGATTTGTATTTCCAGGTCGACGACGACGGAATCCCGTCGTCGCCGCAGTTCGCGGAAGAGGGATCGCTATGGACCTCCGAGAGCACCGGGGCGATTGCGGACTCGGCGCGACGGGCGCGGGAAGCGTGGAGTTGGTTCAAGTGGACCCTGCCGACGATGGACTTTCGCAACCGGGTCTCCGAAGCGCTCAAGCGTGACCGGGCGACCCACGGCGCGGAGAACGAACGCCAACCCATGCAGGTCGTACGGGTCGCACAGCGGCCGGCGTCGCTGAAGGGCGCGGGACGAGGGGATTGGACGTCCGGTCGCTCGCCTCGCCGGGCCTTGGCGGGGGGTTCGGGCGTCGGCTATGTACCGCCGGAACTGTGCGTAACGCCCCAGATCGCGGCCGGCAACATCGGCAACATCGCGGTGGCCATCGACAGCGGGTTCGAGCAGACCGCTGCGCCTCCCGCGCCGATTCGGATATCGCTTAGTCCTTTCGCACCGGCGTTTTGGGTTGAGTCGGGCCCGGGTCGGCCCAGGAAGCTCGCCTTTGTGCGCGAAGGCTCCGCGGATGCGGAGGTGTTCTATCAGGGATTCATCGGCGATTGGGATCGGCTCAAGCCGGACCTCCTGCGATCCATCGAGGATGTTTTCCCGCAGGCTGATCTGGAGCCGGTCGCCAATGACCAGGAGCTCGACGTGGACGAGAGTGAGATGAAGCTACACGAGCTTCCCACTCGGTTACGCGTGCCGGACCTTCCCGGCGGCACGGACGCGGCGGCGTGGCGTTCCATGCGCGCGGTGCTGCTGGTCACCTGGGCGGCAGCCGCAGCCGTACTGGTGGTGGCAGGCTGGGGCGTTCGCAACCTCATGGCCTTGACCGAGCGTCGAATGCAATTCGCCTACGCCGTCACCCATGAGCTGCGCACGCCGCTGACCACGTTCCGTCTCTATTCCGACATGCTGTCGGCGGGTCTGGTTCCTGACACGTCCAAGCAGGAATACCTCGACACGCTGAATCGGGAATCGCAGCGTTTGTCGAGCCTGGTGGAGGCCGTGCTCGAGTACGCGCGCTTGGAGAACCACAAGGTCAAGTTGAATGTGACCACCACGGACGCCGCGTCGCTGCTGCGGGTCGTGGAGGAGACGCTCCAGAAGCGATGTACCGACAACGCGATCGAGGCCCAGACGCAAAGCGCCGTACCGGCCGCGCACCCGATCCGTACCGACGTGAACCTTGTGAACCAGATCGCCGCCGTCCTGGTGGACAATGCGTGCCGTCACGCCCGTGGAGTACGCGGCCCGAGGGTGCTTCTGCAGTTGGGCGGTGACAACGGCCAGCTGTACCTGGATGTTGTCGACTCCGGACCGGGTATCGACCTTTCTGATGCGCGGAAAATCTTCAAACCGTTCCGGCGCGGTCGCGACGCGGAAGCTCGTGCCCGGGGCGGGATCGGGTTGGGCCTTGCCCTCGCCCGCAACTGGGCGGAACTGTTGGGCGGCAGACTCGATCTGGTCGCCCGACACCACCCCCAATACGGCGGCGCGCATTTCCGTTTGAGTATTCCCGCCGACGCGACGGCGTCGTAATCGCGGATCGACCCGCGTCGCGTGGCATGGCCGATCATGGCCCGCCGGAATTGACCGTCCCACCCGGCGACCCTACGATTTTGATCTTGAACGCAAGACGGATTCCGGAACCACACGATGGTTCATGATCTAGCACATTGGGTACGTGCCCTCCGCGGTCGACGGGTGCTGCTCGTCGGCGATCTTATTCTCGATCGCTACATCTACGGCGACGCGGAGCGGATCAGCCCGGAGGCGCCCGTGCCGGTGCTGCGCGCGGTCGAGACGCGGGAGGCCGTCGGCGGCTGCGCCAACGTCGCCGCCTGCTTGCGGGCGTTAGGCTGCGAGGTGGTCTGCTGCGGAACGGTCGGAGCGGACCGGCACGGAGAGACTTTGCTGCGACTCCTCCGCGAATTGGGAGTGGACGCCTCGGCCGTGGTGACCCAGTTGGACCGTCCGACGACGACCAAAACCCGCCTCGTCGGTCTCGCCCAACATCGCCACCGCCAACAGCTTCTTCGGCTTGACGAGGAAGACGGCCGTCCTTTGCCGGATGCGGCGACGAAGAAGATGGTCGAATCGGCGTCGCGACGAATCGTAGACTGCGATGTGGTCTGCATCGAGGACTATGACAAGGGGGTGGTGACGGAATCCCTCGTGCAGGCGGTCGCCGGCGAGGCCCGGCGACGGACACGACCGGTCCTGGTCGACCCGGCCCGGCTTTCGAGCTACGCGCGATATCGCGGCGCGGATATCGTCACACCCAACCGCGACGAGTTGTCCATCGTGACTCAACGCCCCTGCGATACCGTGGACGCAGTCTCTGCGGCGGCACAAACCGCGCTGGAAGCCTACGGCTTTCGCGCCGTCGTGGCGACGGTCGACCGGGACGGCGCCGTGCTGGTCGAGCGCGGCAAGAGCCCGCAGCATCTGCCCACCGTCCCCCGCACGGTCTATGACAATACGGGCGCGGGCGACGCGGTGTTGGCCATGTTGTCGGCGGCGATCGCCGCCGGGGCCGACCTCGCCGGCGCGACGCGGCTCGCCAACGTCGCTGGCGGATTGGAAGTTGAAAAGTTCGGCTGCGTTCCCATCACCGCCGACGAAGTCCTCGCGGAACTACGCCTGGAGCATCGTTTACGAAACGGCAAACTGACGGGTGTGGATGAGCTTCTGGCCGAGTTGCAGCTACGTCGGGACCGCGGCGAAACCGTCGCCTTCACCAACGGCTGTTTCGACCTGCTCCACGCCGGACACGTGGATTTCTTGAGGCGTTGCCGACTGGAGGCGTCGGTATTGGTTGTGGCCCTCAACAGCGATGCGTCCGTGCGTCGCCTGAACAAGGCCGAGAACCGCCCCATCAACCGCTTCGAGCATCGGGCGACGGTGCTGGGGGCGTTGGAATGCGTCGATTACGTCGTCGGATTCGAGGAGGAAACGCCGGAGCTGTTGATCCGCAAGATTCGCCCCGAGGTGCTCATCAAGGGCGAGGACTGGGCGGAGAAGGGCGTCGTGGGCCGCGAGTTCGTCGAATCCGCCGGCGGCCGCGTGGTCCTGCTCCCGCTGCTCGACGGTCTGAGCACGACGGCGTTGATCGAGCGAGTCCGGGGGAGCAGGTAAAGCCACGAAGCCACGAAGTGTAGGTGATGAAAGAACAGATTGCAGAGCATCAACGCGTGGTCGAGGCCGCGGTCGGGCAAATCGGCCTGCTCGAACGCATCGCCGAGCGCTTGATCGCGTGCTTCGATGCGGGCGGGCGGGTGTACTTTCTGGGCAACGGAGGCAGCGCTGCGGACGCCCAACACATCGCCGCCGAGCTGGTCGGACGCTTCAAGAAGGACCGCAAGGCCCTGCCTGCGATTGCCTTGACGACGGACACTTCGGTGGTCACCGCCGTCTCGAACGACTTTGGGTATGAGCATGTGTTCGCGCGACAGATCGAAGCACTGGTCACAAAAAACGATATCGTGTGGGCGTTGAGCGTATCCGGTCGTTCACCCAGTGTGGTTCGTGCGCTGGAATCGGCCAAAAAGATCGGCGCGACCGTCATCGGTTTCACCAGCCGTAGCGGCGGAGCGATGGCCGAGTTGTGCGACTTCTGCTTCCGCGTCGAGCACGACCACGGTGACCGCGTCCAGGAAGTCCACCAACTCGCCTACCACCTGATCTGTGATCGGATCGAGCGCCACTTTGCAGGCGAACCGGGTTGATGGGTTGTGCGCCATGGGCTATGGCAATTCGCCTCCATCCTCACGCGCTGAGTCGTTTGGTGGAACGCGGCACGACGGAGGCAGAGATGATCGCCACGGTCCGGAACGGAGAACGCTTTACCGCCAAGTTCGGTCGGGTAGGCTTTCGAAAGAACTTCGCGTAGAATCAACTCTGGAGGGGGCGGCACTCCCGGCACTCCCACGAAGCAGGCCGGGGCATCGTCCCGTGCAGCCAGCGGATCAGGCAGCGGCAAGCCGCCGCAGGAGGTTGCGGAGGTTGGAACCGGCGGCCGCGAGCAAGGCGCTGATCGCATCGCCTACCCGTCCGGCCCCCAAGCACCGATCCATCCAATCATCGCTCTGGAGAGGACCGATCCTTCGAGGCTCAGGACAAGTCTGGGGCTCGATCGCGCTTCGCCGGCGCCGGCGACGGCGCTCCGATCGTGAACGATTCGCATAGCCCTGACCGGCCACGTGCACGTTCGTCGCTCCGCCGTATCTGTGTCCGCGAGACGGAACTCGACTCAGGTCGGCAGAACTTCCATCCCCACGATGGTGACGTCATCTCGCGGATTGAGCGAGCCGCTTTCGGCGTCGAGACGGGTTTCGATTCGTTGCATCATCGTCTCCACGGGCAATCCGGCCAGCGACTCGAAGGCCCGCTGATAGGACTTGGTATCGAGCGACGCGTCGCCCTGGTCCTGAAAAGCAAGCTCCACGCCGTCGGTGTAGAAAAGCACCTTGTCGCCCGGCTGAAGGCGAGTCTCGAACAGGGGAAACTCCTCCCCCTTGAAGAGTCCGAGCAGTCCGCCGGAGGCTTTCATCTCACTGACCACGCCGCCCGCGGTGATGAGGATCGGATAGGGATGTCCGCCGCGTGCGTACTGCAGCGTCAGTGTTTTGTGATTGAGCAGCGCGTAGCACGCGGTGACGAACTGACAGTTGGGCAGCGACTGATCGGCGAGGGCGTCATTCAGAGCGGCCATCACCTCGGACGGACTGGCCACCGCGTAGCGGTCGGCGTGGACGCGCTTGGGCACGATCGACCGCTTGATGAACATGGTGAGCAGACTCGCGGCCATGCCGTGCCCCACCGCGTCGGCCAGATAGATGCCCGTGTGCTCCTCGTCGATGCGAAACACGTCGAACATGTCCCCCGACACCCAGGACGCGGGCCGATACACCGTCGCGATGCGAACATTCCCGATGGGCTTGCGGATATCCGGCAGAAAATCCCTTTGCAACCGCCCGGCCAGTCGCAGCTCCTCGTCCACCTCGCGGAAATGTTGATTGAGGCGTTTGCTGAGCCGCTCCATGTTGCGGAGTTCCTGCTCCATGCGTTTGAGCAGCCCGTGATAACGCTCGATCATCGCCAGCCGCCCGCGTAGCTCCGCCTGCGAAATGCGCCGATCGACAACCTCGATCAAGGACCGCGAGTCGGAGCGGTTCGAGCCCACGCGGTCGCTCAACATCAACGCCGCGATCCGCTGGGCGTCCAACAGGCGAAGCAGCTCGTGGAACTCCGCGGCCTGACGATCCGCGGTGAGGTCGTGGTGCGGTTCGAAGAGAATCACGGCGTCAATCGCGCCGGTCTTGGCTTCCTCCAACGCCGCCCGATAGTCCGCCGCCTTTGTGATGTGCCAACCGATGTCACGGAGAAGGCCGGCCGTCCCCATGGGGAGCGCGTCCTGCGGAGAGTCGACGATCAACACTTGCATGAACCACCCCGCGGCGGCGCGCACGTTATCGGAAGCCCGACGCCGCGCGCGCGGAGACGAACCCCTCCTTCAACCATGCGGCCCAACGGTGATTCGACCCCTTACGGGGAGCGCTTTAGAACTGGGGAGGGAATCTCGATGGCGTCGCCGGGGTGGAACCCGATCCGGCCCCAGACCCCGGCGTTGACCTCGATCGCGTACTTCGCGGGCGAGCCGGAGGGATATTGCCCCGGACGTTCATCCAGCGGGGCCATGGTGTAGGTCGCGATCACCAGACCGTCCGCGTCCAGATAAGCGATGTCCAAGGGGATGATCGTGTTTTTCATCCAGAAGTTGCGGGTCTGCTCGTGGTCGAAGACGAAAATCATCCCCCGTTCGGTCCCATCCGGCAGCGGGGCCATCCGCTCCGCGCTCACGAACATCAGCCCCTGGGTCTGTTCGGAGAAGTCGTCGGCGATCCACAGCTCGAAGGGCTGCCCCTTGATGGCAACGCGGACGGTGCCGAGCTTGTCCAACTCTTCGACCCTCCTGGGAGTGCAACTCGCCCCGTACGCCGCCATCGCCAGCGACGACAGAAGGACGCCCACGACCGTCGTCTTCATCTCGCGAATCCCGCGGACATCAAACGGTTCGATCTCACCGACCCGCGGGATTCATCCCGCGCGCCGGCGTTCCAGTGGATGGATCATACCGAGTCGCCGCTGGGACAGGAAACGCGCGTAGGCTATACTCCCGGGTCTTGGCGCGGGCGGACGCCGCAACCGAGCCGACAATCGGCAATTGGCAATCGGAAATTGGCAATTCGCAGGAAGGCCTGCGAGCAAGGATGATCTGTGATGGTCGTCGGCGAATTCACGCAGGAAACGGATTTACTGGTCATCGGCGGCGGGCCGGGGGGGTATCACGCCGCGTTTCGGGCCGCTTCGCACGGCATTCAGACGACGATCGTCGAAAGCATGTCCGCGCTCGGCGGCGTGTGTCTGCACCGCGGCTGCATCCCGTCGAAGACCTATCTCTCGATGGCCGAAACGATCCACACGGCCGCCATCAGCAAAGACATTGGCATCGACTTCGGCAAGCCCAAGCTCGATGTAAACGCGATCCGTAAGTGGAAGGACCAGGTGATCTCGAAGCTGGCCGGCGGCCTCGATCAACAGTGCAAGAAGTACAAGGTCGATCGCGTCCAAGGCACGGCCAGGTTCGAGGACGGCAAGCACGTGGCCATCGAAGGCGGCAACGTGTCGCGGATCAAGTTCAAGCGGGCGATCATCGCCACCGGCTCGCGCTCCATCGAGTTGAAGGGAATCCAGATCGACTCGCCTCGCGTGCTCACTTCGCGGACGGCGTTGCAGATGGAGGACATCCCCAAGACACTGCTGGTGATCGGCGGAGGCTACATCGGGCTCGAACTCGGCCAAGTCTACGCCGGGTTCGGATCCAAGGTCACCGTCGTCGAAATGACCTCGGGTCTGCTGCCCGGCGTGGACCGCGACTTGCTCCGCCCGTTGCTCAAGCGATTGGAGAGCGAGTTCGACGCGATCTGCCTCGACACCAAAGTCGTCGGGATGAAAGAGGTCAAGGGTGGGATCGAGGTCGCCTTTGAGGGAAAGAACGCCCCGAAATCGACCAAGTTCGACAAGGTGCTGGTGTCCGTCGGTCGGCGGCCCAACTCGCGCGACCTCGGACTCGACAAGGCCGGCGTAGAGATCGACCAGCGCGGGTTCATCAAGGTGGATGCGGGCTTCAAGACCACCGCGCCGAAGATTTACGCCATCGGCGACGTGATCGGCAACCCGATGCTCGCCCACAAGGCCATGCACGAGGGCGCGGTCCTCGCGGACATTCTGGCGGGCAAGGAGGTCGTCTTCGAGCCGCGGGCCATCCCGGCCGTCGTCTTCACCGACCCGGTCATCGCCTGGGCGGGTCTCACTGAGGCCGAGACCAAAGAAAAGAAGCTCGACATCATCATCCGCAAGATACCCTGGTCCGCCTCGGGCCGGGCCGTCGCCCTCGGACGCACGGACGGAGTCACCAAGCTCATTCTCGACAAATCGACCCAGCGCCTTCTCGGCATCGGCCTGACCGGTCCGCACGCGGGCGAGATGATCTCCGAAGGCGTGTTGGCGTTGGAGATGGGCGCCGTCGCCTACGACCTCGCCACCATGATCCATCCCCACCCGACGCTTTCCGAAACGATCGGCGAGGCCGCGGGGTTGGTATCCGAGTAGGTCCGAGACCGAGTCATCCATTCCGGCAAGGCAGGGTGCAGCGGAGTCGTCGTACATCCGATAAATAGTCGTATGAGTACGCACGCTCCGATGGAGCCCGCACTTGTTGGGGAGGCGGCGGACGAGGCCTCACCCCGATGCCTGGTCGTGATGTACCACTACGTGCATGACCGGGACCCGCTGGCCCGACCCGGCGCACCGGGGATTCACGGCGGCCTGCGCGGGCTGACGGTGGCCGATTTCTGCACCCAGATTGATCGCCTGTGCGCCACCATGGAGCCGATCGACTGGCCGACCCTTTACGCCTGGCTGGACGGTCGAGCGGACATCCCCCAACGCTGCTTCGTGTTGACCTTCGATGACGGCCTCGCCGATCACGCTGAGACGGTATTGCCGATTCTCGACGACCGCGGGCTTCGCGGAGTGTTCTTCGTGCCCGGCGCGGTGCTCACCACGCACCGGATGTTGCCGGCCCATGCCATCCACCTATTGCTGTCGATTCTGGGCGAATCCGCCCTCGAGAACGAACTACGAAGTTATCTCAGCGACCGCGGCGCGGTGCAGTGGTGTCACTGGCTCGACCAACGACCGCCCGAAGAAGACGCGGCCGCGGAGACGATGTACCACTATGAAACTCCGACGCTCGCCCGCCTCAAATATTTCCTGACCATGAAGCTGCCCCTCGACCTTCGGGCGGCAGCCGTCGAGGAGCTCTTCGAGTCGCACGTCGGATCGAGCGCTCGTTGGGCGAGGCACTGGTACTTGGGTTGGGACGATCTGGTCAAGATCCGATCGGCAGGCCACACCATCGGCGGACACGGACACGGCCACGAGCCCTACGACCGTCTTGCCCCGGAGGACGTCCGGCAGGATGTCTTGCAGGTCGCCAACGTCCTCCGCGAAGGCCTCGGACCCGACGTGCGACCCTTCTCCTACCCCTACGGAAGCTACAGCAACCATGCCGTCGTCGCATGCCGTGAGGCCGGTTTCGTACACGGTTTCACCACCCACGCCCGTTGGCTCCAACGACAGGGCGATCCCCTACGCCTACCGCGTTTCGACACCATCGACGTGAACGCACTGCTTCGGGAGAAACTAGCTTGCCACCCAGTTTGACCTCTTGCGCGGATGGGGAAACGTACGCTCCAACCGGATCGCGCAGGCTCCCGGCACGCCGGGATTTCATTCCGCCTGCGGCTCGGGGAAAGTACGATTTGCTGCGTCGGTTCGTCGAGGCCTATTGGCTGCGACCGGAGAACGCGTTGTGGATGACGCTTCGCAGCACGACGCTGTCCGCCCACGCTCTGGAACGCCCGTCCCTTGACGTAAGCTGCGGCGACGGCGTCTTCAGCTTCCTGCACGACGGCGGGGCGTTCGACCCGGCCTTCGACGTCTTCACCTCGGTCGCCCGACTCGATCGGCGACAGAACGAGGCCGGCGACATGTTCGACCACCTCCGCGACGACTATCGCCCGCCGATCGTTTCACGACCGGGTGACTCCATCGACGTGGGAACGGATTGCAAGTCGACGATGCTCGCCAAAGCCGACCGGTTGCGCTTCTACGACCGCCTCGTCGAACATGACAACAACCATCCGCTGCCGTTCGCCGACGCGACTTTTCAGACCGTCTACTGCAACGCAGCCTACTGGGTCGCCAACATCGCCGGGTTCCTTGCCGAGATGCGCCGCATCACCCGCCCCGGCGGTCGCATCATCCTCCAGGTCAAGCTCAACAGTATGCGGCGATACACGTTGCAGGCCTACGAAGCGGCGCTGGGCCGGCGGTTCCTGGACATCATCGGCCGCGGGAGGATCGACTGTTGGCCCACGCTCGCCGACCGATCAACCTGGGAGACGCGTTTCGCCCGCGCGCGTCTGTCCATCGAAAACGCAACCCCGTTCGTGACCAAAACCCACGCCCATCTGTGGGACATCGGCCTGCGACCGATCGCACCCATGCTGGTCAGGATGGCCAACGCCCTGTCACCCGCCACGCGGGCCGCCATCAAGACCGAGTGGGTCGACCTGTTTTGCGAATTGCTCGAACCCCTCTGCGACCCATCGCTCGACCTCCTCTCCGGCAACGGCGATCCCGCGGAAACTCAGTACGTTCTCAGGCCGTCGTAGCCCACCCAGCCGCGACCAAATAGGCCTCATGATCGCCCTACCCAATTCGGATTCTGTAAGGTACCCTATCGTGACCCGTGCCGGGGCATCGGGCACGGCGACAGGAAGTATCCCCCATGGCGAGTCCCTGGTTGGAGGGGTTGAATCCGTCTCAGCGCCAAGCGGTGACGCACGGCGACGGGCCGCTGTTGATCGTCGCCGGCGCGGGAACGGGCAAGACCAAGACGCTTGCCTGCCGCGTCGCCCATCTCATTGACCGAGGCGTTGCGCCTGATCGTATTCTGCTGCTCACCTTCACGCGCCGCGCGGCCGACGAGATGCTGACCCGCGCGGGTCGGCTGGTCGGTCAGGATAGCGGCGTGAAGGTCTGGGGCGGGACGTTCCACGCCGTCGCCAACCGGCTCCTGCGCATCCACGGCCCCGCCGTCAGTCTTCCACGCGATTTCACGGTTATGGACGAGAGCGACGCCGCCGACCTGATGAACCTCATCCGCAGCGAACTGGGACTCGCCAAAACCGATCGACGATTCCCCCGCAAGACCACGCTCGTCAAAATCTACTCCCACACGGTCAACGCCCAGCGGCCGCTCCGCGACGTCTTGGACACCCATTTCCCCTGGTGCAAGGAGGACATCGAGGGCATCACGCAAATCTTCGAGTTGTACGTCCGTCGCAAGCAAGAGCAGCACGTGTTGGACTACGACGACCTCCTGCTGTTTTGGAGCGCCCTGTGTACGACGCCGCGCGTTGGGGAGAAGGTGCCCGACCAGTTCGAGCATATTCTGGTCGACGAGTACCAGGACACCAACGCAATCCAGGCCGAAATCCTTCGCGGAATGCGGAAGCGCCACAAGAACCTCACCGTCGTCGGCGACGACGCTCAGTCCATCTATTCGTTCCGGGCCGCCACGATCCGCAACATCCTCGATTTCCCCAAACAATTCGCCGGCACGACCGTCGTGACCCTGGAGCAAAACTATCGCTCGACCCAGCCGATCCTCGCCGCCTCCAACGCAGTGATGGCCCCGGCGCGGGAGCGATACACCAAGGAGCTCTGGTCCAAGCGCGAGTCGGAGGTCAAGCCGATGCTCGTGACGTGCATGGACGAGTCCCAACAGACTGACATCGTCTGCCGGAACATCCTCGCCCACCTCGAACAAGGCACGCCGTTGATGCAACAGGCCGTGCTGTTCCGCGCCGGTCATCATAGCGCGGTCTTGGAAGTGGAGCTCGCCCGCCGCAACATCCCGTTCCACAAATACGGCGGTCTGAAGTTCATCGAGGCCGCCCACATCAAGGACATGCTTGCGTTCCTCCGCATTCTCGAAAACCCGTTCGACGAGATCAGTTGGTTTCGCGTGCTGCAACTGTTCGAGGGCGTCGGTCCGCGTACCGCGCAGCGAATCATGGACACGCTACAGGTCAGACGCCCGCAGAACACCCCCTCTCCCTTCCAGGGAGAGGGCGGGGGTGAAGGTAGTCCCTTGGCTCGGTTGCTGACCGCCGCGCCGACCACACCGCCCGCCGCCCGGAAACCGTTGCAGGAACTCCGCGACGCCTTCGCCTATTGCCGGGACATGAGTGACACGTCCGTGGCACCTCCGAAGGAAGAGCCGCCGCTCACACTCCAGGTCGAACGGATCCGCAGGTTCTACGACCCGATCTTCGAGCGCGTCTACGAGAACGCAGCCGTCCGCGCCCGCGACCTGGATCAACTCGCCCAGATCGCCACACGCTACCGCTCCCGGAGCCGGTTCATCACCGATCTCACTCTCGACCCGCCGCGAGCCACTTCGGACCTCGCCCAGCCGCCGTTTCTCGAAGAAGACTGGCTGACGCTCAGCACGATCCACTCGGCCAAGGGTTGCGAATGGACCGTCGTCCACATCATCCACGCCGCCGACGGCATGATCCCCTCCGACATGGCCGTCGGGGACGAGTCCGGCGTTGACGAGGAACGCCGCTTGTTCTATGTGGCCATGACCCGCGCCAAGGACATGCTGTACGTGTACTTCCCGTTGCGATACTACCACCGCCGCTTCGGCTTGGGCGACGCCCACAGTTACGCCCAGTTGACCCGCTTCCTCCCGCGCCCGGCCCGCGCCCTCTTTGTCGAGCAATCCGCCCACGCTCCGGTCGAAGACGACCACCCGCTGGAACGCTCCAGTGACCATGAGCCGTATGCCCGCGTGAACCGCCTGTGGAGGGATTAAACCCTCACCTGTAAGCGCGGAATCGTGCGGACATGCAACCAGCCGGGCACGCGATTGTACAATTCGTGACCGCCGGCTGGTTGACGCGCCGTTACCGGACGATATACTCCCGGCTTAGTCCGTGAGGCGGCGGTCTGAAGAGGCCGGCCTCGCGGCACGGCGCGTATACGACCGAGCCTCATTCGCTCTTCCAATGGCGAGTGGCGCGAGGTCCGTTCGAGACACACACATGCCTACCGTAATCCAACCCCGGTCCATCCAGAACCTATTGAACGTCGAACCCGCGAGGCAGATTCCGGCGGATCAGCCGCCGGGAATGGACGAGCGTCGCTCGACCCCGCGTTTCCGCAAGCGATTGACCGCGAAGGTGATCGGAGTGGGTGCGGCCGAGGTCTTTCGTTGCACGACGGAGGACATCAGCGAGGACGGGCTTTACGTGCAGGTTCCACTCGCCTCCGGTCTCTGCGTCGGACAGCGCTGCGAGGTCGTCTTGTCGGACGACGTCGGCGAAGGGCACTACGCGACGGTCGTCCGCACCGAGCCGATCGGCAAGGGCCCCGCGCCGATCGTCGGCGCCGGGCTCCGCTTCGACCAGCCGTTGTTCCTCTAATTCCCTTTCTCAAACCCCGTGCACGATTCAACGGCGACCGTCACTGAGTTGATTAAGCTGGTCGATGACTTTGTGGCCGAGCGGCAATGGGAGCCGTTCCACGACCCCAAGAACCTCTCCGCGTCGATTGCCATTGAAGCCGCCGAGCTGATGGAACACTTTCAATGGTTGCGAAGCGACCAACTCGATTCCGTTCGCGAAGATGCCAAGACCATGGCCGAGGTCCGCGAGGAACTCGCCGATATCACCGCCTACCTCCTGTCCTTCGCCAGCAAAATGGGCATCGACGTGGCCTCCGCTCTGGAGGAAAAAATGCGGAAAAACGCGGTGAAATACCCGGTCGAGCGCTATCGCGGACGGTTCAAGTAGACTCCGCGTCGGCTGCGCGGCGGTCGTCGGCCTCCTGCCGGATGCGGGCGATCATGGTGTGCCACATGTCCGTCACCTCCGCGAATTCGTATTGCAGGATGTCCGCGAGGAGCACGTGATCCTGCGCCTGCAACGCGCCCTTGATCTGCAACAGGACGTCTTTGGGCCGTTCCAACGCCGCGAGCAACGGTTGATCGCGCACCGTTGTTTTCTGCGGGTCTACACGAAGCAACTCCAACGACTTCGCCACGGCGTCGTGAACCTGTTGCCAGACGTACAGGCACTCGCCGAGCCGCTCGATCCCCTCGACCGTCTTGCCCTCCATGAGCAACTCCGCGACGCGCTGGGTGGTGCTCTCCGTCTCCTCCAGCGAACTCGATGCTTGCCCCATCGTGTCGGCGACCAGGTCCTCTCGTGTGCTGGTGAACACCTCCAGCCGTTCGACGGAGGCGACCGGCCGTTGCATCGCCGCCGCGATCGCGGTGGAGACGATCTCTTCACCGTCACATCGGAATCCGACCAGGATCCGACGTGGAGGACAGAGGTTGGTCTGAACCTCGCGCAGCGTTTGCTCGAGGGTATTGCCGCTGACCCTGCCGTCCTCAACTTTCCTATCGTCGACAAACAGGTCCAACGGCATCCTCCAGGAATGTGCCACGGCTGTGTCAGCCGTGGCACCCACTGCCGACGCGGCAGTGGCACATCGCCGGCTATCGCGGCGGACTCTTGAACGGCGCAGGAACTTTCCACTCGCCGAAAAGGGACACCAGATCGTTCACGCCCAGCGGCCGTGGCAGGGCGTACAACTCGCCGTATCGAACCCCGATCGCGCTACCTTCGACCCCCGCCCCCGACCGCATGTAGTGCTCCAGGTACGCGAACCGCTCGTCGTCGAACTGCGATCGGTAGCAGCGGACGGCCTCGATCTTCTGCTCGATTGTATCGCTGATATCGACCACGAACTGGCAATGCCAGTGGGTGATTTCGGCCCCGATTCGGATCGGGCGGTAAATCAGATGGTCCACACGGTATGGCTCAGTGCCTCCGAATCTGTCGTCCCACTTGGTAAGCTGGGCATAAAACCGAGAGGCCTCAGTGATAAGCTGCGCCTGATAGTGGTCCGGCGACGCCGACGGCGTCCGACCGGCCATACCCACTAGAATCGGAGGGCGGTAGCGTCGCAACACCGAGGCCAATGCATATCGAGCCTCCGGCCCGTCCATGAGCACGCGGTTGGGAAGCCCGAGCATCTCCAGCACTTGCACGCCGAGAACCTCCGCGGCGGCCCGCATCTCCTTGGCCCGGATTTCCGGCGTACCCCGCGGGGTCGGCTCCCCGTTGGTCATGTGCACCATCCCCACGCGGTAGCCAAGTTTGACGAGCTTCGCGACCGTGCCGCCCGAACCGATTTCGATGTCGTCCGGGTGCGGCGCCGTAAAAACGATGTCCAACGTACGATCAGCCATGGGCGGAACTTCCCTCTCGCAACGCCCTACGAAAAGTGAACACTGTAGGGGAGGGAGCTGGAAGTGGCAACGTGCGTGACGAACATCCCGGAATACGGGGTCTGGCCACGGATTTTGGCATCATGCGGTTTTTCGAATTTGCCAGTACTG
>CAYQZH010000038.1:0-20459 GCA_964421865.1 uncultured Phycisphaera sp. | reverse complement strand
CGGTTCGTCCTGTGCCGGCAGTGAGGGCACGTGCTTGGACCTCGGCGGGGATCCGCTCACGGGGGGTCCGGTCACGATGTTTACACGTCGTCACGGCGACGTAGCCCCTGTGTTTACCCCGCCGGATGTTGGGCAGCCTGGCTCCACCGACGTGGCGGAGATGCTCAGAGGGTTGAATAAGCTCGGTCCCCTGAGGAAGGCGGGTGCGAAGATTAGCCCGAACCTGCCGGAGGAGAACCTGGACCTCGACGTTGGTGACCTCGGCAGGGTGGTGGACTCGGTGAGGGGGTACGCCTATCCGGCAAGCGAGTCCGGTCCGTGCCCGTGTCCTCCGGTGCATCCCGTTACCGGCCTCCCACTGCTTTGCGGTGCTACGACCTGCACGTGTGACGCCGCCAGTGGGCCCTGTGTGACGTGCGGCGGCGGTCAGTGCATAAGGACGTGCATAGGCGGCGAGAACGATGGTCTGGCATGCCGCGACAGCGTCGTCAGTCACGGGCACTGTCCGGGCGGCTGCTGCGGCACCGGCTGCACTATCACTCCCCCGACCGTCGGCAGCGGATTCTGCCGCGACAAGTGCGCACGGTGCACGCCGCCGTAACGCTGGGCGCGCGCCCCATGAATGGGGCGGCCCTGAGACGGCCGCGACCGCTGCGGACGGGCCAATCCATAGGCCAAGGATTTGCGACGACCCGACAGCCTCGGTGCATTGGATACCGAGGATTTCGACATGGTGCCCGTTCGGGGGGTCTGTGGGATCGTTGTGTCGTTGTCCGCGACGCTGTCGGCTACCACTGGGCCGGCGTCAGTCCCCAACGATCCCGATTTTCGTCTACCCATGGGCGCTGCTGAATACGGGTCAGACCGTCAAGGGTCAGATCGGAACAGCGGGGGCCGACATCCGCGCTCTACCGGCTTGGGATATCTACCCGGGATCATCTTCGGTCACGGTCGCGATCGTGGACACGGGGGTGGATCTTCTCCCCGATGGCACGCCGAGGCTCGCGGATGCCGTTGCCTACGCGGCTTCGCAAGACGTTGTCGTAGTCGCACCCGCCGGTCACGCGGAGAGCAATGAAGTCGCATTCCCCGCCGCCTTCGAGGGCTGTATCGCCGTTTCATCCACGACAAGCGAGGATAGGCTGGCGAGCTTTTCCAATTTCGGCCCCGAGCCGTTCTACAAGACGGCAAGCCAATGGGGAACCGCAATGGTCCGGGGGGCACAGATTCGGCCCTCGGCGGACTATTTCGTCGAAACGCAGTGCAAGTTCCCCGGACCCCCAGAAGTTGTTGTTCTCTCCGCCGCGGCGAGTGCGCGGACGTGGGAGTAGGGCGACGTCGACGGAGACGGTGGCCTTGTCGACGCCATCGACATCTCTCGGGTTGTGGACGCGTTCAAGGGGTTTGCATTCTCGTGCGGCATTACGTGCCCGTGACGGGCGGGGCCGTCGCGCCCCATCCGCGCCGGGAGGATCGGTGAACCGAGGTTAGGCGACCATGGCCTGCCGCCGGGGGGCGGCTCGCCACTTTCGTGCGACGCCGCTACCATCTCCGCCATGTCGCTCACCGTGCAGAAGTTCGGCGGCACCAGCCTCGCCGACCCCCCAAAGATTCACCGCGCCGCGCGACGGGCGATCCGGGCCAAGCTCGAGGGTAACCGGGTCGTGCTCGTGGTCTCGGCGATGGGGCACGCCACCGACGAGTTGTTCAACCTCGCCCGCGCGGTCTGCTCCGATCCGCCGAAGCGGGAGCTGGACATGCTCCTCACCACCGGGGAGCAAGTGTCCATCGCGCTCATGGCCATGGCGATCGACGCCACGGGCCACGAGGCCATCAGTCTCACCGCCGCCCAGCTGGGATTGTTCACCGACAGCGCCCACACCCGCGCCCGCATTCAGCGGATCAGCCGTGAACGGATCGATCAGGAACTGGCCGCGGGCAAGATCGTCATCGTCGCCGGTTTTCAGGGCATCGACGCCAGCGGCGAGATCACCACGCTCGGGCGCGGGGCCTCTGATACCACCGCCGCCGCCCTTGCCGCGGTGCTCGGCGCCGAGGTGTGCGAAATCTACACCGACGTCGACGGCGTCTACACCGCCGATCCGCGCCTCGTCCCCAACGCCCGCAAGATCGAGGAGATCAGCTACGACACGATGCTCGAGATGGCGGCGGCGGGTGCGGGCGTCATGCACTCCCGGGCGATTGAGTTCGGCAAGAAGTTCAACGTCCCCATCCACGTGCGCAGTTCGCAAACCGAAACCCGAGGAACCATCATCATGACCGAAACCGGCAACATGGAGGCGATTGCGGTCCAAGGAGTGACCCTGAAGGAAGACCTGGCCTTCATCTCCCTCAACGCCGTTCCCAACACGCCGGGCATCGCCGCCCGCATCTTCGCCGAGGTCGGCAAAAACCAGATCGTCGTGGACGACATCGTCCAGAACATCTACGACGGCGGGAAGTTCGCCAACCTGGGGTTCTCCACCAACGCCGGGGACGCCGCCGAGGCGCGGACGGTTTGCGAACAACTGGCCGCAGCGTTGGGCATCGGCAGCGTCGAGGTGGATGAAGGCGTCTCCAAGGTCAGCGCCGTCGGCGTAGGGATGCGGACGCATACCGGCATCGCCTCGACCATGTTCGAGGCCCTCGCCAACGCGGAGATCAACATCGAGAACATCTCCACCAGCGAAATCGTGATCAGTTGTATCGTCCGCCGCGAGGACGGTCCCAAAGCCCTCCGCTTTATCCACGACGCCTTCCGCCTCGGCGAGGGAGGCAACCGCATCGGGAATCCGTGATGCGCCTCCGTCGTTCCAGATCGGGCGTCCCGGCGTCGATCCTCCTTCCTCCTCGATGGCGTCGGCACCTCACTGCGTTGCTGACGATTCTGGCCGCGGCGGCCCTGATCGTCTGTGAACGAACGGCGCGCGGCCCGGTTCTGGGCGGCGACCGTACTCGTTACCACGACCGAACCTTCCGCGTCATCCACGTCGTCGACGGAGACACGATCGACATCGACGCCCCCGACGCCGACAAACGCAAGACCCGCATCCGCCTCTGGGGCGTGGACACGCCCGAAATCGCCCACGGCGATCAGCCCGAAATGTACTTCGGCCGGGAGGCCAAGGAGTTCGCTGAGCGAACGCTCATGGACAAAGAGGTGAGCGTCGTCCTCGCCCCGGAAAGGACGCGGGACAAATACGGCCGCTTGCTCGCCTACGTCTTCTGCGAGCGCGGCGGACCGATGTTCAATGAAATGCTGCTGGAGGAAGGCTACGCCTACGCCGACCTACGCTTCGACCACTCCTACAAGAGACAGTTCGAGTCCAGGGAGAAACGCACCCGCAAAGCCGGCGGCGGACTCTGGGCCGGCGTCACCCTCGACCAAATGCCCGCTTGGAAGCAACGTTTCGAGCGGAAAGCCGCCGAGGCTTCGAACCGTCGTTGAAGCGCCGCGAATGCGATGCGTCCCGCGCCGGCACTCTATCCGGCGGGAGGTCTGAACATACCGTGGGGGGATACACGGGTCACACCTGCGGGATTCCCGGCACCTGGTCAAAGTGGCGATCGCGCGAAAAAAGGACGAGATCGTGTTGGAGCACCAAGGCCGCGATCCAAAGATCATTCGTGGGAATCGGCATGCCGACGCGCCGAAGCTCAGCAAAGATCATCGCGTAGAAAGGGGTCGTCGCTTCATCCGCGTAGACGACCTCGACGCGCGGGGATTGCAGGAAGTCGGTCAACCGGCGCTCGTTGCGTTTCGATCTCGCGCCGCACCGAAAACCCGCGCGCAGCTCGGCCAAGACGATGAAGGGAAGAACGACGCGGTCGGCCGTTCGGATGACCCGGACGGATAACTCATCGCCCCGGCAAAAGTCGGAATAACGATTGGCGTCGACGGCGATTCCTAGCGCCATCACTCTTCGTCGACGACGTCCTGGTCGGCGATGGCACGCTCGAACTGTGGGTCGTCCTCCCACTTGCCAATCAGGTGGTCCAGGTCCGTGTAGACCTTCGGTTGTGTGTCCAGGCCGACGCCGCGGAGCAGAGCATCGAGGGCGGCCTCATTGAGGCTTTTCCCCGTTTTTCGCGCCCGTTCGCGCAAAACACGGTCCAATGCCTCCGGCACGCCGCGGATGGTGTATTGCTTTCGTCCTCGCGGCTTCATGCCTACACTATACGCCTAGATCGCAGGCATGTCAAGAATGCGTCCCGGCGAACCTGTCGCCTTCCGGCGGTCCCATAAGCGCGCCGGGCTCGCCGAGTGCGTGCTTCGGTCGCCGACGGCAAAGGCCGGCGGCACCCGGGCGTTCATTCAGCCTCCGAAAATCGTGAGCGCTTTGGCGGGGCAGGGGGTGGCGCGCTTGTATTCGACCTCCATACGCTTCACCAAGTTGCTCCCGTCGATCAAGTAGGTTGTGGCCATGCGGGTTTGCGGGTCCGGGAACTTTTCGACGACTCGGTAACGCACGGTGGCGCCTTCCCGTCCGGACGACTCCACGTGAAAGAGCATCGTATGCGTCTCATCGTCCCAGGTGCCCGTGGCCGTGGTCGGCCCGGCGGTGGAGACGTTGTCGAACCAGACGCCGTGGTATTTTTTCTCCGCATCGTTCCAGGTGAGCGTCCCGTTGGCCTTGAAGATCGTCGCGCCCGGGGCGGTGCTATACGCCCGGCGGATCGCCCGGTGGTCGAGAATCCAGGTGATCTCCTCGGTTCCCTTGGCGGTGGCGATCAGTTCGCCGCGGGGATTGAAATGGCTCTCCGTGACGCTCCAGGGGCCGATGAAGAGGTCCAGCCGGGCAAGCTCCGGACTGGCGAACTCGACGGGTTTTTCCGCTCGGCTCGGCGAGTTCTTGCTCGGCGCCGCATCGGGCTCGTTCTGGCCGAGCGCGGGCAGGGCCGTGGCGATGACCGTCAGAACGTGCCTAAGGGTTCGCATGAAAACGCCTCCCGGTTACCGTGCCGCGAGTGCAGTTGCCCGCTCCATGATCTGCCTCAAACCGACCCCCACATACTCGAAAACCTCCTCGGCGGTCTTCGCCGACTTGGGAATCCGCGACGCCGTCAGCCCCACCACCCGCACACCGCCTGCGGCCGCTGCCGCCTCGGCCAGTTCCGCGTGAAGCCCCCCGACATAGTTATCCTCGACGGTCAGGACCGTTCCCCCGGCTGATCGCGCCGTGGCGAGAATGGGCGTCGCATCCAGGGGGAAGGTATAGGCGTCGAATACGTTGCAGCGCACCCCCTGGTCGGCCAATCGCTCGGCGGCATTAAGAACGCTATGGAGCATGTAGCCGCAACTGACCAGCGTCAGATGCTCTCCGCGTCGTAGTTGCTTGCAGCCGCCGACCTCAAACCGTTCCGTCAAAGGATATACGAAGCTCGCCTCGGGTCGGTGCGTCCGCATGTAGCACAGGCCCTTGGTGTTGGCCATTAGTTCCGTGCAGCGGTAGGCGCTGATCGCGTCGCACGGGTGGAAAACGCGGCAGGCGATCTGTCCGTGTCCCGCGTCCGCTCGGGTTAGGCTTCGGAAGTAGGCGACATCGGAGACGGCCATCTGTGACGGTCCGTCCGCTCCCAGCGAGACCCCGGCGTGCGATCCGACGATCTTGATGTTCGCTCTTGAGATCGCGGCCATATCGATCTGGTCCACGGCCCGGGCGATGAACTTCGCAAAGCTGCTGGCGAAGGGAATCTTGCCCCCGGCCGCAAGCCCGGCGGCGGCGCTGATCATGTTCTGCTCGGCGATCTTGCACTCGAAGAACCGGTCGGGATGCTTTTGGGCGAAACGATCGGCGTACGTGGAGTTGCTCACGTCGCCGTCGAGGGCGACGATCCGTGGGTCGGCATCGCCCAGAGCGACGAGGGCGACTCCATAGGCCGCCCGCGTGGCGAGCTGCTTCGCTTTCAACCCCGCTCCCATTCCAGCGCGCTCGCACGCCTCCTCGAAGGGGGCGATCGCAATTCGACCGCCCCTTTGTCGCACGCTGACGCGTGTCGGCGGTGGAGGAGTCCAAACGCCGTTGCAAGAGGCGCCCAACCGCCGTCCGGTCGCGTCGAGTTCCGCACACGCTTTTTCGAGGTCGGCGGCCGGCATCGGCTTGCCGTGGAAGTTGCTCGCCCGCATGGAGTCCACGCCCCAGCCCTTGACCGTTCTGGCGACGATGGCGACGGCACGGGTCGCACTCGGCAGACGTCCAAAGGCCGCCGACAACTGGGCGGGATCGTGGCCGTCCACGCGGATCACGTCCCAGTTAAAGGCCGCAGCTTTCGCCGCGATCGCGTCCGCGGACTGTTGGCTCGACACCTTGCTCGCCTGGCCCTCGCCGTTGCAACTGAAGATCGCGCAGACGTTGATGAGCCGGCGATCGACGATGAAGTCCATCGCCTCCCACACCTGACCCTCGCGCGATTCGCCGTCGCCGACCATGACGAAGATGCGCTTGGCGATGCCGTCGAGCCTCGCGGCCAGAGCGAGACCCGCCCCGACCGACAGCCCTTGACCCAACGATCCGGTGGCCGCATCGAAGAAGGGGAATCCCTCGGCGGGGTTGGGATGACCGTCCAAAACGCTGTGGAGTTCTCGAAGCCCGGACAGGTCGCCCATGCGGAGTAGCCGACGTTGTCCGGCGGCGTCGCCGACCGCGCCGCCGAGATCGGCGTAGGCCGCGTACACGATGGGCACGGCGTGCCCGATCGAGAGCACCAGACGATCGTTGCCGGGATTCCACGGGTCGGCGGGGTCGTAGTGCATCTGCCGATACATCAGCTCGACGATGATGTGGCTCAGGGCGAGGGCGCTGGATGGATGCCCCGACCCGGCGGCCGTCGTCATGCGGACGACGTGCTTGCCGAGCTCAACCGCCTTGGCATGCGCAGTCGCAATCTCAGAGAGTGCGATTGGTTTCATCATCAGAGCACACCAAACATCCTTGGTTCCGGTTTCGACTTCTTGGAGGGTCCAAGGGCACGTTAGCGGAAGAACGGCGACCGGACAAGGACGCCATCGAACCCCTTTTCTCCACATGTCATGCCCTTATGGAGTTCGCGGAGCCGACGGTCTCATTCTTTGGCCCGGGATTCCGCGAGCAGCGCCATGACATCCATAACCGGGCAGAGTCGCACGGTGTCGCCGACCGCGGGCGGCGTGAAAGGTCGGTAGGAACCTTGGGTCCATTGCAGCCAATAGTGCGACGGGTCTTCCAGCGGAACGTCGAATCGGAACGTGGCCTCGGCAGGTCGCCCATCGTCGGTCAACGCGGTGATCTCCACCGTCACGCCCGTGAGTCGCACTCGTTCATGCAGCGCGAGGGGATGATGAACGCCCCGGTAAAGTTGATCGAATGGCCGGAGCAGATAGCCCCCGTCGGGCCGCAGCACGAGCGTTCGCTCGTCCGTCCGAGCCAGGGAAACGGCTACACCCCCGGCAGCGAGAACGCGCACGTGGCGCGGGTAAGGCTCGCCGGAAAGCACGCGAGAAACCTGCGTGAACGCCGTATTGATAACGCTGGGCGAGTTCACGATGATGAGTGACTTCTCCGTGATGGACGGATCGAATTTGTTCGTAAGATCGAACATGGACGCATGACGAATGGCGCCTTGAATGATGAGCACGAGTGCCATGGGCGAAATGACCAAGTGGATCAAACACCACAAAGCGCACAAAACGACGGCGGGACGGCGCCAGACCCGTCGCGTCGCCAACGGGTGAGGCTTTTCCACCACGAACTGTACGAATTGGGCGAGCAGACCGAAAGCGCCCACCCCGGCAAACATCAACAGGCGGTCCATCGGGAAGGTCGCACAGATCGGAACAAGCGATAACAACATGCCGGCGGTCCAAAACCGTGCCACGGCGCTGCGTCGGACCACGGGAACGAGGAAGATGGACGCGACAAGCAAGAAGGCAACGGCGACGGTCCATAACGTGTGATCCGTGCCCGTTTCCGAAAGCAACGGGATGAAGTCGGGCGGGGCGATCGCCAACTGCCGGAGCAAAAGGATCGGACCACGTTCCAGGACCTGCCCTGCGAAGTGCAACGGTTCGTTGCGCGGGTCGGTATAAAAGCCTGAACCCCACGCTCCACACCGCAGTGCGCCGTGGACAATTTGCCACGTCACGAGGACGGCTACGTAGGGAACGAACGCAAGAACGCGCCGTCGCCACGGTTGCCGATCCAAGAAGACAAGATGAGCCAGCAAGTAGGCTACGGTCGCGGCCCCCGCCTCCCCCGAACCCAGGCTGGCCGCGAGGAGCAACGGTCCGACCACGGCGCCGGCGCGCCAACCTTCGCGTCGCCACCGATCGTGTGCGATCAGCGCCAACATGCCGAAGACCAAGGCCGGAAGGACGTTGCGGTTGGCGATCCAACTCGCCGGGAGGGCGTGGGCGTCATCGAGCGCGAAAAAGATCGCGGCCAACCCCGCCGGCCAGGCGCATTCCATGAACCGGCGATAGACCCACGCCGTCACGATCACGCCCATCACGAACCAGAGCAGGCTGTGGGCGTGCATCAGTGCGGGCGTATCAGGCCACAGCAGGTAGTCGAGCCCGTGGGTGAGGCCGGTGATCGGGCGGAAGAAACTCAGCCGCAGATCGGGCGTCGTCCACCACGGCAATCCCGATAAATCCATGTAGGTGCGGTTCTGTTCGACATTGCCGGTCAAGAAGAAAAAAAGCGAAAACGGCGAGCGGGAAAGCACGAGCAGATGGTGGCGATGCCACAGATCGTCGTCCCGAAGTCCACCCCAAAGCGACGGGGCCGTCAGCAACGCCGCACATGCGGCCGCGACGATCCACAAACGACGCCGCGCCAACAGGGTTGTTAGCGTGCCGCGGGTTCCGAACCGGTTGGACTCGATCCGTTGAGGATCCAACACCGGTCATTCGCCTCGGAACTGTGCCGGACGCTTTTCGAGGAAGGCCGTCACTCCCTCGCGGTGATCGTGGGTCTGCCCCGCGGTGGTTTGTAGCATGGCCTCATAATCAAGCTGGGTCTCAAGGTCTGAACGCCAGGAGGCATTGATGGCCCGTTTGGTAAGTCCGATCGCCCGCGTCGGCAAGCCCGCGAGCTTGTCGGCGAGCTTCTTGGTGGCCGCCGCCAACTGGTCGTCGGGAACGACTTGGTTCACTAGTCCGATCTGCAAGGCCTCCGCCGCGGTTACCTTGCGTCCGGTGAAGGCCAATTCCATCGCACGGGAGACGCCGATGAGCCGCGGAAGCATGAACGTACTGCCTGAATCGGGCACCAGCCCGACGTTGACGAAGGCCTCGATGAAGCTTGCGGATTCGGCTGCGATGCGGATATCGCAAGCCAACGCCAGGCTGCATCCCGCCCCGGCTGCGACCCCGTTGACCGAGGCGATGATCGGCTTTTCCATCGTCCGTAGGCGCGTGATGATCGGGTTGTAACGCTCGCGGAGGTGCGACCCGAGTTCGATCGGTTCGCTCGATTTGTACCGGGCGGTCACGTCCGCGAGGTCTTGGCCGCTGCAAAACCCCCGCCCCGCGCCGGTCACGACAACGCAGCGGACGGTCTTGTCCTTGTCGGCGTCGGCGACGGCCCGGGCCAACGCCTTGAGCAGATCATCGTCCAGGGCGTTGAGCGAGTCCGGCCGGTTCAATCGCAAGGTCCGGACCGCGCCGTCGTTTTCGATCAAGAGTTTCGCTGGCGTCTCGGGCATTTTCGGCCTCGTGAGTCGGAAATCGTCGTTCTCGTCGTCGCCGATTGTGAGAGTCTGCTCCGGTCCCGTCAACCGTCGGCCTGGGAAGGAAGGGCGGAGACGGCGGGGGCGCTCGTCGCACGGCCCGCGGCGACAACCCGCGCGCCGCTAATCGGGGGGCGCGGGCGGTGCGTCCGGCCGACGCTCGAACACGATGATGCTGTCGTCCTCTTCAAAGAGAAGATACTGCGGGTCGGATTGGAATTGGGTCCAACGAGCGGGAAGGCCCGAGGTATCCCATGGGTCTCTGCGGTCGATGACGATGAAGTCGGCAGGGCGGACTCGGCGGCCGGTATATAAGCGCCGGTAGTCAGTGAAATGAGCGGCCAGTCGCTCGGTTGCGAGGATGGTCCGATCCAGCGGTATCTCTGAACGCAGGCGTCGAACGACCGGCAACCGGGCGTCCGGTGCTTGGAGGAACGGATCGCTGACGTACACCGCGTACGCCCGGCTGACGGGGGAAAAGCCATAAAGGTAGTGTCCCAGAGAAGCACAAACGACGGCGGCGACCGCGAATCCGCGAAGCAATGCCGCGTCCGAGGCGGTCGGATCGCCGCAGAGGCGGCGCACCAGGCCGTTGAACCATTGCCCTGGGTTTCGAGTGTCGGCCGCACCCACAATCCCCGCGACGAAGAGCACAGGCAAGATGGTTGCCTGGTGCCAAAACTTAATGCTCACCCACTCTGTGTTCTGCAGCAGGAGAATGAGGACGAGGGTCGGCGCTGCCGCCAAAGCGATGCGCCAGCCACGGAGGGGGAGAAGGGCCATAGGAATGAGAAGGGTGAGGATGTAATACAAGCTCTGTGGACGGAAAAGGCGCGCGAAAAACGCATCAGGCTTCGTAAAGGCCGCGGCCAGAACCTCGGTCATCGACTTCCCCAGATCGCCAAATAGCTCCGTGCGTTCGTATCTGCCGGCCGCGGCGAAATGGGGAATGAACAACTCCACGCAAAGTAAGAAATAGACGAGCGACCCCACGGCGATCAGGAATCCCGTCTTGCGATGAGTTGTGAATATCGCCAGACAGACGCCCAATCCGAACGTAACCGCTGTCGTGGTTTCCTCACACATCCATACCAACAGCAACAACAGACAGGCCATGCGTCGGCGTCCCGTCAGAAACGCCGCTAACATGAAGGCCAGTAGAGGGACGGACATATATACCCATGCGAAGCCGTAGGTATTGGAATAGACCATTCTGCTTAGGGAGGGGTGCACAAGCCATGCGACGGCGAACAGCCAGGCAACGCGAACGGAGCCGGACCGCCGCCGGGCCAGGAAGTAAATGGGAATGGCAGGCAAATGCAACAGGAGAGGTCCGCAGACCATGAGGTAAACAGGGGAGTGGCACAGGGCATACCCCGGCGCGAGTATGTAAAGGAGCGGGGTGAAATGCCAACCCAGCCGAGTGTTCTCGAAGCTGTCGGAGCGCAGGCCGCGCCCGGCAAGGCAGTTTTTGAGTTCTTCGGTGAAATGCCCAATGTCCGAATGGCCGAGCATGAAATGCTCAAAGAAGTTGATCTGAATGCGCGTATGAAGAAGAGTCGCCGCGCCGATGAGGAGGATTAGGGAAAACAAAACCCGGGTGTGGGCGGATGCGGGAACCGGGACGGGCCGTAAACGGACGCCCGCTCGCAATGCAACCCATCCGGCGCCCAGAATAAACGTCCAGGTGAGCGCGAACGGGGGAAGCCGATCACAGAGCCCGTAACACCCTAACGGTATCGTGATGACAAGCGGACAGAGAAAGGACGCGGCGAGCGCCCAGGAATTCCGACCGGTTTGCGATCGCGCGGACCAAACGCACAGAGCGGTGAGGGATGCGAAAACCGAGCCGACGAAGACGACCGGAGGCCAATAGTGGTCCTCAAGCACACGCGCGGTAGTATAATTGGCGATGTTGAACTGGACTGACTGAATCGTGAGGATGGAGAGGGCAAAGGCGAGCGCGCCAATGACCCCCAACCCAACTGTGAAACGGTGCGGAGGTCCGAGGAGGGGCGAAGGCGACGCGGGCATGACGGACATGCGTATCTCGCGCTGGGGGAGTGGACCGGGCTAGGTTCGTAGATCAACACTCGCCGCGTCGGGGCGCCGGTGTCGTTCCCACTCGCGCTGCACCTGGAAGACGTCGCCGCGGGCCACGACGGCGTTCGAGCTGAGGACCTGGCGGACGATCTCCGTGACCAAGTGACGGCCGTCAAAATAAGCGAACTGCGCGGGCGGGATCAGTTCTTGCAGGGAGATCGGTTCCGGCGCGTCTCGCGGCAGCGGACGGGGCGCGATGCGGACGTTGATCCCGATTCCGGTCAGCAGCGCGCGGATGAAATCGCCCTCCATGACAACCTCGGTGAGAATTCCGCCGAGTTTGCGCTGCCCGACGTAGAGGTCGTTGATCGGTTTGATGAACACGTCGACGCCGGCCCATTGCCGCAGGGCTTCGACACACGCGTGCGCGGCCCCCAGGGTGAAGTCCTGTGGGGCCGGGGCGGCCGTCGAATCCGGGAAGTCCACGACCGTCAAATAGATTCCGGCATCGCGCGGGGAAAGCCAGAGACGTCCGCGTTGTCCTCGGCCCGCGGTCTGCTCCCGGGCCACGACATAGGCGGGCGAATGAATCCTGCGATCATGGATCAGGCGTTTGGCCGCCTCGTTCGTCGAGTCCACGGAGTCGAAATAAAACGCCTGCGCGGGTGTCATGGCGAAGGAATACTACCCCGCCGGAAGATAGATGGCGACCAGCGACCCTCCCCGGTGACAGACGCCGGCCCGGGGGCGGTTTTACTGTCATCCTGAACGAAGCGAAGGACCTACTTGTTGCGGATTGCTCCCCGGCACGGGTCGGTTACACTCCGAGACTTCCGACATCCTGTGGAGCCGCTATGTCTTTGCATCCTGATTTCCCATCCTCACCTTACGCGCCGCTCGTCCCGGAGCAACGCTGGTTCCCAGCGGACGAAGCACTGCGCGCCACCGCCTACGAGAAACTGCTTCCACCGCTCGTTGCGAAGGTACGCCAAGAGGTTTACGCGTGGCGAGCCAGCGGATACTCGGGCGCTTCTCCGACTTCGCGGGGTTTGCTGCAATGGTGGTTTGACGCCGAACACCTCATCGAAAACGCCGACGGTTCGCTTTCGTCGTTTCGCTACTACTTCGCACAGCGTGAGGCCGTCGAGACGGTCATCTGGCTCTACGAAGTCCGGCGTGCGCGAGACAAGTTTGATTTGCTCCGCTTCGACGCCTCCGGGGCCGTGTCCCTCAACATGTTCGATGAGGATTGGCCACGCTACGTCCTGAAAATGGCAACTGGCGCGGGGAAGACCAAGGTCATTTCGCTGCTTCTCGCCTGGAGCTTCTTTCACAAGCTCTACGAGCCCGATTCCACGCTCTCGCGCAACTTCCTTGTCATCGCTCCAAACATCATTGTCCTCGATCGCCTGCGCACCGATTTCGACGCCCTGAAGATCTTTTTCAACGACCCCGTGCTCCCCGACAACTGCCACGCTGGTCAGAACTGGCGGGACGATTTCCAGCTTACCATCCACCTTCAGGACGAGGTCCGAGTCCTCCGCGACACCGGTAACATCTTTCTGACGAACATCCACCGAGTATATCTCGGCGACGTGGCCGACCCCTCCCTGGAAGACGACGACTTGCGCGACTACTTCCTCGATCCCTTCGGCCCCAAGCCCGTCGGCAAGACAACCGACAGCAAGACGGACTTGGGGGAGATCATTCGTGAGATCGACGAACTCGCGGTTTTCAACGACGAGGCTCACCACATCCACAATCCGAAAATGGCCTGGTTCAAGTCCATCCAGGACATCCATCATCGGATGCTGCAGAAGGACCGCCGCCTCACGTTGCAAGTTGACGTGACCGCTACGCCGCGTCACGACGACGGTTCCATCTTCGTCCAAACGGTCTGTGACTACCCCCTGGTCGAAGCCATTCACCAGAACGTCGTCAAGCACCCGGTTCTGCCCGACGCTGCCAGCCGTGCGAAGCTTCATGAGCAAACCAGCGCCATCTTCACCGAGAAATACGACGACTACCTAAAGCTCGGGATCGAGGAATGGCGGAAGAGCTACTCGGAACATCAGCCCGCGAAAAAGGCCGTCCTCTTCGTCATGGTGGACGACACCCGGAACTGCGACGAAGTTGGTGAGTATCTCCAAAAGATCTGCCCCGAATTGCAGGGCGCCGTCCTGGTCATTCACACCAAGAACAACGGCGAAATCTCCGAAGCCGCCACGGGCAAGGGGAAGGAAGAATTGGAAAAACTCCGCAAGGAAGCCCACTCCATCGACGGATGGAAGTCCCCTTACAAGGCCATCGTCTCGGTCATGATGCTCAAGGAAGGTTGGGACGTGAACAACGTCACCGCCATCGTCGGGCTACGGGCCTACTCGGCAAAGTCTAACATCCTCCCCGAACAGACGCTCGGGCGGGGTCTACGTCCCATGTATCGCGGCCAGGACGTTGACGAGACGGTTTCGGTCATGGGCACGCCCGCCTTCATGGAGTTCGTCGAATCGATCCAGAGCGAGGGCGTCACGCTCGAATACCGTCCGATGGGCGGCGGAGGCACGCGCGAGGATTCGCTCATCGTCGAGGTGGACACAGAAAATCCAGAGAAAAACCTCGAAGCCCTCGACATCTCACTTCCAAAGCTCACCCGCCGCTACCAGCGCGAATACAAGGACCTCGATTCGCTCGACCCTGCCGCCCTGGGAAATCAGAGGGTCGCCCTGAAGCGATTCACGGAGGAGGAGACCCGCGAGATCGTTTTCAAGACCATGCTCGATTCCGAAGTGCATCACACGATCCAGCTCGACGGCGCAGGTCCGGCGGACTACCGCTCGGTCATCGCTTTCTTCGCCCGTCAGCTCCTAAAAGACCTTCGCCTGGTGGGAGGCTACGACGTGCTCTACGGCAAAGTGAAGACCTTCGTGCGCGAGCACCTTTTCACGCCTTCGCCCGTCGAACTCGAAGACCCGGTCGTTCTCCGCAACCTCTCCGAACCGGACGCCATCAAGATCCTCTACGATTCTTTCAAAACCGCCATGAACGCGCTCACCATCCAGCAAACCGGCACGACGCGCATCGAGGATCGAATTCGCCTGCGCGAGACTCGTCCCTTCCGCACCGAAGCGCGGAAGTTCCTGCTTCCAAAGAAGTCCGTCTTCAACCGCATCGTCGGCGAAGCGGGGTCGGGAGGGTTGGAGCTGGACTTCGCCGCTTTCTTGGAGGCCGCCCCCGACGTCTTGTCCTTCGGGAAGAACTACTTCGCGGTAGGCTACAAGTTCGATTACGTGCGGGCCGACGGCGATCTTTCCACGTATACGCCGGACTTCGTGGCCAGGACGACCGACGGCACGATCTGGATCATCGAAACCAAGGGCCGCGAGGAACTCGATCTGCCACAGAAGATGGCGCGGCTCAAACAATGGTGCGCCGACGCCACCGCCGCCGAGGAAAACGGCCAACGCTACGATTTCGTCTTTGTGGATGAAGAGGGCTTCCGTCGCCACCAGCCGAAGACCTTTGCTGCACTCGCGGCCAGTTTCACCGAATACAAGGGATAACCATGCCCGCGGAACGCGAGAAGCGAGACCTGATTATCCCCGTCTGCTAAGGACATGACCTTGAGCAAAAAACCACGAGCTGAATCACCGGAGGGAAGGATCATCGTTTTCGGCGCAAAGCAGATTCGCCGGGCCTGGGTGGACGAACAGTGGTACTTCTCCGTCGTGGACATCATCGGGGCGCTCACCGACAGCCCCAATCCCCGCGATTACTGGTATCGCATGAAGCGCCGCGAGAAAGAGTCGTCCGGAGTCGAGTTGTCGACGCTTTGTCGACAACTGAAGCTAACCTCCGCTGACGGCAAGGCTTATGAGACGGAGGCGGTCAACACCGAGAACGCTTTTCGCATCATTCAGTCGATTCCCAGCCCCAAAGCCGAGCCGTTCAAGCGTTGGCTGGCCAAGGTCGGGCACGAACGCGTCCAGGAAATCGAAAACCCTGAACTCGCCCAACAACGGATGCGGGAACTCTACAGGCAGAAAGGCTACCCCTCGGACTGGATCGAAAAACGGGTCCGTTCAATCGCCGTGCGCGATGAGCTGACTGACGAGTGGAAGAATCGCGGGGTCAAAGAGCAGAAAGACTTCGCCATCCTGACCGCCGAGATTTCCAAGGCCACGTTCGGCCTCACGCCGTCGGAGTACGAGCGGGTCAAGGGTCTCAAACGCGAGAACCTCCGCGACCACATGACGGACCTGGAGTTGATCTTCACCATGCTCGGCGAGGCCGCCACGACGGAGATCGCCCGCAACAAAGACGCCCAAGGCTTCATCGAGAACAAGGGCGCCGCCTTCGAAGGGGGGACCGTCGCCGGAACCGCGCGCCGACAGCTCGAATCCAAGTCGGGCAGACGCGTAGTGACTCGTCAGAATTATCTGACGGCGCGTCCCACCCAAGCTCTCCCCGAGGCCGAACCAGAGGCGCCCGCCAAGGATTAACGCCCGTGCCACGAAACCACGATTCCCAACGCTACGATCTCTCCGACGCCGACAAGCGCGACCTGATCGGGCTGATCCAGAAGGGCAAGCCGCTTCCGGAGAAATACCGCTTCATCCTCTTCGCCGACAAGCGCGAGGTCGAACTGGTTTGGAACGGCAAGTCCCGCGAGGTCTGCACCACCGTCCTGCCCTTTCAAACCCTGGAACACATCGACGAGCCGCGGAAAGAAGCGAAACAAGACGACCAGGGCGACCTCTTCGACACCCACGGCCGCCAGCTCAGGGGCTGGACCAACAAGCTCATCTGGGGCGACAACAAGCTGATCCTCTCCTCGCTCAAGAGCGGGGCGCTACGCCGCCAGATCGACGACGCCGGCGGGCTAAAGCTCATCTACATCGACCCGCCCTTCGATGTCGGCGCGGACTTCAGCATGGACATCGAGATCGGCGGCGAGACCTTCCACAAAGAGCCAAACCTCCTCGAACAAATCGCCTACCGAGACACCTGGGGCCGCGGCGCGGATTCCTTCATCGCCATGATCTACGAACGCCTCATCCTCATGCGCGACCTGCTCCACGAGGAGGGCAGCATCTATGTGCATTGCGACTGGCGCGTGACGTCTTTCATCCGCGCAGTGCTCGACGAAGTCTTTGGCAGAGAGAATTACCGCGGAGAGGTTGTCTGGAAGCGAGATGCGGTCGGCAAGGGTGCAAAGAAGTTGGCGCGCCACTGGCCGAAGACGTTCGACAACATCATTTCCTTTGCCCGATCGGAGTCTGGGATCTTTAACTTTGTTCCGTCCGAGCTGGTTGACAAACAACTAAACGAATTCCGGTATAGCGATCCTGACGGTCGGAAGTTCAAGCGAACGACGCTCGGCGACTATTCGGAGACTTCGATCGCACGGATGGAAACCGAAGGACTGATTTACGTTTCATCGAGCGGCCAGAAGTACAAGAAATACTACCTCGATGAATACACCCTCCAGTTGGATTCAATCTGGACCGACATCCCCGGTTTTGGCGTGGCATCGTCTTCGCAGGAACGTCTCGATTATCCGACCCAAAAACCCGAAGCCTTGCTCGAACGCATCCTCAAAGCCAGCAGCAACGAAGGCGATCTGGTGGCCGACTTTTTCTGCGGCTCCGGCACCACCGCCGCCGTGGCGGAGAAGCTCGGGCGGAAGTGGATCGCCGCGGACCTGGGGAAGTTCGCCATTCACACCACCCGCAAGCGGCTTATTCAGGTGCAGCGCGAGCTGAAGGCTGCGGGCAAGTCGTTCCGGGCCTTCGAGGTGCTCAACCTGGGGCGCTACGAGCGCCAGGCTTACCTCAACGTCGGCCCCAGCCTCAGCGCCAAAAAGAAAGCCGACGCCCTCGCCCGCAAGGAGCGCGAGTATCGCGAGCTGATCCTCAAGGCCTACAAGGCCCAGCCGCTGGCGGGGGATTCGTTCTTTCACGGGAAGCTGGCCGGGCGGCTGGTCGCCGTCGGACCCATCAATCTCCCCGTGGGCCGGCTCTTCATCGAGGAAGTCATCACCGAGTGTCGCAAACGCGGGGCCTCGCGAGTGGACGTGCTCGCCTTCGAGTTCGAGATGGGTTTGTTTCCCGCCGTGCTCGACGAGGCCAAACAGAAGGGCATCGACCTCGCCCCCAAATCCATCCCGCCCGAAGTCTTCGACAAGCGGGCGGTGGAGAAGGGGCAGGTGCGCTTCTACGACGTGAGCTACATCGAAGCGACGCCGCGCTACGACAAGAAGGACAAGCTTCGTATAACCGTGGAGCTGACGGACTACTCCGTCTACTACACCCAAGGCCTGGCCGACGCCATCGCCGCCGACCTCAAGGAGGGCAAGAGCGAGGTGCTCTGCGAACAGGGCAAGCTTATCAAACTGAGCAAGGACAAGAACGGCGTGCTCACCCGCGACGTGCTCACCAAACACTGGACGGACTGGGTGGACTATTGGGCGGTGGATTTCAACTATGAAAGCCGTCGGGAGATCATCCATGTCGAAAAGACGACCGGCGTGGAGAACGCGCCGCCCGGCGAACTCGCCCTCGATACCCCGACGCCCGAGTTCGAGGAACGCTGGACCGGCTCGTACGTCTTCGAGAACGAGTGGCAGAGCTTCCGCACCCGCAAGAACCGCGACCTGGAATTGACCAGCGCCCCGCACACCTACCCCAAGCCCGGCCGCTACACCGTGGCCGTGAAGGTGATCGACATTTTCGGCAACGACACGATGACGCTTGTGCCTGTAAACGCCTCTTGAACCACAGGCGTAGACAAACCGACTTCGGTCTTTCCACTCGACAATCGGAACTTGTCCTGAGCCTCGAAGGAATCGCAAATCGACAATCGGACCTTGTCCCGCAGGCCGATACACCTATGACGTAACGGCGCCCCGTGCGAAAAAGTGAACGATCGTGAGTAGCGAAGCGGTCATCGCTCGAGAAGTGAACGTCCCCCTCGCCGGCCTGCCCACCGGGCTGGACGGCTTGCGCATGGCCCACGTCTCCGACTTCCACTTTCGGCGTTGGGACCGAGCGAGCCAGGCAACTCAAGCCCTGCTGACCGACCTCGACTACGACCTGCTCCTCATCACCGGTGACTTTTGCAGTTTCCGCTGGAAATGGCGACGAGCCGCCGAGCTGACGGGGCGCTTCTTGGAGCGCATCGCCCAGCGCCCCGCCTACGCTGTCTTAGGCAACCACGACGACCCGCGCCTCGCCGATGCGGACTTGCCGCTGCGATTCTTGCGCAACGAATCGGTAAGCCTCGACTTCCTCGCGACGGGCCTGACCCTGGCCGGCGTGGACCAATCCGGCCGTAGGACGGAAGACCTCGACGCAGCCCTGCGAAGGGGGCCCGCGTCGGGGCCGACCATCCTCCTCGCCCATTACCCGTCGACCGTTTTCCGCGTGCCGACCGGGAAAGTTCAACTGGTCCTCTCCGGCCACACGCACGGCGGCCAGATACGTTTGCCCGGCCTGGGATGCGTTTGGGCCAACGACCGCATTCCCCGGCGGATGTCGCGGGGACTCCACGAGGTAGCGGGAACGATGATCCACGTCAGCCCTGGGATCGGCGTCTCCCTTCCCCTTCGGATTCGTGTGAATTGTCCGGCGGAAGTGACCGTGCTGACCCTGGTCGCGGCCGCGTCGGACGACGAGGCGGTCGGCTCGGCCCCGACGGAAAAAGAGGACCAACTCGTTTCGGGAACTGTTGTTTGACAGGACACCCTCTGTCCGATATAGTAGGCGCGGAACAAGGGAGGATAGGGTAGACGCGAGATTCATTCGGCCTGCGGGCGCATTCGTATATTCTATTATTATCGGTCTCGCCATCCTTTTTCGCGTTTCCCAGGTTTCTTCCAGTGTCACCGACGTCCGTCCGTTGGGACGCGACGTTCTCGGTCCTTTGAGGTCGTTGCCGCGGCAGAAGCGTTGGCACGAGCGGCGGCAAGCGGCGTTGGAGCGGCGGTCTAAGCGGCAGCCGCACGCCCGCCGTTTTTGACGTTCCGTCAGCCGTTCGACCGGCCGAAGCTCGGACTCGGACGCGTCTTATGTCCGTCGACATTCCAAACTACCGCATCGTCGAGAAGCTGGGCGTCGGGGCCCAGACGCGCGTGTTCCGTGCGCGATGTATGCGGACGGGGCAGGACTACACGGTCAAGATCGTCAAAATCGTCAAACCGGAAGACGCCGGGTTCATCGAACTCCTGAAGGCCGAGTACGCCATCGGTTCGTCGATTGACCATCGCGTCATCCGCAAGGTGTATGAGTTTCGGCTGTTGCGACAGCGGCTCCGCGTACGAGGGGCGATCCTGTTCCTCGAGTACGTCAACGGCCTGCCCATGTCGGACAAGGAGTTCCGTCGTCCGATGGACGAAATCCTGCGCATCTTCGGCGAGGTGGCCCACGGGCTGCACGCCATGCATCTGGCCGGTTGGGTGCACGCCGACATGAAACCCAACAACATCCTGGTCACCCCGGAAGGGGCGGTGAAGATCATCGACTTGGGCCAAAGCGCCCGCATTCACGAGGCCAAGCCGCGGGTCCAGGGCACCATCGACTACATGGCCCCGGAGCAGGTCCAACGCGGAACGCTCGATCACCGAACCGACGTCTTCGGCTTGGGCGCGACCCTCCACCGCGTGCTGACGGGTCGAGCGATCGCCACGGGAATGAACCAAACGGTCAGTATGC
>CAYQZH010000037.1:0-20563 GCA_964421865.1 uncultured Phycisphaera sp. | reverse complement strand
CCGGGGGCGGTTAGACTCTCCTACCGACTGCATCAGCTTTTGGGGAGCAGCCCACGTTTCGCAGACCGAGGTTACTGGGCACTGACTGGGCACACACGAAGTTCTTCTAACGAGCAACCCCGGACTTGAGGCAGGAACACCGACTGCCAGCCTGCACCGCTGGGATTCGTTCGAAACCCCGGACGGCGGACCCAAGGCCGACGCCCGGCCCGCGTGGCGGGGACCGTACGGAACGACTGGGCCGGGTCGCAGGCAATCGTTGCGAGCCGGTTAATCTTGGCTCGGCAAGCGAACGCCCAAGACAACACTCGCCCGGCTCGTAAAGGCCTTGTCCGCAACGGGTTGCGTGATCTGGGCGGCGGTTTCATAAACCGCAGCTTCCTGGCCGCGAGCGTCGCCGAACGCCCTGACAACCACTGGACGACAGAAACGGTTTCTTTCGCCCCAAGCACCGCACCAAGACATCGACGTTCGCAGCAGGTTTTTGAGATCGTTGGAGTCGGCGTCAACCCGTAAGGAATGGCCGGCACTGAACACTACCATTCTTCGGAAGAATGGGACACCGGCTACGAGGATGGTAGTCATTTTTCTTGCAACCGGTGACGGTGCCGGAACAGCGCTGTTCGTTGCGGAGACAATCCCGTCCATTCCCTTCATGGGTTCCTTGCTTTCCGGCCGCGCGTTGAGGCACTGCGGGCGTGGGCCTCCAATCCCTCCAGTCGGGCGAGGCTTTCCGCATCGTCATGGAGCGACGATGCCGCGCTCCCGTCGTCGATTCGCAACCACGTCGGAAATCGCAGGAAGTTCAATACCGACAAGCCGCTCAGGCCTCGCGCCATACCGCCGGTTGGAAGCGTGTGGTTGGGACCGGCGCCGTAGTCGCCAAACACTTCGGCGCTTTGTGAACCGATAAACAGACTGCCGTAGTTGCGCACTCTTTGGGCAACCTGATCCGCGTCCATGACGTGCAACGCCAAGTGTTCCGGCGCGATCCGGTCGCACAGCTCGACGGCTTGATCAAGATCTCGGGCAGCAACGGCGAAGCCGTTCGACAACGCGGCCTCCGCCGTCTTGCACGTCGGCAAGGTCCGGAGCTGTTGCATGAGTTCGCGATTCACGACATCGACCAGAAGAGGATGGGTCGTCACCAGCATCGGTCTGGCATCAACGTCGTGTTCGGCCTGGGCCAACAGATCGGACGCGATCAGGGCGGGATCGGCGTGACAGTCCGCCAGAATCAGTAATTCGGAGGGACCGGCCAGGATGTCGATCCGTGTTCGGGAGGAAATGAGATGTTTGGCGGCGGTCACCCAGGCGTTGCCTGGCCCGACGATGACATCGCAAGGCGGCAGGGGTCCAGCGCCGTAGGCCAATGCGGCGACGGCGTGCGCGCCGCCGACCGCCAATACAGCGTCCGCGCCGGCGATCGCAGCCGCCGCGAGCATGAGTTGCGACGGCTGCGGCGAAGCCGCCCAGACGCATTCCACCCCGGCTGCGCGGGCGGTAACGACGGTCATGAGCATGCTGGAGACCAGCGGGTATCGACCGCCTGGAGCGTAGCAGCCGGCGGTTTTGGCGGGCAGGACGGAATGTCCGGCGGCGCCGCCGGGGATTTCGAGTCGCAAGTCGCGGACGCAGGCACGCTGGGCTTCGGCGAAACGCCGGATACGGGCAGCTGTTCGGGTCAGCAGTTCTCGCTCAGCGTTCGAAAGACCATCGCAGGCGGAAGCGAGCGCCGAACCGGTTCGAACAATAGGCTCGGATGGATCTAGCGCGTCGAAGCGGGCCGCGTACTCCCGCAAGGCGGGTTCGCCACGCGCACGGATGTCGTCCACAATCATGGCGGCTTGCCGTAGTGTTTCGGGGTCGAAAATGTCGCGGCGTTGAGACGGAATCTCATCGGGCGGGATCATTCGCAGGAGGGCTTCGCTCACCTTGGGGCTCCTGAATTCCCTTTGGCGTCCCCCGGACGACGACTCACCCTTCGCGCCCGACGAGCCAGTTCAGCGTCGACATCGGCGAGCGTCACGCCGTATCTCGTCATCGCCGTCAATGCAAAATAGAGCAAGTCCGCCGCTTCCGCCGTCACCTCCGAATCTGTGGTCGCGTTGGCAAGCTCCGCCGCTTCTTCGATCAACTTGGCTCGGAGTAGAGCGGGATCGTCCAGCAAGCGGCGCGTATAGGAGCCCGGTGGCGAATGGGTCATCCGACCTCGCAAGCGGCGCGCCAGGGGGAACAGCCCATCCCCATCGCCCCAGCAGGTGTATCTGTTGCGATGGCAAAAACCCGGCTCGCGCTGGCGAACCGTAAAGCGCATGGTGTCACGGTCACAATCCAGATCGACATGCAACAGGTCCTGGGTGGCGCCGGATGTTTCACCCTTCACCCAGATGCCCCGTGAGCGTGACTCGTATACGCCTCGGCGGGTCTCGACCGCACGTTCAAGGCTCTCGCGGGACGAGTATGCCAACCCCAGAGCGACGCCGATCTCATCGACGACGACGGTCGGCCAGAGTCCGTCCGGTCGGTCGGTGGTGAGCGGCGCGGCGATGGCTTCGGCCAGGCTGAAGCGCCCCTTGTACAAGGCCATGCCGACCTGCGCGTCGGCGCCGAGGCGGTCAAGCTCGCGAATCTCGTCTGTAGATGCGATGCCGCCCGCGATGGTGAGTCGAGAATCGCTGGCGGCTCGGACAAGCTCCTCGACGACCTCTAGCTTGGTGCCTTCCAGACGTCCTTCGCGTTCGACGAATGTGACCAGAAACCCGCCGGCCAGGGGTTGCAACTCCCGGAGTTTCGTCAGTACCGGCTCTTGGGTTCGGGTGCGCCAACCATCGACCACCACTTCACCATCGAAACAATCCAGCGCCGCGACGACGCGATCGCGGGGCAGTTTTTGCAACACCTCGGGCGTCGCCGCGGTGCCGAGCATGACCTTGCACGCGCCGGCATCAAGCCAATGCATGGCGGCGTCGGCGCTCCTGATGCCTCCACCGACGCGACACGGAGCGATGCGAAGAAGTTCGTGCATAACACCTGCATTGGAGCCGCGGCCGAGCGCCGCATCCAGGTCCACCACGGCGATTTCACCGGCGAGCGCGAATCGTTCGGCGATGGGTCTCGGATCGCCGGCATCCAACTCGAGCGTTCGCCCGCCGACCAACTGCACCGCACGTCCGTTCATAAGATCGATCGACGGGATGATCATCGACGCACCTCGATTCCGTTTCGGGCGAGGCAGTTCTTTACATCTGCAACGGTGTACTCCGCTTCGTGAAAGATGCTGGCGGCCAGGACGGCGTCCGCGCCGGCTTGGAGTGCGTCGAGCAAGTCGTCGGGCGATGACGCTCCGCCGGAGGCGATCACGGGAACGGTTACGGCACGCGAGACGGCGGCGAGAAGCTCCAAATCGTAGCCGCTTCGTGTGCCGTCGCGGTCCCAACTCGTTAGTAGGATTTCGCCAGCGCCGCGTTGCATACCTTCTCGACACCAGGCGACCGCATCGAGACCGGTGCGTTTCCGACCGGATTGCACGACGATACACCAACTCCCGTCTTGATTCCGCGCCGCATCCACGGCGAGGACCGTACACTGGCTACCAAAACGACCGGCTAGTTCATCAATTAGCGACGGGTCATCGACCGCGGCGGTGTTGACCGCGACCTTGTCCGCCCCGGCCTCCAGTAAGACACGAGCATTCTCCACGCTGCGGACTCCACCGCCGACGGCGAAGGGGATGGAGAGCGCGTCGCGCACGGCACGCACGGTTTGAACCTGATGTTCACGCCCTTCCGGGGTCGCCGAAACGTCGAGCAAGACGATTTCGTCGGCGCCCTGGGCTTCATAAGCACTGGCGCATTCGACCGGCGAGCCGACATCGCGCAGGTTCGAGAACCGCACGCCTTTTACGACGTGACCGTCGCGGCAATCGAGGCACGGAATGACACGACGAATCAGCATTCGACAAACTCCGCTTCGGACGCCACCACCCAGCGACGCAGCAGCGCCACGCCCCACACCCCCGAGAGCTCAGGATGAAATTGGCACGCCAACACGCAGCCCCGCTCCAATGCTGCGACGAAGCGGCCGCCGTGATCGGACCATGCTGCCCGCCAGCCGACAGGCGCTCGAGTGAAGCGATACGAGTTAGCAAAGTACGCGTAACCGGGCCGGATCAACCTGCTCGCGGAGTTGGTCGTGAGAAGGTTCCATCCTAGTTGCGGGACACGAACGCACGAATCGAATCGTGTGGCGCGCTCCGGGAACACGTCGAGCCCCGCGACGTTCGGGCTTTCTTCGCTGCCGGAGCCAAGCAGTTGCAGCCCCAGACAAATGGCGAGCGTCGGTCGACCAGCGCGAATCCGCTGCGCCAGCGGCTCGACCAGCCCGCGCGAGCGGAGCTGCGTCATCGCGGCTCCGAAGGAGCCAACGCCGGGCAAAACGAGCCTTTCTGCTTCCTCGACGCTTCGCGCGTCGTCCATAAGGCGGGCGTCCGCGCCAGCCCGACGCAAGCCTGCCAGGACCGAAGCGAGGTTGGCGACGCCCGTGCGTAGGACAGCGACGGTACTTGCAGCCATTACAGCACCCCCTTCGTGCTGGGGATGTCTTCGCAGCCGTCACGACGCACCGCTTCACGCAGCGCCAGGGCGAGCGCCTTGAATGTCGCTTCGGCCCTGTGATGGTCGTTCGCCCCGTGCAGGACATCGACATGGATCGTCGCCCGCGAGGCTATCGCTAACGAGCTCAACACGTGAGCGACGTTTTCACACGACAAATCACCAAGTTTGTCGCGGGAGAGACCCAGCTCCACGCGGGCGAACGGCCGGCCGGAAAGATCGATCACCGCACGGGCGAGGGCCTCATCGAGCGGCGCGAACGCCGAGCCGAACCGGGCGATCCCCCGGCGTTCGCCGAGGGCCTGATCCATCGCCGCGCCAAGCGCCAGCGCGCAGTCCTCCGCCGTGTGGTGATCGTCAACCGCCAGGTCGCCGTGGCACTCGAGTTCGAGATCGAGCCGCGCGTGCCGCGCCAACGCCGTCAGCAGATGGTCGAGAAAGCCGATCCCCGTGCGCACGCTGGCTCGGCCTGTGCCGTCCAGATCGACAAAGACACGGATGTCCGTTTCGTTCGTCTTGCGGGTCATCGAACTTTGGCGTGGGTTCATGGCAAGAGCTCCTCAAGTTGGGCAAGGGTGTCGAGCACGCGTGCAGCACCCGCTGCAAGCAAACGTTGCGATGTAACCCTGGGCTCATCCGACGGCGCGACGACGCCCAGCGGCACGACCCCGGCGGCGCGTGCCGCCCGCACGTCGTCCGGCGTGTCGCCGACCATCCACGCCCGTTCGACGCCGAGCCGGCGCAGGGCTAACACGACCGGCCCCGGATCGGGCTTCAGTGGGGCGTCTTCCATGCAGACCACCACGTCAAACAGTGCGTCGACGCCGGCGTGACGGAGAAAGCGCGCCGCATCCGAACGCGGTCGGCCCGTAACGATTCCAAGCCGCACGCGTCGCCGCAACCGCTCGAGCCATTTCACGTCCGGCATCAGGCGTTCGGTCATCCACAGCCCAGACTTCGCCGAGGTACCTTGGTAAACCGATTCAAAACGCCGCGTCACCTCGTCGAGCGAGACGCGTACGCCGCGCCCGGAAACCAGACGATGGGTAACGACCCAGTCATTGTTCGAATCCGGCGCTGCTTTCGCCTCCGCAACGTCCTCAAAGGTGACCGGGGCGCCGAACGAGCTCGCCGTCTCGAGGATCGCGCGACGATATGATCGGGACACATCGGCCAGCACCCCGTCGAGGTCGAACAAGATGGCCTGCGGCTGGCATGACGTGGAAAGCGCCTTCAACACGCGGGGAAATGAGCTCTCATTCCCTGGACAGGTGATCCTGATGCACGAGGACAGCTTCGGTTGGTCCGGAAAAATGCGAATGCCGATACCCTGCCCGGCTAGGGAATCGCGCAACCAAACCGCGTCGCGGACACGCGCGAACACAAAGTTCGCCTGCGAAGGAACCGGTTCGCCGCCGAGGGCACGAATGTACTCGGCCAGTTGGTCGCGCTCTATGTGAACGCGGTTGATGTAGTCTTGAATGTCATCCGAATCGCACCGCAGACGGGCGAGGGTGAGCGCGAGCGAAACACCGCTGACGTCGTACGGTCCGCCCGCGGCGCAAAGGCGCCGGGCGACTTCCGTCGGTGCGACTGCATAGCCCACGCGCAGCCCCGCCAAACCCCAGGCCTTGGAAAACGTGCGTGTGACCACGACGTTGGGCAACGTCAGCGCCACGGGCGTTAGATCGGTCCGGGCGAACTCTGCGTACGCCGCATCGACCAGGATCAGCGTCTGCGGACAGGTCTCGGAGAGTCGCACAAGATCTGCGTTCTCCGCCACCGCCCCGGTCGGGTTGTTCGGCGAGACGACCGCGATCATGGCCGTATCGGGACCGACGGCGGCGAGCACGTCGTTCGTCGGAAACGGACCGTCTGGCCAATCGATCTCGACCGTCCGCGCGCCCGCGAGCTCGGCATAGCGGCTGAGCATCTCAAAAGTCGGCACGGGTAGAATCAGCTCCCGCCCAGGCCCGAGGAACGCGCCGCAGATGCGGTCGATAGCGCCATCCGCCCCTGCGGTGGCGACCACACGCTGCGGCTCAACGCCGTGCTTCGACGCAAGGACAGCCTCTAGCTCGCGTACGTTCGGGTAGCGTCGGAGCACTTCCGTATCCAGGCTGGCCAACGCCTCGACGACTTCACACGGCGACGGCGGGCCTTCGTTCGCATCGAGCCGCAGGTCCATCGAGGCCGGATGAGACGGGACCACGTACGGTGCTCGATTGGGCTGCCGCGCGATACACGTCAAGTCATCAAGAGGACTCGTTTCCACGATTCAATCCCTGTGACCAACGCCTGTTTGTGCAGCTACGGAACAATCTGCGAAAGCTGACTCACCACAATATCCGTTCCACCATGCGCCTTGACCCGCAGAATGAGCCCCGGCAGCTCTTCGCGACGCACCGCGGCCTTGACGGCGTAACCCTGCTGACCGTGCAGCGGCGAGACCGTCGGTTCGCGCATGCACGGAAGGATGGCGACGATGCGCTCCAGATTGGCCTCGTCGACGTTCACTTCGACCATCACCCGCCGGCGTGCTTCCAGCACGGATCGCAACAGCATCACGAATCCGTCGATCCGCTCTCGGAGAGCGGGCTCTTTCAGTACGGCCGGGCTCGCGTACAGCCGGGTGGATGAGGTGGCGAGTTCATCGACGACCTGCAAACCGTTGGCCTGCAGAGTCCCGCCGGTCGCCACAATATCGACGATGCAATCGGCGTCGTCCGGCGGATAGACCTCCGTCGCGCCGAAGGAGCGCAGGAACGTCGCGTCCAGCCCGCGGCGCTCGATCCACGCCTTCGTGATCCGCTCAAACTCGGACGCGACGACGAGGGATCGCTGAGGGAGTTGCCCGCCGGTTAGAAACTCATGCGGGGCGGCCGCCACGAGCCGGACCGGATCGAGCCCGGTGTCGAGCAACTCGACCGCCTCCGCGCCGAACTCCGTAATCCAGTCCGCGCCGGTAAAGCCCAAGTCGCGCGAGCCGACTTGCAGCATCGTCACGATGCTCTGCGGTTTGAGGATTTTGACCTCGAATCCCAAAAGGGAAATGGCCGGCCGGTATTCCCGGGCGCCGGTGCGAACGCGGATACCGGCGTCATCGAGCAGCGCGAGGACGCCCTCGGCCATCCGACCCTTGGGAAGCGCTAGGCGCAACTGAGTGTGGTCTTGTCGCAAAAGCATTCGAGGCTCCTTTCTGTGACGCGGGCCCCGAAACAACGGCGAAAAAAAACGCCGGTCGGAGCCGGCGTCGATGGCAATCTCAAGTTAGTGAGGCTATACCATCACCCGGCCACGGTTCCGTGGTGGTGATGATGGTGCCGCAGATTCGAGAAGCACTTATTCATTGTTGAGGAATCTACCGCGCAATCGTCGGGAAGTCAAGCGAATTCGCCACCGGCCTCGAAATCGCAAGGGCTTGTCAGAACGTTCCTTGTCAGGCGGCCCATTCGGGCGACGGCGGTTTTCCTCGATCTTCGAAGTCGGGATTGGGGGTGGAACGGCGGGACCGCTCCAAAAACTAACCCTAAGTCGTCGTAGCCAGCCTACCGTACTTGTCCCGCGCCGCGAACCACGTAGCGTTGGGCGGTCAATTCTTCCAGTCCCATTGGACCGTAGGCGTGCATTCGTGACGTGCTAATTCCGATTTCGGCTCCCAGCCCGAGTTGGAACCCGTCATTGAATCGCGTCGAGGCGTTCACCAAGGTACAGGAGGAGCACACCCGAAGTGAAGAGTTTTGCATGGTCCTCGGTCGTGGTCAGGATGGCGTCGGTGTGGTTGGACCCGTAGCGCCGGATGTGGCCGATGGCGGCTTCGACATCGGGAACCACCTTGACGGCGACGATCAGGTCCAGAAACTCACGACCCCAATCGTCGTCGATCGCGGGGACCGCCGCCTCCGCGAGAGCACACACGCTTGGATCCCCACGAACTTCCACGCCCTCGTGGCGATACCGGGCCGCGAGTTTCGGCACGAACGTGGCGGCGATGTCCCGATGGACCAGAACGGCCTCGACCGCGTTGCACGTCGCGGGCGCCGAGGTCTTGGCGGTTGCACAAATCTCCACTGCGGAATCCGGATCCGCGGAGGCGTCCACGAAGATATGACAGACGCCCTGGAAGTGTCGCACCACGGGCATCCTTGCGTGTTCGCTGACGAACCGAACCAGATCGACTCCCCCGCGAGGAATCACCAGATCGATGTATTGATCGAGGGTGAGAAGTTCCTCCATGACGTCGCGGTTCGAGGTCGTCAGAAATCCGACCACGTCGGGGGAGATGTCGTACGCCGCGAGGGCGGCGTGGATTCGTTCGGCGAGGGCGACGTTGGTGCGCGCCGCCTCCCGCCCGCCCTTCAAGAGGCAGGCGTTGCCGGATTTGAAACACAGCGCGAAGGCATCGACGGTGACGCTGGGGCGGGCCTCGTAGATCAGCAGAATCACTCCGAGCGGAGACCGCACCTTGCGGACCAGGAGCCCGCTGGGGACGGTGTACTCGTGCGTGATCCGCCCGACCGGATCGGGAAGTTCGGCCACCTGACGCAGCCCGGCGCACATCTGTGCCAGGCTGGCGTCCGGGAGCGAAAGGCGCCGGAGCTTGGCGTCACTCAATCCGGCGTCGCGGGCCGCCGCCAGGTCCTCCTCGTTCATCCGCTGAACCAGCCGCGCGTCGCTCTCGATCCGCGCCGCCACATCCTTGAGCACGGCGTTCTTGGTGTTTGTCTGAAGCAATGCCGCGTCCGCGGCGGCGGCGTGGGCCCTGCGGGCCAGATCAAGTATCCAGGTCATTCCCCACCTCCGTTGCCGTCCGTCTCGCTGAGCAGGACCGCGGCGGCAGGATCAAGGCATCGGCGCGTTGATCGAGATGTTGGCGGATGCGAAGGAACTCCGGAGGCGACGGATCGCCGCGCATCCGGTCGAGGGTCATGGCCGCGTGGAGTAAGGCGGTCAGTCCTCGGAAGTAGGATCGTTGATCCTCGGGTTTTCGATCCCGTGCCGCTGCGATGGCCTTGAGATGATGGGCGTAACACTTTTGCATGATGTAGGGGAGGTTTTCATAGCTGGCCAGGCAGTCGCTGGTCAGCACCCCGCCGAAGTGCGCGCCCAAGGTGTCGAAGACCACGTCCTTGCCGCGACTCCTTTCCACCCGATAGATCGTGCGATCGGGCGTGGTGAACACCCACAACCAGTAACCGGGGTTCCGTACCCACCAACTGGTTTCGTCGGCGTAGACCGCGGGCTGGGCGCGCAAGCCGGCGACGAGTTCGAGGAAAGATCCCTTGGCCTTGTCGGCCACGCGGTGCAGGGCTTGAGCCAGTCCGCCCGGCGTCAGCCGCAGTCCGCCCAGGTGCATCAGCACGCGGCAGGTGGGTCGCATGGGCAATCCCAGATGCTTGTTGAGCAGCGCCCCGAGGGCCAATGCCCTGGCCCCCAGATGCACCTTGGCGGCGCCCACGGCGGTGCTGACCTGCATGGGATGCGTGCTGCGAACGTCGCCGCAACGCGGACAACGTCCCGTGTAAGTGACCAGGCGCGTGACGTGGGGCCGCACGGGCGGAAGGTTCTCGAGGATCTGTTCGCAGGGCTCGACCGAATCGACGGGTCCTCCGCAGTGCGGACAGCCGGTCAGTCGAACCTCGACGTGATCGTCGATCTGCGGCGGTTCGGGTCGATGCGCCGGTGGATGCCCCGGTTTTCGTCCCGGTGTTTGATGCTGGTCCGGCGGCTTGCGATCCTTGTCCTTGCGTCGAAACGGGGCCGCCTGCCGGGCCGCCGCCCGTTCCAGTTCTTCGATACGTTCCTGAAGTTGTTTGACGAATTGACGAAGTTGCTCGTTCTCCGCGCGAAGGCGGGCGACCTCGGCTTCGAGTTCGCGAAGGCGTTGATCCCGCGGATCGGCGTCCATGCCACACTCCCGACTCCGCAGTGCCAAGCGGTGTCATTGAAAGTATGCGCCATAGAAACCGATCGCGCAAGTAAAAAGATGCTTTACAAGATATCGAGAACAGCACGCTAAATCCGAAGGTCGGAGGATCGGCGAGGTGTGCCGGCAGTTGGAGGTCGTGGAGGCGACCTTCCACCGCTGGCGGAACCAGTACGGCGGCATGAAGGCCGAGGAGGCCAAGCGGCTCAAGGAGCTGGAGATCGAGAACCGTCGGCTCAAGAAGCTGGTGGCCGAACAGGCGTTGGACCAACCGATCCTGGAGGCTGAACGCGACTGAGGAGGGAGCGTGAAGGGCGGGGAAAATGGTGAGCCCGGCGCGCCGGGACGAAGATGCACGAGGCCATCGAGTTGATGGGTCTTGAGTTCGTCATTCCCGATTTCGATTTCCCAACGCTCAGGGTAGAGCACCACGAGTTCCGTGGCCGGGTACGCGTCCGCATCGAGCACGGTCGTCACCGCCCGGTGACGCTCGCCCTGACCGGGGCGGTTGGGGTCGTCGAAGGTGTACTCGATGACGCGAACGAGGAGGCCGTGGGTGCGGTGTCGCCGATCGCGTCCCGTGGGGTAGATCGTGGCCAGGCCTGCCCTGAGCCTCGAAGGGAAGGAGCCGTCGTGGAGTGTACGAACGACTTGGAAGACCACACGGTCGGCCACGCGACCGACGACGTGCGCGCCACGGCGTGACGCTTGAACCCAGGAGGCCTAGCCGTACAACCCGCGGTCCCACAGCACCAGCGAGCCTTCGGGGACTTTCCTCAGCCACGAACCGGCCAGGGGGAATTCGCTCTTCTTTCCTCGCTGGACGAAGACCTCGAGGATGACGTGCGTGCCGGTTTCGGAGAGAACGATCACGTGAATCTGCGGATAACGGGACGGCCCAAAGATGTGGGTAAACTTGAGGCGTGAGCCGTGGGTACCGGTGTTGTCGGCTCCAAGACAAGCCCCGTGAGGGGCGGCACGATCGGCGCGGTGCGCCATTTGGCAACATCCGACGGGGCTGGTTGCGACCTGCCCTCCGCCGAATTTGCTTCTCGGGGCGCTAAACACGTACTACAGGTTCAGACGTACGGCCGCCGTGTTCCAGTCAAAATGGCACCACCTTGGTGGGTGGGGCGTTCTCCGATTAGAATCCGCCGGCGGTGTGACCACGCTATGTCCCTATCGACAACGACAACGGTGGTGCCAACGGTGGATCGCGACCCGAGACGCGAACCGATCGTTGGTGTACGCCGCGCATCCGTACACTGGCTGATGGGATCGCGCGCCCGGGAAGCGGTTCTCGGCCCGTCGGCGCCGGACTGGTTCGCGTTGGAACGCGATCACCGCGCGACCCTCGTAAAGTCGGGCCGCCTGCGCCGGACCTGGCGCGTCACGCTGAGCGAAGGAACGGTGTTTGCCAAGGTTTTCGAGGGCGACGGCGGCAGCCTGCTCAGTCGTCTTTCCCGAGGGGTGGGGATGGGGACCGCGCAGCGCGAGTGGCGGGCGTCACGGGCCGTCGAGCGACGCGGGGTCCCGGCGGTTCGCGGCCTCGCGGTGGGCCTGGACGGACAGCGCCGCGGGGGCGAGGTGCTGCTGTCGAAGGGGCTGCCGGACGCTGTTCCCCTTTCCCATGCGTGGGAGTGCGCCGAAGAGCGCTGCGCGACGGCTCTTTCGTTGATCGAAGCCGTCGCTCGATTGTTTGCCTCCGCCCACAATCGGGGTTTCGTCCACCGCGACGCGCACCCCGGCAACATCCTCGTCCAACCCACGTCCGACGGCGGATGTCAGGCCCTTTTCGTCGACCTGCACGGGGCCCATTTTGCGGGCAATCTTCCGTCACGCCGACGGGTCGCCCGCGCCCTGGCCCAACTGGACCACTACTTCCAGCGGCACGCCTCGCGTTCACAGCGCTGGCGCTTTCTACAGAGCTATGTTTCCTTGCGCCGGTCGTTCTTTGTACGCGGCGAGCGTCGCACGTTCTATCGCGAGCTGCTTTCGTCGATCGCTGCGGCGCGGATCGCACACGCCGCGGCGTTGGCCCGGCAGCGCGACCGGCGAATCCGCGGTAACGGCAAATACTTCGCCACGTTCGCGCTGGGACATGGGTGGAAGGGAACGTTCGTTTTGCAGTTGGAGCGGCGCTACGCCTTTCCTGAAATCGGCATTCCCGATCGCTCGGAAGAGGACTGGCGCAACACGGTGCAGCCGCTTGTCGAGGGGCGGAAACGCGACGAGGACACTCTCGCAGTCCCTGGTCTTCGCGTCGAACGGAATAGAGCGATCGGGGTAGGAGCGAGAATGTTAGGGTCGCTTGCCGGCTCACGGCACCGAAAGGAGTTCATCCGGTCCCACCGGCTGCGGCATCGGGACTTTCCGAGCGAACTGATCCTCGGGTGTCTTGAGCATCGTAGCCCGGTGGGTTTGATCGACGAAACGGTTCTGGTCCGGCCGACGCCGAGTGGGGAATGCCAAACCGATGACTCGCATTGAGATCGTCCGAGGCGATATCACCCAGCAACACGTGGACGCCATCGTCAACGCCGCGAATACGTCGCTGCTCGGCGGGGGCGGCGTGGATGGGGCCATCCACCGGGCCGCGGGCCCGCAGCTTCGATCGGAATGTCGAACGTTGGGCGGATGCCCGACCGGGCAGGCGAAGATCACGTCCGGTTATCGCCTTCCCGCCAAATTCGTGATCCACACCGTCGGTCCGGTGTGGCGCGGCGGCGGGGCGGGAGAGGCCGATCTACTCGCCTCCTGCTACCGTTCGTCGTTGGAGTTGGCGGAAGCGGACAGTTGCAGAGTGGTCGCATTCCCCGCGATCAGTTGCGGCGTCTACGGCTATCCCCTGGCCGAAGCGGCCCGCGCTTCCTTGACGACCGTGCGCGAGTTCCTCGTGTCTCATGCGAATCCCGAACTCGTCCGTTGGGTAATGTTCGACCCGTCGGCCTATGCCGCGTGGGTCAAGACGTACGCAACGATGGAAGTCCGCTGACAACCTCGCGGGTAAGGCCGCATGGTCATTACGCCGGGGAAGTTCGGTCTTCGTGTGGCCCCCGGGCGACCCATCCCCGAATGGTCCGCTCCAACTCAGGGTTGAGTTTGGTGATGCTATTTTGGACGGGGAGCCCTTCGGCCCGACAGCGGTCGATGAGCTGCCGCGAGGTGACTCCCAGTTCCCGGGCGAGTTCCTTCACCTTGATTCCCTTCTTGGCCACGGACCGATTCCAGCACTACAGCGCCCGCTCCCAGAGGACTTGCACCTCCAAGTCATACGCCATGCCCGGCGCACCATGAAAACACCGCCGACGGGCTTCGTCGGCGGTGTTCATAGTTCGACCCCGCGGAAGATTCCGGTCAATCACTTTGGACGCACTTCTCGTAGGACGGTCGGCCGCCGCCGCCCCAGATCAGACCGGTATAGAGCAGCGCAGCCGGCATGGTATCCTTCTGCCAGCCCGGCCCGCGAACAATGATGCACTGGTACTGTCGGAAGCAATCTGCCGGGCTGCCGCAGGCCTCCTCTCCAAACTTCGGATACGACTCAAGCTGTTCATTCCGGTAATGCAGAGCGTAGCCTTCCCGGTCCTCGGTACCCTCGATGAGAATCTTCTGTAGCTCGGCGTGAGCATCCACGAAGGCGCGGTTGAACGTCCAATCGCGCCCGTGCCAGCCGCGGAGCGCTTTGGTGGGTCCGGGGTCGACGCCGGTAAGACTGAGCGCGAGGAGGCACTCCGGCAACTCGTTTTTGCAGGACCACGCCCAGCGGCCGATGTTCTCCTCGTAGTACAACGTCCTGGCCGGGGTGGGCACGCGCGTTGTCGGCCGTAGATACGGCGAGTTGCTGTACATCGGCCCGCCGCCGGCGGTGGAGGTCATGAAGACGTTGGCGGTGTAGCTGGTGCCGAAGTGATCGTACGATGACCGCTGGCTCTGACTCAGCCAGTCCGGACAGTGTGCCGCGCGCGGCGGACCGTCGTCACCCGGGCACTTGAACAAATCGAGATCCAGCTTGGTGTCCGCCGTCGCCCCGATGCGGTTGTACGGCCTATTGTTGTCCTTGAATCCCCCTTTGTAAAGGATATCGTTCATCGGACGGGTCGCCGGACCGAAACCCGCTTCCGTACCGTACGCAACGTCGTCACGACCGCCGAATCCCTCGAGCTTCCCGATACCGCTTTTGCCGCCCCATTCGTAGGCCCCGACGAAACGCCCCCTGCTGGCCAAGTCGGTCCACGATCCGGGTCCCACGCGGATACCCTGGGCATTTTTGACCCCCTCGCCCAAACTCCCGTGCGCGGGGATTCCCCAACCCGCCGGGTCGTCGGCCTCGTACACCCGGCTGCTCGTAGCGATGTTCTTGATGCGCGAGAGGCAAGTATTCTGCTTGGCCTGTCTCCTCGCCGCCTCCAACGACGGCAGCAGGATCGCGATCAACAGGGCGATGATCGCAATCACCACCAACAACTCAATCAGCGTAAACGCGCTCTGCGCCGACCGTCGACCTCGGTTACCCGTGAATCCTTCCGTTCTCATAACCATCATCCTCCCAACGAACTCACAAAACGCCCCTTTGAGCGATTGACGAAATAGTTAATACTCCCTTTACTGCACGCCGTCCATGGCCAGCCGAGTTTACGTCGCCTCGGCTACACATACAACACCGAACTGCCCTCCGCGACGGATGAAAAATCCTCAATTTTTCACAAATTCCGCCTAAGCGGCGTGTCCGGGCGATATGATTGGGAAGACGCCTTGAGGATGTCTTCAGTTACGATGGAAGTTTTGGCCCTGATCGGCTAGAAGCGGGGCGGATCCCCATGATATGTGAGCTTTCAGAGGAAGAGCTTTGGAGCGGCATGGACCGCAACGCCCCGGAGATCGCCGAGCACGTCTCGACCTGTCCGACGTGCCAGAGCCGGGCGGCTGAGTTTCGGGCCGGCATCGAGGCGATCGCCCAGGTCTCGTCGCCCCTCCCCGCGCCGATTCCGACGACCATCGGGTCCTATTACGTCCGACGTCGCCTGGGTGAGGGCGGCATGGGGATCGTCTACGAAGCCGAGCAAGAAGCGCCCAAACGCCTCGTGGCCATCAAAGTCGTTCGCGGCGGCCGGCACGTCGACGAGTATCACCTGAAGTTGTTCGAGCGTGAGGCCCAGACGCTCGCCCGCCTCAAGCACCCCGCCATCGCCGCCATCTACCACGGCGGACGGACCGACGAGGGCGAACATTTCTTCGCTATGGAGCTGGTCCGCGGCGTTCCCTTGAATCAATACGTCCGTGAGCATCACATTCCGCGACCAGGCCGGTTGGAGCTGTTCTGCAGCATTTGCCAAGCGATCAATTACGCCCACCAGCGCGGAGTGATCCACCGAGATCTGAAGCCCACCAATATCCTCGTGGATGCCGACGGCCATCCCAAGATCCTCGACTTCGGACTCGCCCGCATCACCGACCCGGAGGTCTCGCTTATCAGCACCACGCACGACGTAGGGCGAATCATGGGGACGCTGCCCTACATGAGCCCCGAGGAGGCGCGAGGGAACCCCGACGAAATCGACGTGCGCAGCGACGTCTACTCACTCGGCGTAGTCTTCTACGAGCTGATGACGGATCAGCTCCCTTATGCCGTGAAACGCGGCGCGTTGCCGGAGGCGATTCGGGTGATCTGCGAAGACCCCCCGCGCCGGCCCAGTTCGCACGATCGCTCGCTGCGTGGAGATTTGGAGACCATCGCCCTGAAGGCGTTGGAGAAGGAACCCGCACGGCGCTACCAGAGCGCCGCGGCCTTCGCGGAGGATATCGACCGCTACCTTGCCAACCAGCCGATCCTGGCCCGACGGGCGAGCGCGCTGTATCACCTTCGTAAGCTTGTCGTGCGTCACCGCTTGTTCTTCTATTCCGCCACGGCGTTGGTTGCCGCGGTGTTGGCCGTGGCCGTCACGTTCGAGCGGCTGGAACAGCAGCGGCGGGCCTCCACGGAGACCGTGATCGACCTGAACGTCTTGGCGGTCGCGCGGATGGAGAACAAACTCGCCGAGACGCTGCACAGTCAGGGCAAATACGACGAGGCCGAGCCTCGCTACCGCGGCGCTCTGGCGACCTTCCTGCGGTTGCGACGAGACGACTACGCCGGTGGGTGCCTGATGAACTTGGGAACGTTACTGATGATTCGTCCCGCGCAGGCCGGACAGGACAAGGAGCGGGATTATGAGAACGCGGAGGAGGCGCTTCTCGACGCCCGCGAAATCTTCAAGAACGGCGGACCGGCCGAACGCGCCCGGCAGCGCCAGGCGCTCTTGATGCTGCAATCTCTTTATTCGCCGCAGTACTGGGACGACGCGGAGGCTTTGAGTAAAATCGAGGCCGAGTTGCGGGCGTTGGACGCCGCCATGCCGAGCGCAGACGGGGTGCCGGCGACGGACAGGCCGAAGGGGTAGCGACGCGTCGTGGAATCAGCGGGGAACGATCCAACGCAACCGACTGACGGCGCCACGCCGTCGCTGATCGCGCGTCTACGGACGAAGGATCCCCAGGCCGCGGTGGAGTTGCATCGTCTGTATCGTGATGCGCTGCTGCGTTTCTGCTGGGGCTATCTCGGTCGTCTGGAGGAGGCCGAGGACGCGGTTCAAGACATCTCCTGCAAGGTGCTCAGCGCCGTGGACATTCCCGACGCCTTCCGCCCGTGGGTCTACAAAATTGCGCGGAACCACTGTTTGAACCTGCTCCGCGAACGGGCCCACCGGAAGGACGGCGTCGCCTTGCCGGCGGCTTCGCAAATCTATGAGGCCTTGACCGGTCAGCTCACGCAAATGGTCAAGGATGAGGCCCGCTCCAAACTCGCGGAAATGGTGCAAGCGCTCGACGAATCGTACCGCGAAGTGCTCCGCTTGCGCTATGTCGAGGACCTTTCCCGGCCGGAGATCGCCGAAGTGCTGGATATTCCCGAAACCGTGGTGAAGTCGCGCATTTTTGAGGGACTTACGAAACTCCGGGAACACGCCTTACGGCTGGAGTAGCGCTGACCGAAAGGTCGGGCCAAAGTCATAGGAGAACGGACCATGTGGCCGATGATCGGCGGGTTGAGGACCTACACGTTCGTCTACGTCTTTAGCATGTTGGCGTTTCTCGCCACGGCCTTGTTCTACTGCCGCCGGATGGGGATTTCACGCAAGGTCGGCGTGGCGTTGTGCGTTTGCTACGCCTTCGGCATGGCCGTCGGGGCGAGGATCCTATGCGATGTGCTCAACCACCGCCTCGATTGGCACAATTACCTCGACCTTCACTACTATTTCACGAACGGTCTTTGGGGCGGGCCGCTGGCCTATCTGGCGGTCGCTGTCACCGGCGTGGCACTCTTGGGGCGCAATCGAATGAAGCTGCTCGACCTGGTGGTGCTCGCCTTGACGATCCCGATGATCCTTGCCAAGGTCGCGTGCTTCGTGAACGGATGCTGCTACGGGGCCCCGTCGGACCTGCCGTGGGGGTTGAGCTTTCCCGTCGGGGCCGAGGCCCCGGAGGGAGTTCCTCGCCACCCTACGCAACTCTATGAGATCGTGATGTTGATCGTTATCGCGTTCACCCTTGAGCGACTCGACCGTCCACGGTGGCGAGGAACGCTGCTGTTGTGGTTTGTCATGCTCTACGGGGTCGGCCGGCCGTTGACCGAGTGGTTCCGCGCCGCGCCGGAGCGCGTGCCGACGGCGGGGCCGTTCACGGCGTCGCAAGTCACCTGCACGGCCGCGGCGTTCGTCGCCGCCGTCGCGCTGCTTGCCTTGCGCGATCGCTGCGCCGGCGTGCCGTCGGCGCATCCGGTGAACGACGCAGCGGATGCCGCGGGCTGCATAGGACTCCGCTGACCGCCCGGCGCGCAAAAAAAAATCCAAGTTTTTTTCGAGTGGCAAGACGTGCGGATGGCGCGGTTTGCGACGGTTGCACGTGCTGTCCGCGGAACCGTTCGAGGCGCTCAAGAACGTGAAAAACGCCGTTTTCAGCGTTCAAGCGGGCGTTTTTTCGGGGCGAGGGCGCGAGTTCGCCGTCGGCGCGGCGGAAGTTTGAGGCCGCGGCGCCTCGACCTTCGGCGTCCGCCGAGGCGCTCTGGCCCGCGTGCATTTCTCAAGGCTCCCCCCAGGTGGTCCGATGAAGCGCCAAAGTCGGGATTTCGACTGAAACCCAAGGACCTTTTGGAGAAATTGACAATGGCAACGACGTACAAGGGACGAAGCGGTGCACGTTCGAGGTCGACGTACGGAAGCTATTCCGGCCTTTCGTTCGGCTCGGGGCTGGGCGGTTGGGGTGGAATGGGCGGCAACTACAACAAGAAGAGCAACGGCCGCAAGAGCAACAGGAGCACGGGCGGCGGCAACACCGGCGCCTCGGCCTACAGGTGCTGCTGCAACACCTTCGAGAAGAAGATCGACTCTTACAAGACGCTGTGCGCTCAGACCCGCGGTCCGGCCTCCGCCGGTCGCCCCACGCCCACCACGCTGAACAGCTTCGCGAACTTGATCAACAAGGGCGCGATCGTGCAGACGGTGAGCAAGGCCCAGGTCTCGCGTTGGGCGCGCACGACCAACAAGAGCTTCAACCCGCACAACCCCAGCCCGACGGCGTGCAAGAGCGTCCTGGCGGCGAAGTTCGGGCGCAGCGCGATCAAGGCCGTCGCCAAGACCAAGACCGGCTCCTTCATGGTCGCCACGACCCCCACGATCAACGGGCGGTCGTTCTGCTTCCCGCGGTAAACGCGACGCGAAACCGCAAGATGGCTGAAAGGGGCGATCCGCAAAACGGGTCGCCCCTTCTTTATTTTTGCCCGCCAGAGGCCTCTGGAATCCTGTCTTCTCGAAGAGCCGAATCAGACCGCCGGTTCCGTCTGTGGTAGCGGGACCAGCGACGGCTGCTCGTCGAGGAGGGCGAGGGTGGCTTGGATGACGGCGGGGTCGAACTGGCGGCCTGAGCCGGCGATCAGCTCCGCCCGGACCTGGTCGGTCTTGTAGGCCGGCTTGTAGGTACGGGGTGAGAACATCGTGTCCAGCGCGTCGGCGACGGCCAGAATGCGGGCCCCGATGGGAATCCGCTCGCCGACGAGTCCGGCGGGGTACCCGCGTCCGTCGTATCGTTCGTGATGGTGGAGAATGAGCGGGAGTTGCTCTTCGAGGAAGCTCAGATGCCCGAGGATCTCGATAGCGATTTCCGGGTGTCGCTTGACCGTGTCGTACTCGTCGGCGGTGAGCGGACCGGGCTTCGTGAGGATGGCGTCGGGAACGCCGATCTTGCCGATGTCGTGCAGCAGAGCGGCCTTGCGGAGCGAGGCCAGCACCGGGGCCGAGAGGCCCATCCGCCGACCGATCGCTTCCGCGTAAGCGGCCACACTCACCGAATGGGCGCGGGTGTACGGATCGCGGGCGTCGATCGCGGCGACCATGGCCCGCGTCGATTCGGCATCCATCCCCTGGAAGCGGAGTCGCACGGCGTCCGACGTCGGCGTGGCGGCGTCGGGCGCTGAAGCCCGCGGTCGAACGTGCGGACCGGGCGGATTGAGCTTGCGTGCCTCACTCGGCATGTCGTTTACGCCTCTTGGGCGAACACGGCCCTTACCGCTATCGTCGCCGGTTGGCGAGGACTTAACGTCCCCTCGGGGGACCGATTATCCGGGAGATCTCGGCCGTCGATCGCCCAAGCCGGCGGCGATAAAGGCCCGCCCGGCGGCGGTCGTTACGCGGCTAACATCGGACCTCACACGCTTATCCTCCGGTAACGCCGACGCGGTTATTGGGTGTCAACAACTTGTCACTCAGCGGATATGGGGCGATCCGATAAGCGGCCCCGGTTCACGGACCTTGGCCATCGGCCGCGTCCTAGTCGGAGCGTAAGACCGGCGTCGGTTCGGATGGGTCGTGTCGCCGCCGCTCCACGCTCTGATTGGCCCCGCGCTGGCGCTTGGGGTTCGGATTGGATGGCGTCACGATGGTGGGTAGGTTTTTCCTTTCGGACGCCGCTCTTTCCACAGGCCGGAGGCCTGTTC
>CAYQZH010000036.1:0-20670 GCA_964421865.1 uncultured Phycisphaera sp. | reverse complement strand
ACGCCCACGAAACCCGTGTTGGGTGCGGGGACGTTGGTCCGGCCGGAGCCGTTGGCTCCCCACGCCACGATGGACCCGTCGGCCTTGAGACCCAGACTGTGGAACTCACCCGCGGCGACGGCGATGAAACCGGTGTTGGGCGCGGGGACGTTTGTTTGACCGTAGTAAATGTCTCCCACCGCCACGATCGCGCCCTGAGGCGGGTCCGCGTTAACAATGCCCGCCGGGGTCAGTGTCGCGCTGACGCAGGCAAGAGCGAGGACGCAAGCCCCGCGTATTGTTCCACGACCACGACGCGTGTTTTCTCGAATTGCAAGATTCATAAATCCCTCCCGAAGATGGTCGCCGTACTCAATTGCGGCGATCGAAAAGAACGAAGGCCCATTGTACTGTTGCCCGCCCTGCCGGCACAAGCCCCCAAACAGCCCGATTTCGGGGTTTCCGGTCCGCTCCTGAATCCGTCTGCGGCGGACGGTTCTGATTGTCATGTCGCTTGCGGGGGCGATCGGGTCGCGGGAGTATGGGTGAATGCGAAGCGCGAGTGCCGGCGGAGGCCGTTCCCCGAAGAACCAACAGCGCGGGGCGGCCCAGTCGCCGCCGGACGCGGTCTCTCCCTGGGTGCGGCTTCGGTCGGGAAGCTCACACCCCTTCCTCTACGCCCGCATGGTCGGCGACGCCGATCCGACGGCCAAGCCCGGCGATGTGGTCAACATCTACGACAAGTCGGGCCGGTTCTTCGGTCGAGGCCTCTACAATCCCAACTCCACGATCGTCTTGCGGATGCTCGTTCACGGCGACCGGGCCGTCGACGACGCGTTCTGGCGGTCGAGGCTGACGGAAGCGGTTGAGCTGCGTCGTCGTCTGAACGTCGAGGAAACGACGGACGCCTACCGACTGGTGCATGCCGAGGGGGACGGGCTGAGCGGGTTGATCGTGGAGCGTTACGCGGATTGTTTGGTATTCGAGGTCTTTTCGCTGGGGATGTTCCAGCGGACGCAGATGTTGGCCGAACGGCTCGCGGAGCTGTTGGGGCCGCCGACGAGTTTGGATCGCCCGGATCGGGCGAGCTTAACCTGGCGCTCGCTCGTGCGCGCCGATCCGCCGATCGAACGCATCGAACAGTTTCACGTGGAACCGAGCGCCCAACCCGACGTCGGGTTGCTCACCATCTGCGAGCATGGGGTGCGGTACCGGGTGGACGTTGCGGCCGGGCACAAGACCGGCTTTTTCTGCGACCAGCGCGACAACCGGCGGCGGATCGCGACCTTCTGCCGCGACGCGACGGTGCTGGATTTGTGCTGCTACACCGGCGGGTTCGGGCTTTGCGCGAAGCTGCTGGGCGGAGCGAAGGAGGTGACCTCGGTCGATCTGGACGAGGCCGCCGTCGCCGTCGCCCGCGAGAACATGAACCTCAACCGGACGCGGATCAACCTGGTCCACGCGGATGCGTTCGCGTATTTGCGGCAGATGATCGCCAACGGGCGGCAGTTCGACACGGTCATTCTCGATCCGCCGAAACTGGCCCCGACGCGAGACGACGTTCAGGATTCGCTGCGGAAGTATCACGACCTGAACGGGCTGGCCATGCAGGTGGTCCGTCCGGGCGGCGTGTTGATGACTTGCAGTTGCAGCGGGTTGGTGTCACGGGACGTTTTCATCGAGACCGTGCATCGTGCGGCGCGGGGGTTGAAACGACCTTTGCAGATGTTCGAGCAGACCGGAGCGGGGCCTGACCATCCAGTGATGCTCGATTGCCCGGAGTCGGAGTATCTGAAGGTGCTCTGGCTGCGCGTCGGCGCGTGTGCCACTGTTGGAACAACAGTGGACCGTCCGCAATGAGCGGGAATGGGCACTGCTCAAGAGCAGTGGCACACCGAACATACGTACCGTGCCACCCCGCCGGTCACGTTTGTCTTCTCCGACGGCCACGATACCGGCATCTACTCGTGGGATCGACTTCACCGAATGCAGACCGTTCCGTAACGACCGCGACGCATCGGCATTGTCCGGATAGAATCCTGGATGCAGACATGGACGAGCAGCCGCCTGACGAATATCGACGTTTTGTCCTCGAAACCGTTCGCTCCACGGGCGAGATGTTGACGCTCGTGTACGGCGGGCACATATTCGGCGGGGTCGTGCGCTGCCTGCTCGATCCCAACGGCGTGGAAGATGCTTTGCGACCCGGCGCCGAGATCTTCGTTCGCTACCATAACGAGGAGACCGGCCAACCAGGCCAGGTCGCGCATATCATCATCCGCCACCCATCAGCCGAGGGCTGGGCAGAGATTTACGCTGACGGTGTATAGATGTTCACGAATCACTCGCCGCCTTCCATACGGCGTAGGCTCCCTTCGTCAAGATCAATCTCAGCAATCCGCCGGTCAAGTTCTCGGATCTGGCCCAGCAGCGTGCTCCGACGTGTATCGTAGCTGGTTTGGTCGAGGTTGCTGTTCTGCGCGGTAAGCGATCCCAGCAGTAGGGTGATCTCCTGGCGGCAACGCTTCAAGGCTTCGCGTTCGACGTCGAGGCTTAATTCGTCCATTACCCTACCAACCCGTTTCCACGACCTGTAGCAGTGACATCGAACGAGCTCATGGCCGGCTCGGATGGCGCACGAAAACGTTTACACAATGGTACGCAGGGCGGCGAGGATGTCGGCCGGTTCCATGCGTTTGACGTAATCGGCGTCGGCGAAGACGGCCCGGATGATGCCGCCGCGGTCGATGACGTAGGTCGCGGGGAGGGGCAATTCGTAGCTTTGGTCGCCGTTGTGGGCCGGAAGATCAATCCCCAAGCTCTTGTACATTTCGCGCAGATCGAGCGGCAGTTGGAAAACAAGACCGAACTTTTTGGCAACCTCGTTGCCGACGTCGCTGAGGACGTGGAACGTAAGATTGTTCTTCTCGGCCGTGACGTGGGAACTGTCGGGGAGTTCGGGGGAAATCGCGACGAGGTCGGCCCCAAGGCTTCGGATGTCCTCCAGCAACTGCTGGAGTGCCGACAACTCGGCATTGCAGTACCTTCACCAATGACCTCGGTAAAACGCGACGACGAGCGGGCCGCGGTGCAGTAAATCGGCGAGCCGCCCTGTTCCGCCCAACGAGCTGGGTAGCGCAAAGTCGGGGGCGTGATCGCCGATGCCGAGGATGCGGTCCACGAGGCCGGAGCCGGCGAGTTCATCGCGGGCGCGGATGACCACGGCGAGCTTCTCCGCGGGCCAGCGACCCCAGGAGACCTGGCGCATCTGTTCGAGCTGTTCGTTCAGGGACATACGTTTCCTCCCAACCGCCTGGATCGTCCCCAATTGTCGATTGTCGAATGTCGATTGTCGAATGGAACGACCGACGAATCAATCAGAGCCGGGAGCGGAAGCGACCGGATCATCCGCCCAGCGGGTCCGCCAGTCCGATTGCTTGCAGTGGGTCGGCCCTGTCGATGGTCTCGTGGCTACGGTTCTTCCTGCTCCTCGGGCGGAGGAGGAGGCGGAGCGGCCGGATCGAACGGCTCGGACAGCGCAGGCAGCGGACCGAGTTCGCTGCTGCGCGCTAAGGTCGCCGGGGCGCTGAACTCCACTCCGTCGCGCTCGATCTGCAACACAACTTGTTCGCCGGCGGGGATCATGTAGATCGCCTGCACGAGCTGCCCGAAGTGGCGGATCGGTTGCCCGTCGGCGCCGGTGATCTTGTCGCCCGGTCGAAGCCCCGCGGCCTGTGCGGGCGACGGCTCGGCGATGTTTCGGATCACCACCGCGTCCGGCGCTCGGGGGTCGATGACGAAGCCCAACCAGCCACGGTACACCGACGTGCCGGTCCTCAGCGTTTTCACGATCGCATCGAGGCGATGTTTCGGGACGGCGAATCCCACGCCCGCGTCGTACAGTTCCACGCCCGCCAGTTCGCCCGCCCGCTGGGCCATGGGGACGCAGATGCCGATCACGCGGCCCTCGATATCGCACACCGGTCCGCCGTAGTTGGCCGGGTTGAGCTTCGCGTCGGTTTGGATCGCATTGCCGCGCATCCGATTCAAGGCGCTCACGATCCCCACGGTGATGGAGGGGTCACTGCCGCCGAAGCCCAGCCCCAAGGCAATCGCCGACTGTCCCACGTGCACGGCGTCAACCGCTCGCCACTCGGGAATCGTGAGCCCCGAAGCGTCGATCTTCAGCAGCGCGATCTTGCGGACCTGATCGCGGGCCACCAGGTCCGCCGCAAGGTGACGCCCGTCCGCCAAAGTCACCGAGATCAACTCCGGCTCGCGCACGAAGTTGAAGCTGCTGGTCACAATGTACCCGTCGGCGGAGTACACCAACCCCGTGGTCGGTCCGTCGGCGACCACGAACCCCGAACCAGGATCGTCGCGGAAGGGATTCTGCAATCGCGGCGGAGGAGGCGGTCCCTCCTCATCCGGGTCCGGTGGTTTCGGTTGTTCCCGTGGTGCCGGCGCCGCCGGCTGCGCCCCGCCGACGGTCTCGATCCGCACCAACGACGGCCTCAGCTTCGCCGCGACGGCGCGGAAGCGCTCCTGCGAAGCCCGAAGAACTTCGAACTCCTCCGCTGCACGCGGCTGACCGAGGGTGATGCCGACGGCGAACAGTGCGATCGGCGCGACGAGGATGATCCCAACGTTCGTTCGTCTATCCATCACCGCTTCTCCGGCTCGATGTGGATCGCGACGATACTCCGCCCCCGGCGAACCACAAGATCGACCGGCCTGTCTCGCGGAACGTAACGCAGTTGCTCATCATATTCTTCCGCGTTGGCGACGTTCTTGCCATTGAGGGAAAGAATCAGATCGTCCTTCCGCACGCCCGCGAGCTCCGCCGGGGAGCCTCGCCGCACGCGATCCACCAGTGGAGGAATGTTGCGGTACCCGGTCCGCGTCAAACGGATTCCCGGATCGACCGCGGCCTCGCTTGGACTCGCGGTCGCGGCGCTCGCCGCACGCGGCATCGCCCCGGTCGCTTCGTTGAAAAACTCGCACAGGACGTCCCGCGGCACCGCGTAATTGAAATGCGTATGGGTCAGGTTGGAGACCACCTCCCGCCCGATCATGCCCACAAACCGCCCCTCCACGTCCACCACGGCGCTTCCCGGCGCGCCGGGATTGCTCGTCACCGCGTCGATCGCCAGAACATCGCCGCGATAGGGGAACTCCTTGACCTGTCGCCGGGCGTCGAGTTCCGTCCTCGCCGAAAAGACCCCGTGGGCGATGGATACCGGCTCCGCTCCTTCGGCGACTTTGAAGGGATTGCCCGCCGCGATCACCCAGTCCCCAGGCCGCAACGCCCCCTCTGCGGCGTCGGCTCCGCAGTTCAAGTCGAAATACGGCAGCGGCCCGACTGCATCCCGTGAGGCCGCGGCCTCGCCCCCGTGGTCGGGCGGCTTGAGCCGCAGCAAAGCCAACTGTCTGGACGGATCGCGGCGGACGACCTCGGCCTCGTAAACCGTGCCATCCGATGTCACCGCCCGAACCCGCCGGGCGTCGATCAGCAGCGACAGCACGGTCAGCACCAGCCCGTCCGGCGACGCCAGCACCCCCGTACCATAACCGGCCTGCGACCCGACGCTCAGCCCGTACAGCTTCACTACCCGCGGCACGACGGCGTCGATGGCGCGATCGAACCCGCCACCCAACGCCGCGAGCGGTGCGGCCGAGCTCGCGATGAGCGCGTAGCAACCAATCTTCGCCCACCTCACGGCGTCAGCTCCCAATTGGACAGCACGTCGCGGTATTCAAGTCCCGCCCCGCGCACTTCAATCCCATGCGGCCAGGTAATCCCGCCCACGCTTCGGTAGTCCAGAAAATCCACCGTCACATCGGCGCCGGACGGCACGTCCCGCACGCGCAACCGGAGCAAACGCCCGCTCTGGGTATCCAACCCGAACTTCGCCGCCGCATTCTGCCCCACCGGCCATTCCAGGACGTTCAGGATTGCGCCATCGCGGGAACCGTCACCAACCGACCGGTCCGCTCCGACGTGGCTTACCTTGGTCAAGTCAATCGTCTCCACCGGTTCGAGCATCCACCGCTGCATCACGTACAGCGACGAGAGCACCATTCCCACGTCCGGGGCGATGTCGAACGCCTCGCTCGTGGCATCCACGCGCTGCATCGCCGTGTGATCGTCATAGGTGATCATCGGACCGGCGGATCCATCCTCGTACCTTCGTTGCATCCGCACCGGACCGTCGCCGGTCTGCGACACTTCATAGCACTCCGACGCCTTCGCGGCCCCCGCGGTGCCCTGGGTAAACTCACGGACCACGGTCCACTTCCAACCCATCGGTCGTCGCGCATCGGTCGAACCCAGCGTCGCCTTCGCGAACCCCCGCAACACTCCCTCGACCGCGCGGATGTTGATATCACGGTCCGGGACGAACGGCGTTTTCAACTTCGGGTTGACCGCGTCAAGCCGAACGATCGCGCTCCGCCGTTGTCCCTCCTGTTCGATCTCGATGGGGACGGGCCAATCAGCGGGATACGTGCCCATCAAGCTGGCGTAGTGGTTCCCCGACGCGACGGGAACACCGTCGAATGCCAGAAGCCTGTCACCGCGGTGAATGCCCGCCTTCTCCGCGTTGGAACCCGCCGCGACGCGGTTGAATACGATCCTTCCCTCATTGTCGGCGTCCACCGTGGCCTGCAACGTCCCGTGACGCGCCAGCAGCCCCGCCCGCATTGCGGGAACGAACCGCTTGATCTGATTGGAGGAAATGGCATAGCCCAGTCCCACGTTGTAGCGCCCGCGGGCATTCACCGAGATGCGCCCGGTGATGCCGATCACCTCGCCCGCGGCATTGAACAGCGGCCCGCCGGAGTTGCCCGGATTCACCGACGCGTCCACCTGGATGCAGTCCGTATAGGTGAGGTTCCCCTTGACCCCCTTTTGATAGCGGTGCACGCCCGTCACCAGGCCGAGCGTGACTGACGGCGTGTAATCCTCACTGAGCGTGAAGGGATTGCCCATGACCACGGCCGTGTCGCCCACGCGCACCGCGTCGGAGTCGCCGAGGCTCGCGTACGGAAACGGCCCCGCGTCGGTCAGCCGGAACATGGCCACGTCGCCCGTGGGATCGGTACCCAGCACTTCGATGTCATGGAGCTTCCCCTCGCTTAGTCCCGCCAGCCCGCCTTTCGCCTCGACCATCGCGGCGACGACGTGGTAATTGGTGAGGCCGTAACCCTCCGCGTCGATGAGCACCCCCGACCCCCCGCCGCGCTGGTTGCGGTCGAACAGACAGACCACGCTCGGCCCCACGCGCTGGATCATCTCCACTCGCCGCCGCTCGGCCTGCAAGACCGGATCGGCCCCGTCGGGCGGCTCCCCGGCACGGGCAATCGTGACTGCGGCCGCGAAGACCGCACCGAATGCCGCAGTTAGCAAGGTCAGGCGAAATGTCGGTCGCTTACACATCCCAGGCTTCAACAGCTATCTACGGAACACCCACGTCGGCGTTGAGCATGATTCTATTGGACTTCGCCGCGCAATACGACCGCCGCTCAGCCATTCCTTCGAGGCTCAGGACAAGGGTTCTCCGGACGGCAAGGACTATTGCATTTACGACCAAGAACGAATAAAGTGTCCGTGAAGGGGTCAGCCGACTGTCTTGCCGCTGCCATCTCGGTAGCGAGGCTAGGCGGCGGATGGAGGACAAACAGGCGCGCAACTTGCAACCTGGGCTGAGAACACACTTGGCGCGATGGAGAGGACCATGCTGTCTTACACGAATCTGGGAACCGCGGCCGCGGTTCTTGCCGTTTCATTCGGGCTCGCATCGGTAACTTACGCACAGGGTTCGGCCAGCGTCGCCGATCAAGTCACCATCGTTCCCGCGTCGCCGGATATGCGCTTTACGCGGCACGTGATCGGCGCGGACGGCGGCTCCGCGGGTGCGGCTGGCGAGCGATTGGTCTACAGCAACACCCTAGGAACGTTTGCGACCGCACTCGGGGCAGGGAGCCTGGTCGCCGACGACATCACGACGACCGTTCCCAACAACTGCAAGCTGCGGCGCTTGGAGTTCCCCGTCGTGGGCAAGGTCGATCCCGCCGGCATCGGCGGGCCGTATTCCGTGGACTTCGCCCTGTACTCCAATTGCCCCGGCTCGGTCCCCGCAGCCAGCCGCCCGGCGTTGGTCATTCCCAACAGCGCGCTACACGTCGATTTTCCTGACGATGGGCCTCGACTGATTTCGTTCTTCGCCCCGAAACTCCCGGACGTCGCCATCCCGACAAACTTCTGGTTCGGGGTCATGTTCTCTCGTAACAACGCGGGCGTGGTGTTCGGAACGCCGCCCCTGACGGGCTTCTCATGTGACCAATTTGACTTCCCCGGGTTCCCGTGCAACAGCTATCTCGGCGGGTTCCCCTACGCACCTCAGGCCAGCTTCAACTTGGAAATCTACGCCGACTCCGAGTGTGCCAACTCCTTCACCGGGTATAAGAACGACAAACCTTCCGGCTCGACCCTCAACTCCGGCCGGCCCTACGTCTTCGCGGACGACATCCAGCTCGTCAACGGGAGTTGCAATCTGATCGCCTACGAGGTCGCGGTCAAGGGCGTCGGCGTTTACACGTTCGACATGCGGCTCAATTGTGAGGGCCCGGCGATCCCCGGCACGGAACAAACCTTCACCGTCGGTTCAGGCACGGACGTCAAAATCGCCCGCTTGACCGTCGACCCGCCGGTTCCCTTGCCGCAGAACCTGTGGTTCAGCGCGAAAATCAACAATTCCACCGGGCGGGTCGTCATTGCCGGGAAGCAGGCCTGCATCGGCCAAACCGATGATCTGATCGAGTACCTCCCGGGCGACCAGTGCGAAATCGTCTCCCCCGTCATTCTCGGCGGAGTCTACGGCGCGTTCAGCCTTACGATCACCTGCGCCGGTCCGGCCCCGGTCGGCGCTTGCTGCGACATGCTCTTCACCCAATGCGTCGGCGGGCTCGACGACGGCCGGCTTTGCTGCCCGACGAACGCCGACCTCTCGCCGTTCTGCTACAGCGATCCCGCGCGGAGCGACGCGTATCCCCCTTGCACGCCTCCAGGCACTTGTGAGGCCGCTTGCCGGGAGGTGCCGCAGATGAACTGCCCCTGGCCGCCGTTTACACCACTCCAACCAACCTGGGTCGAAGGTGCGGCGTGCAGTCCCGACCCGTTTCCGTTCGCGTGCGGCGTGTCGGCCTGCTGCCGACCCGATCAAGTCTGCGAAAACCTGACGCGTAACGAGTGTAACGCCGTGCCGCCCATCGACCGCCCCCGATGGTGGCAGCTTGGCCGGTACTGCGATCAGAACGGGCAGTACTGTCCATTTGTCGCCTGCTTAGCCCGCGAAGGCGAGTGCGCGGCGAGCCACGACCCAGGCGGTTGCCGCGACGCTCAATGTTGCTCCGACGTTTGCGACGCCGATTCTTGGTGCTGCCTTGTGGAGTGGGACACCGTTTGCGTTCGCGAAGCGCAAGGGCTCTGCTATTACTATTACACATACACACCTCGGAATGATGAATGTGCCCGAGCGACCGAGGTTGTTCCCAACACCAGCGTGGTGGTGGATAACGCCGCGGCGACGCAAAACCCCAACGATCCGGCTTTTACCTGTCACCGGGACGGATCGGGCATTCAAGGGCTTCATACGACGTGGTTCGTCTTCGAAGCGCTGGAGGTGTCCGCGCGAATTCACACCTGTAACACCGATCCCCCGGCACAGGACACACTCGTGGCGATCTACCGCGCCTCTGACCCGTCAACTCCGCAGACTGCGTGCGATTCCCTGATTGAGATCGCTTGTAGTGACGATGCGGGCGGGTGTGGTGCGAACACTGGTTCGGATGTCTGCGTTATTGGGCTTGTCGTGGGACAACGCTACTACATCCAGGTCGCAACGCATTCGTGGGAGGACCAAGGGGTCTTTGAACTTGATATTGAGTCGCCGTGCCCAACCGCGGCGGTTGCCGCACCGCAGAGTACGGCCATCAGAGCACAGCCCACGGGGGCGGTCCCGCCTAAGAGCCTATCCCAGAGACCCCTCTCCCTTCCCGAAACAGAGGGTGGGGTGAGGGTACTTGAGATAGGGTCCAAGTTGGACGACGTCGGCACAGCGCCGCATCCGCGAAGTCGGAAACGGAAGCCGACCGCGCCCACGGTTGAACCCGCTCGCTTGCATCGAGAGGTTCCGCGCGATGCGTGGATGCCCAGGCCGGCGGCGCCTCCGGCCGGCGCCATGCCCCACTGCGGCCCGTGGGTGCGGGATAGGTTCGTAAGCATTCAGGTGAACGTCGATGCCAACGGCTGCAACATCATGGGCGACGCGGCCAATGAGCCGTCGATCGCCGTCGACCCTACCGATCCGAATCGGATCGTCATCGGTTGGCGACAGTTCGATACCGTGGAGTCGGACTTCCGCCAGGGCGGGTATGGATACAGCCATAACGGTGGTCATACCTGGGTCTTCCCCGGCGTACTGCAGCCGGGCGTGTTCAGAAGCGATCCGGTGCTCGATGCAGACGCCGAGGGGAACATCTATTATTACAGCTTGCGAGTGAACGATAATGGCCTCTACGTGTGCGACATGTACCGATCCTTCGACGGCGGCATGACATGGAACCCGCCGATTTACGCCTTCGGCGGGGACAAGGCTTGGATGACCATCGACCGGACGAACGGACCCGGGCGCGGCAACATCTATGCGTATTGGAGCCTGGACTACAGCTGCTGTTCGGACGGACATTTCACGCGCTCGACCGACGGTGGACAGACCTTCACGCGCCCGATCTTCATTCCGGAATCACCCGCCGTTGGTACGATGGCCATCGGTGCGCAGAGTGAACTGTACGTCGTCGGCGACGGCGGCGTGTTCACGAAGTCGTTGAACGCCTGGGATTCGAACGTGACACCGGCGTTTGAGCCCGCAGTCCATGTCGACCTCGGTGGTTCATTAGTATGGGGTTACTACGCGTTCGGCACGCCGAACCCGGGTGGCGGCAGCAGCAGCGCGATATTGGGGCAAATGTGGGTCGCAACCGGGCGTTCCCCCGGCTCGACAAGAGAGAACGTGTACGTCCTTGCTTCGGTGACCAATGCTGACTCGCAGGACCCTTTGGACGTGATGTTCTCGCGCAGTACCGACGGAGGTCGGACGTGGAGCCCCGCCGTCCGCGTCAACGACGATCCGCCGGGCGAACAGGCTTGGCAGTGGTTCGGTACGATGTCCGTGGCGCAGAGTGGACGTATCGACGCTGTTTGGAATGACACGCGCAACAGCGGCATTTACAATTTGTCCGAGACGTTCTATGCCTACTCCATCAACGGCGGGCGCACCTGGTCCAAGAACGTCGCCGTCAGCCCCATGTGGGACAGTTACGTCGGCTGGCCGGGTGGCAACAACAAGATCGGCGATTACTACCACATGATCTCCGACGACCATTTCGCCAACCTCGCCTATGCGGCCACGTTCAACGGCGAGCAGGATGCTTACTTCCTGAAGATTCCGCCCACCATCGACTGCAATGATAATGGAGTACTCGACGCCGAAGACTTCTCCCAGGGCACGTCTCCCGACTGCGCCGGCAACGGCGTCCCCGACGAATGCGAACCCGACTTCGACGCCGACGGAATCGTCGACAGTTGCGACGACGACTTCGACAACGACGGCGTCCTCAACGGCGCCGACGCCTGCCTGTTCACCGCCCTCGGCTCGCCCATCGCTCCGAACGGGCGACCCCTCTCCGACACCACCGGGCAGTGCAACGTGGGGCTGCCGGATTACTGGCGGTTCCGTAATTGCATGGTCAACGGTCGCTTAGGCTTCCCCGCCCCGGCGGAGGCGTGTCATTCGTTCTTCGATTACGACGGCGACGGGAACATCAACCTCCGCGACTTCGCAGGATTCCAGAACGCCTTTCGATCATCGGGACGATAGCCGACATTGCTTGTCCGACGAACCCGGCGGCTTTGTACTTCGTAATTCGTAACTCGTAATTGACGTTCGCCGCTCGCTCGGCCACCCCGTTTCCGCGATCGACATGGATCCGGGGACGCGCGACTTGTGGCTGGGGACTTGGGGCCGTGGACGGGTCCGCTTCACTGCGGGTCGCTGCGACGCTTTCAATCCTAGAAAAAAGGGGTGAAACCGCGTTTTCTGAGGCGGAACGGCATTGGAGCCGACGGGGTTCGAACCCGCCACCTCCTGGTTGCAAACCAGGCGCTCTCCCAAATGAGCTACGGCCCCCGCGAGGAGCCTACGTTACCCGCACAGGGGTGGCGCGGACAAGCCCGGCTTTCCCGAAGGCCGTCTCGCATCCGTACGCTGGCCGGGGGATAATGGTTGTCGATGGTCGAGCACGTCATTATCGACGGCAACAACCTGCTGCACACCCTCCGTGAGCATGCGCCGATTGCGGCAGTGGGGCGAGAAACGATGGTTCGACTCATCGAACGTTGGCGGAAAACGATCGGGTGCGAGGTAACGCTGATCTTCGACGGACCCGCCCCGCGGGGAGGGTTGAGCAAGCAGTTGTCGCCGGAGGGGTTGACGGTTCGGTTCAGCGCGCCGAAGACGGCCGACGACCTCATCGTGGCCATGATCCGCGATGAAAAGGACCCGACGCGACTACGGGTGGTGACAAGCGACAAAGCCATCCGCCATGCGGCCGGTTATCGGAAGTGCCGCTGCACGGATTCGGTCAGTTTCGTGGGCGAATTGTTTCCACCTAAACGCGCTTCCCACGCGACCCGACAACTCCAGGACGAGAAGCCTGTGGAAATTCAGCCCGACGACGCCGAGCGGTGGGAGCAGGCGTTTGGCGGCGACGACGAACCGTTTGATGGGTTTGAAGCGATGCTCAACTAGATTTAATGCTTGGAGTTATTATTTACAGTAAAGATTCTCAGCACAGTGGCGATGTTGGATTCCCGTCTCTTGACGGCGGGTCGCTAAGGCAGTAGGATCAGAGACATGTTCGGGAGAATCTCACAGTCCGCGGCGTCGCCGGTCGTTTTTTTTTGCGGCTGTTGTTGCGCGGCCTCTCGCGGAGGAATATCCTGACGGGCACGTGACGAAGTAGTGAGATGAGTGAATCACGACCCGCAGGAAGGTTCCTGTGGGTTTTTTGTTTTCCGGGGCGGTGGACTTGTTCGGGCGAGTTCGGAACCGCCGCCACCCCTGAGGGGATTTGAGGAGGGAGGTCGGACGATGGAAATGCAACTACATCCGGGCGCGGCGGTGGGGACCGGTCCGGTCGCCGGGCCGGGCGGCTACAACGGCCGCTTCGACGTCAATGAGAATACGCCCACCGATCAACTGATCGCCTGGACGCTCGATCGGTTCGCCCACCAAAAACTGATTATGACCACGTCCTTCGGGATGGAGGGGTGCGCGCTGATCGACATGTACGCGGCCCACGGCAAGCCGCTGACCATTGTCTATCTCGACACGATGTTCTTCTTCCCGGAGACCTACGCCCTGCGTGACCGCATGGTGGAGCGTTACCCGCACCTGAACTTCGTCAACCGCGGGACGACGTTGACGCCGGAGGAGCAGGCGGCGCAGTACGGCCCGGAGCTTTGGAAGCACAACCCCACGCTGTGCTGCAAGCTGCGCAAGGTGGACCCGATGTATCCGGTGATGGCCGAGGCGGATGTGTGGATCACGGGCCTTCGCCGCAGTCAGTCGGCCACCCGCGCGAACTTACGGGTCATCGACTGGGATTGGAGGTATCAAGTCCTCAAGATCAGCCCGATGGCCAACTGGGAACGCGGCGAAATCTGGGAGTACGTCAAAAAGCACAATGTCCCCTTTAATGAGTTGCACGAGCAGGGGTACCCGACGATCGGCTGCACGCACTGCACGACGCCCGTCGAGGGGACCAAGGCGGGCGATTATTCACGGGCCGGGCGCTGGAGTACGTCGGAAAAAACGGAATGTGGACTACACGGTGGAGCGGGAATCTAGGGGATTGACGAATGTCGAATCCTTCGAGGCTCAGGACAAGTGTCGAATGTCGAATGGGGGCATGTGAACCGAAAAGGCAGTTAATCAGAACCCCAAGCGCAAGCGCGGGGTCTTAGCCCGTCGCTGGCGCTCCGGGTTCGGAATGGACCGGGAGTGACAGAATGGTTGAAGATATCGAAGGCAAAGGCGAATCGAAGGCCGAGGCCACGAAGCGCGACAGCCGTCACCTTCGCGGGACCATCGCGGAGACGCTGGCGCGTGAGGCCACGCATTTTGAGGGCGGGGACAAGGGGCTTCTGAAGTTCCACGGCACGTACCAACAGGACGACCGTGACGTCCGTCACGAAAACCGCAAGAAGGGTGTGGAAGAGGCCTATCAGTTTATGATTCGCTGCGCGATTCCCGCGGGCGTGGTGACGGCCGATCAATACCTGGGCCTCGACGCGCTCTCCGATGAGTACGCCAACCGATCGCTGCGGGTGACGACCCGGCAGGGTTTCCAACTCCACGGTGTCATCAAGAAGAACCTCAAGGCGACCATCGCGGGGATCAATCACACGCTCTTGACCACGATCTCGGCCTGCGGCGATGTGGAGCGGAATGTGATGACGTGCCCGGCCCCGCTGCACGACGAGGCCCACGTGACGCTGCGGCGCGTGGCGCGGGAGATCGCCGTTCAACTGCGCCCCGCGACGCGAGCCTATCACGAGATTTGGCTCGACGGCGAAAAGGCCCTTTCCACCGAACAGGAGGAGCCGTTCTACGGCGACGTGTACCTTCCGCGGAAGTTCAAGACCGCCATCGCTCTGGCGGACGACAATTGTGTCGACGTCTACAACGATGACGCCGGATTGATTGCGATCCTCGAAGGGTCGAAGATCGTCGGATACAACGTGCTCGTGGGTGGCGGGATGGGGATGACGCACGGCAAGGCCGACACCGTCGCCCGTCTGGGCGAACCCGTCGGCTTCGTCGCGCCGGAGCACGCCGTTGAAGCGGTTCGGACGATCTGCGCCATCTTCCGCGACCACGGCAACCGTGCGGACCGCCGTCACGCGCGGATCAAGTACCTCATCAACGATTGGGGCATCGAGCGCTTCCGCGACGAGTTCCGCCGGCGGGCGCTATTCGATCTGCACGACTGGCAGCCGATTCCGCGGCCCGTTTTTCACGATCATCTGGGGCGGAACCGGCAGGATAACGGCAAGTGGTTCTACGGCGTGTTCGTCGAGAATGGACGAATCATCGACCGTGACGGCCTGCGGATCAAGACGGCCCTGCGCGAGATCGTCAACGCGCATCGACCCGGCCTGCGGTTGACGCCGCACCAGAACGTGCTCTTGACCGATCTGGACGAAGCGGCGGTCGACGGGATCGAGCGGACGCTGATCGAGCACGGTGTCACGCCGGTGACACAGCTTTCCGCGGCGCGACGCTACTCGATGGCCTGTCCGGCGCTTCCGACGTGCGGGCTGGCGATGTCCGAGTCCGAGCGACTGATGCCTACGGTGGTGGACGCATTCGAGGCGGAGTTGATCGCCCTCGGAATGCGCGATGAGCCCATCACCCTACGCATGACCGGTTGTCCCAACGGATGCGCCAGGCCTTACACCGCGGACATCGCTTTCGTGGGGCGACGCCCGGACGTATACCACGTCTACGTCGGCGGCGGCATGGAGGGCGATCGGGTGGTCGACCTCTACGCGGCGGACGTCAAGACGGACGATCTCGTGCCGACCTTGCGTCCGCTGCTGCAACATTGGGCCAAAAACCGCCGCCACGGGGAGAATCTCAGCGACTTCTACCAACGCCTGCTGAAACGCGATCAACCACGGCAGGGAATCACCGGCCGCGAGACGCCGACGCGGGAACTGGTTCAACTGGAGATCAACCGGTGACCGCGCAACTGTTCTACCTCGGCCTCACCCATTACAGCGCACCGCTGGCGATCCGCGAGAACGTACGCCCCGACCGTGAGAAGCAACGGACGATGCTCGCGCGGCTGGCGAACATCGCCGAAGGCCGGATGGTGCTGTCCACCTGTGAACGGTTCGAGGTCTACGCGACGACGGCGCGCACCGGCATCGCTGACTGGGTGGGTCTTCTGTCGCACTGGTTTCACCTGCCGGTCGGTCTCCTGGAGCGACACCTGCGGACGAACCTGGGTTCCGCCGTCGCTCAACATCTGCTCCGTGTGGCCGCGGGGCTGGAATCGAGGATCGTGGGCGAGGCTCAAATCCTCGGGCAGGTGCGAGACGCGTTCCTTCAAGCTACGCAGAGCCGTTCGCTTGACGCCGATTTGTCGGCTCTCGGTCGGGCGGCCATTTGCACGGGTAAACGCGTGCGAACAGAAACGTCGATCAACAGCGGCGCCCGGTCCATCGCCACGATTGCGGTAGAGCATATCGCCCGCGCCTCCGGGCCGCTTGGCGATCGAGTCGTTCTGATCCTCGGCAGCGGAAAACTCGCCGCCGTGGTGGCCGCGGAACTGGCGTTGCGGCGCGCCGGGCGGATCGTCGTCGTCGGTCGGAATGTTCACCGCGCGGCCGCACTGGCCCAACAGTTCGGAGACGTCTCACTCGGAATGGACCAACTCGCGGTTGCGGTTGGAGAAACGGACGCGGTAATCGCGTGCACATCTTCGCCCTTCCATCTCGTCGATGCGTCCACGATCGGACGCAATCGCCTGAGGCCGCTGTGCGTCGTTGACCTGTCCGTGCCTCGGAATATCGACCCGACCGTAACTCAACTGAGCGGCGTTTCGCTAATACACCTCGATGAGTTGCTGGCCGGACAGTCGGCGCGGGAGGAGGGTATCGCCGCCGCGGACCGGATCGTGCAGGAGGAACTCGGACGATACAACGCATGGCGCGAGGAGCGGCGGGTCGCACCGCAGATCGCCCAACTGATCCGCGAAGCCCGCGCGGGCGGCGCGGACAAGCGGGCGTTGCACGAACGGATCGTTCGTCTCAAGGCCGGAGTCGCCGCATGAGCGGTTCGGCGTTGATCTTGGCCGCCCACGGGTCGCGCGTCGATCCGACGATTAGCGAGCAGCTACGCGACTACGCCGATCGGATCGTCCGCCTAAACCTGTTTGACGAAGTGGTCGCCGCTTTCCATCGCGGTGAGCCGACCTTCGCCGGCGTCCTCGATCAAACCGAAGCCGACAGCGTCATCGTCGTGCCGGTGATGGCCAGCGACGGATACTACTGCGACTTGGTTCTCCCGCAGGAACTGCCCAAGAACCGACGGTTTGCGCAGGTTCGTCTGCGACAAACGCCGCCGGTGGGGGCGCATCCGAGCATGATATGCCTCGTCGAGCGGCGAATCCGCCAATTGACCCGGGAATACGACCTGGAACCCGACGGTGTTTGTGTGGCCGTCGTCGGTCACGGAACCCCGCGTCATCCTCGCAGTCGGTCGACGACGGTTCGACTGGCCGAGGCGTTTCAAGGCTTGGAGCTTTGCCGCGAGGTCCTTTACGCGTTCTTGGATGAGGCCCCGAGCGTGGAGTCGATTGTCGATCGTGCGACGACCGACGCGGTGATCGTCATCCCGTTTCTCATCAGCGGCGGACCGCACGCCACGGTGGATATTCCGTCGCGGTTGGGATTGCAAACGCCGCCCGGTGCAACGCCGCCGTTTCATGGTCGTGTCGGGGGTCGCCTCGTCGTATGCGACGCCGCCGTCGGAACGCACCCCGAGATTGTGGACATGATCGTCGATCTTGCAATCAGTGCCCCGCCAATCCGAACCCGGAGCGCCAGCGACGGACCGCTTCGGAAGTTCAAAGTTCAAAGTTCAAAGTTCGAAGACCGAGAAACACCAAGCCCATTACGAACTTCGAACTTCGAACTTCAGTCTTCCCCACCGACCGGCGTGCGAGGCACGGTTTTTCTCGTCGGCGCCGGTCCCGGTGATCCGGGGCTCATCACCGTGCGCGGGCGGGACTTGTTGCGCATCGCCGATGTCGTCGTCCACGATCGGCTCATCGGGCGTGAACTGCTCGCCGACTCGTCCCCCGAAGCCGAACTCGTCGACGTGGGCAAGGCCCCCGGTCGCCATCGCATTCCCCAAGAAAGGATCAACGAGATCATCGTCGATCGTGCGCGGCGGGGCTTGACCGTCGTTCGCCTCAAGGGCGGCGACCCTTTCGTGTTCGGTCGCGGATTCGAGGAATGGACGGCCTGCCGCGAGGCGGCGGTCGATTGCGTCGTGGTGCCCGGCGTCAGCAGCGCTCTGGCCGCTCCCGCCGCCGCAGGCATCCCGGTGACCTGTCGTGGAACGGCCGGTTCCGTGGCCATCGTCACCGCCGAAACGGCAGCGGATTCCGGCCCGGCGTTTGATGCCACGTCCCTGGCAGGTATCGACACCGTCGTTATCCTTATGGGTCGAGCCAGGCTCGCCGAAGTTACTCGCTCGCTCATGCAGGCCGGACGGAACCCCTCCACCCCCGCCGCCTGCATTGAGCGAGCCACGACCTCTCGCCAGCGCGTCACGGTGGCGACCCTCGCGTCGATCGCGAAAGCGGCGGAACGTGATGGGCTGTCCGCTCCGATCGTCACGGTCGTCGGCGAGGTCGCGGCGTTCGCCGCGGACGCCGCGGCCCGAGAGCACCTACCCTTGAGCGGAAAGCGTATCGTCATCACCCGTCCGCGTTCCGCTTCGAATGAGTTGGAACAGAGGCTCTCCCTCGCCGGCGCGACAACGATCCATTGTCCGATGATCAAAATCATGTACCCCGTCTCGAACGACGCACTCGATGACGCGATCCGGGGGATCGACCGCTATCAGTGGGTCGTGTTCAGTTCGGTGCACGGCGTCGCCGGATTCTTCAAGCGACTGACCGCGCTGGGGCTGGACGCGCGAGCGATAGGCGACTGTAAGGTGGCAGTGGTGGGACCGGCCACCGCGAAGAAATTGCGGCGCCAGGGCATTCGACCCGACCTGGTGCCTCCGGCGTATACGGGCGATGCCCTGGCGCGTGCCTTGTGCGAGTCGAGCAGCCTGTTGCGGGGTCGGGTGCTTTTCGCGTGCGGCGACCTCGCCCGAGCGACGATTCCGGAAGTTCTGCGGCACGGTGGGGCGGTCGTCGATGAGGTCGTGGTCTACTCCACGGTGGATGCGACGCCGCGGAGGGCGACCTGCAACCTGATCCGTGAGGGAGTGGATGCCGTCGTTTTTTGCAGTCCCTCGGCGGTGCGGCGGTTCGCGGCTTTGGGGTTGGAGGCACGGGACGCGACGATCGCGTGCATCGGTCCGACGACGGCGGCGGCGGCTCGGGAGATGGGCTTGAAGGTCGAGGTCGTTCCCGAGGAGCATACCGGCGATGGCCTGGTAGCGGCGTTGGAGCGGCACTTCGCGGAAGTGGGAGCGACGCCATGAGCGGATTCCCCATGCGCCGGATGCGGCGGCTCCGCCGAACGCCTGCGATTCGGGCGCTGCGGCGCGAGACGCGTCTCACGCCGGACGACTTCATCTATCCGCTTTTCGTCGTGGAGCGCGGCGACCTGGCCGGGCCGGTGTCGTCCATGCCGGGCATCTCTCGCCTGCGGCTTGGCGACCTCGATCGGGAAATTGAGAGCATTCTCTCGCTGGGACTTCGGTCGGTGCTGTTGTTCGGGTTGCCGGCGAAGAAGGATGCGACCGGCTCGACGGGCTGCGGTGATGACAACATCGTGTCACAGGCCGCCACGCGGATCAAGGAACTCACCGACCGGCTGGTGGTGATGACCGACGTGTGTCTGTGCGAGTACACTGACCACGGCCACTGCGGGATCGTGCGCGAGGGGTCGATCGACAACGATGAAACGCTGGAGGCGCTTGCGAAGATGTCCGTCGCCCACGCGCGGGCGGGGGCGGACTTCGTCGCTCCGAGCGGAATGATGGACGGGATGGTCTCGGCCATCCGGCGGGGTTTGGATGAGGCGGGACTGTCGGATACGGGGATCATGTCCTACGCCGTCAAATACGCCTCGTCGTTCTACGGTCCCTTCCGTGAGGCCGCGGACTCCAAACCCGCCTTCGGCGATCGGCGGAGCTATCAGATGGACCCCGGCAACGTCCGCGAGGCGCTCGCGGAAGCGCAGCTCGACATCGACGAAGGGGCCGACATCATCATGGTCAAGCCGGCCCTGCCCTACCTCGACGTGGTGCACCGGGTGCGCGAGGCCTTCCCGCAGATGCCGTTGGCCGCGTATCAGGTAAGCGGTGAATACAGCATGATCAAAGCCGCCGTAGCGAACGGTTGGCTCAACGAACGGGACGTGGTCCTCGAATCACTCACCTCCATCAAACGGGCTGGGGCCGATCTCATCATCACCTATTTTGCGAAAGACGCCGCCGAGTGGCTTCGCGGATAAATCCTGGGAGCTCATTAAGATGCACCTTGCATTTACTCGATTGCCAATTGCCAAGTTGAGGATTTGAGATTTCAGAAGTGGGATTCGCTGCAGCCGCCGGGTCGGCGTCAAGTTCGTGGGTGAACACCCTCCAAACAACCGCCCGGCCTGAAAGGCCGGTCTAAAATAGCCGTGGGCATAGCGAAGCGACGCCCACGGTTCGCGGGCGATCCAATTTCCCATTCGAGCCTGAAAGGCTCGTCTTGGACGTCGCTTCAGGCGGGCCCAGACGACCCTTACAGGGTCGACTTTTCTCGCGGTGACTGCTAACCGGTGGCGGCGCTTCGCTTGCCACCGGCTATGTTAGAACAGGCCTCCGG
>CAYQZH010000035.1:15437-20815 GCA_964421865.1 uncultured Phycisphaera sp. | reverse complement strand
AGGTCAACGAAAACGAACCCTATTCCCAGCGTTGAAACGCTGGGCTATTTTCAGTCGGGCCTACGGCCCTCTGGTCGTGGAATTGTGTATAAGGCTCAGGGTTGAAACCCGCGGCTCAAGAACAAGCAGAACGCGATGCAAGAAGTCCAACAAGAGGTCGACGATCGGCTGATCGCCAAGCTGCAAGGGTTGAGCGATCGGTTCGACACGCTCCACGAGGAGCTTGGCGATCCCGTCGTCGCCTCCAATCCGGCCAAGACCATCGTCATCACCAAAGAGCTGGGCCGCATGCGCCGCCTGGTCGATCCGTACCGGAAGTTTCGCAAGGTGCGGAGCGAACTCGAGCAAACCAAGGCCATCATCGACGACCGCAGCCAGGATCGCGATCTGCGCGACCTTGCGGAGTCCGAACTCGACGCTTTGCAAAAGAAGCACGACGCGATGCTCGAAGAGTTGAAGTCGGCGATGGTCAGCGACGACGACTCGGCCATCAACTCGATCATCCTGGAAATCCGCGCCGGGACCGGCGGCGACGAGGCGGCCTTGTTCGTCCGCGATCTGTACGAAATGTACTTGCGATTCTGCGAGAAGAAGCGTTTGTCCATCGAGGTGCTCGATCAGAGCGGATCGGAGCTGGGCGGCCTGAAGGACGTTACGCTCAATATCAAAGGCCCGGAGGTGTACCGGCTGCTGGGCTACGAGGGCGGCGGGCACCGCGTGCAACGTGTGCCGCAGACGGAAGCCCAGGGGCGTATCCATACGTCCGCCGCCACCGTGGCCGTCTTGCCCGAACCGGAGGAGATCAACATCGAGGTCAACTGGGACCAGGATGTGGAGGAGTTCGTCTCCCGCGCCGGCGGACCCGGCGGGCAGAATGTCAACAAGGTGTCATCGGCGATCCGCCTGGTGCACAAGGTCACCGGCATCACCGTCTCGATGCGCGACGAGAAGAGCCAGCATAAGAACCGTGCCAAGGCCCGGCGTATCATGTTGACCCGGCTCTACGACGCCCAACAGCAAACGAGCAACGCCCAACGCGACAGCGCCCGCAAGTCGATGATCGGCAGCGGCGACCGATCGCAACGCATTCGCACCTACAACTTCCCTCAGAACCGTCTGACCGATCATCGCATCAACCTGGACCTGTACTCCCTCGAACGGGTCATGCAGGGCGACCTTGACGAGTTGATCGGGGCGTTGCAGATGTACGACAAGGAACAGCGGCTGAAGAACCTTTGAATCCCACGCCCGCGCGACGGCGTGCTCTTTGGGAGAACCCGGCGCCAACCTACAATCCGGCATGATGAATTGGGTTGCCGCCCTGCCGGTGCCGGTGATGGGGTCACATGAGAACGTTGGATCAAATCCGTCTCGAGCCCAACGAACGAGCGGCGATCGAGGCCGCCGCGGCCGTGTTGCGCGATAAGCTCCCCGTCGCGCAAATCCTTCTGTTCGGCTCCAAGGCCCGCGGCGACGCCCACGGCGATTCAGACATCGACCTTCTGCTCCTCACGACCCGCCCTCTGAGTTGGGACGAAGAGAAGCAGGTAGTCCCTTTGTTATCCCCAGTTCAGGTCGAGTACGACGTGTTCTTCGGTACCGTGGAAATCGCCGAGGACGAGTGGTATCACGGAGTCTACCAGGTCCTGCCGCTCCGCACCGAAGTCGAGCGTGATGGAGTGGTGGCATGACCAGGGAAGAGGCGAAGCGAGAAGCGGCCCGGCTGTGGATGGAAAAAGCCGATGACGCGTTGCGCACGGCAAAACGTGAGCGTGAACTCAGTCCCGCGTCCTCCCTGAACCGCGCGTATTATGCCTGTTTCTACGCGGCCACCGCCGTTCTGATCACGGAGGGGCGCCACTTCGTCAAGCACGCGGGCGTCCGCAGTGCGATTCACAAGTACCTCATTCACGAGGGACGCTTGCCCAAAGAACTCGGCGATGCCTACGACAACCTGATGAAAGTGCGTCAGAAGGCAGATTATGAAGCCCTCGTCTCCTGGACTCCACAGCAGGCTGGGGAAGCGATTGAAATCGCGGAGCGAATGGTGACCGCACTGCGAGACTTGTTGCCGACAAGGTACAACGGTTGAGGAACGTGTGACCGCGTGATGGGCGTCGGTATGGAATGTCGATTGTTCCGCCTGCGGCGGATCGATGGTCGAATGGGTCGGCGGCGGGGTCCGCTCCGTGTCGCCGGATTGCTGTTCTTCGCAGCGGCGACGCCGGCGCCGGGCAACATCATCATCACCCTCGCGGCGGCGGATGCCGATGGGAACGCCATCGCGGACCCGGTGCCCGCGGGAACGAAGGTGTTCGTGGACATTTCGCTCTCCGTGGACGACGAGGACAACCCGCTGTTGGACCTGCGCTCGATCCAATTCGACTTTCGGGCGACCACCTCGACGATCGCGTTGAGCACCTTCCAGTGGGAGCTGCCGCCCGGGGTCGATCCAAGCTCCTATTCATCGTTCGTCGTGCTGCCCCAGCCGCGGCTGGTGTATCTCTCCGACAGCCGCGTCGGCAACTCGATCATCGACCTGGACACGACGACGTTACGGGTCGCGACGGTCGAGGCGACGGTCAACAGCTCCGGCAGCTTGGACGTCCGCAATCCCGGCGCCGACGCGACGGGCGGCGTGTCGTTCCGGGCCGGGTTCGGCCAACCCATGGACTTCAACTTGACCAGCCGTAACATCACCGGCGGCACGCTTCGACTGACCGTCGAGGGCGCCACCGGCCCGGACAGCGATCGCGACGGAGTGCCCGACGCCGCGGACGCCTTCCCGCTTAACCCCAACGAGACCGTGGACACGGATTCGGACGGCGTCGGCGACAACGCGGATACCGATGACGACGGCGACGGCGTGCCGGATGCGAAGGACGAGTATCCTTTGGATCCGGCCGAGTCCGCGGACACGGACGGCGACGGGATCGGCAACAACGCCGACACCGATAACGATAACGACGGCGTGCCCGACGCCCAGGACGCCTTCCCCCTCGACCCGACGGAATCGCGCGATTCGGACGGCGACAGGATCGGCGACAACGCCGACCCCGACAGCCCCGACACCCGTAACACGGGTCCTCGCGCCACCGGCGGCCTCTGCGGCGGATCGATCGCCGGCGCGATGTCGCTGACCGGCTGGGGACTCGCTTGTCTGCGGATCGGACGATGTCGCCCGGCCGCGCGGGTGGGGACGGAGGCCTGACGCTCTTCGCGGGATTCCCTTACGCCGCCAACCGGAGTCGCCGGGTGGCAAGTCGTCGATCAGCCACTATACTGCTCGTTCGTCGGGCGGCCCTCGGTCCGGGCCGTCCGGTTGAAGGTAACGAGCCGGCGCTCCGCCCCTCGGTTTCGACGGGCGAGATCGCGCCGATCAGCGTCACAGAACATAGGAGGTCCCGATGGAAAGGTTCGTGCAGTTCTCCATTTTTTTGGTCAATAAGCCCGGCGTGCTGACGCAGATTTTTCGTGAACTGGCCAAGGCCAAGGTCAACATCACCAACATTGCGATGATGGACTCGATGGAGCACGGCGTTCTGCGGATGGTCGTGGACGATCCCGTCGCGGCAAGACCGGTCCTCGCCAAACTGAATATTCGGATGGCGGAGACGGACGTTCTTGCGGTGACGCTTCCGAACCGTCCCGGCGCGGCGGCGGACCTGTGCGAGCGGTTGGCCGACGCCCATATCAACATCAGCTACATGTACTGCACCGGCGGCGCCGCGGGCGGCAAGACCGTCGTCGTGCTGAAGGTGCCGGATATTAAGAAAGCGATCAAGGTCCTCGAAGGCGTCAAGAGCACCCGGCGGGACATGAAGATCAAGCTCCGCCGCCCGGTCGCCGCCAACAATCGGCGTTAGCAGTCCGTTGAAGAAGTATGGGGGACCGACTTTCCAGTCGGTCCAATGCCGCTGACGGAACGAGAAGACCGACTGGAAAGTCAGTCCCACAAGCGGAATGGGTTTTTCAACGGGCTGTACCAGAACGACCCCGGCGAACGCCGATTGCCAATCGGCAATCGAAAATCGTCAATCGACAATCGTTTCAGCCCACCATGGCCGCACTTTCGTCGAAGAGTTTCAGTCCGACGTCGAGTTGGGTTTCGTTGATGCACAGCGGCGGGCAGAAACGTATGCCATTCTCCCCGCAGGGCAACAGCACGAGTCCCCGTTCGAAGCAGGTGCGGAGCAGCTTCTCGCGCAACTTCGGATCGGGCTTAGCGGTCTTTCGGTTAACCACGTCGATCGCGCACATCAGTCCCAATCCGCGAGCGCCGGTGAGGAACTTGTGCCGCTCGGCGATTTCGCTCAGTTCGGCCCGAACGGTCTTTCCCAGTTCGGCGGCATTGGCCATATATCCGTTTTCAATGAGTTCCAACGTCGCGATGGCCGCTGCGCAACAGACGGGGTTGCCCCCGAAGGTGCTCCCCTGCGCGCCCGGCGGCCAATTCATGATGTCCGCCTTTGCGATCACTGCGCCTAAAGGCATACCACTGGCGAGCCCCTTGGCCATCAAAATCAGGTCTGGAATGATTCCAAAATGTTCGAAGGCGAACCATTTCCCCGTTCGCCCCGTTCCGGACTGGATTTCATCACAGACCAGGAGGATTTCATATTTGTCGCACAGGGCGCGCAGATCGGCGAGAAAAGTAGGCGGAGGCAGGATATAGCCCCCTTCGCCTTGGATCGGCTCGACGAAAATCGCCGCGACCTCATTGGGCGACATCTGCCGTTTGAACAGTTCATTCTCGATTCTTTCCACATCTCCGTAGGGCACATGCGCGACCATGGGGACGAGCGGCCCGAAGCGTTCCTTCTGTCGGGCCTTGGAACTGGTGAGGGAGAGCGCGCCCATCGTTCGGCCATGAAACGCGCCGTGAAACGCGATGACCCATTTGCGGTTGGTGTGATGACGGGCGACCTTGAAGGCGGCCTCGACGGCCTCGGCGCCGCTGTTGGTTAGCAGGACGCGCTTGGGCACTTTGCCCGGGGCGATGGCGACGAGCTTCTCCATCAACTCGACCATTGGCGGGTAGTAGAAGTCGCTGCCGCAGACGTGGATGAGGTTCCTGGCCTGGTGCTCGATGGCGGCGACGACCTTGGGGTGACAATGGCCCGTCGAGCACACCGCGATCCCCGCGGCGAAGTCGAGGAACCGATTGCCGTCCACGTCCTCGATGACCGACCCCATCCCCCGGCGGACGACCAACGGAACGTCCCGCGTGTACGATGGCGAACTGTATCGCTCGTCGCGTTCCATCAACGCCTTGGCGTTGGGACCTGGGAGCGACGTCTGAATCCACGGAGCAGGACCGATCCAACCATCGCCGCTGTGCGGCGGCTCCAACTCTTTCTTGATACCCAACATGCGTC
>CAYQZH010000035.1:0-15337 GCA_964421865.1 uncultured Phycisphaera sp. | reverse complement strand
GTGTCATTGCGCTTACACTTTATGGAACCGCGTTCGCGCCGCGCGGGTGCCGTCGGGAAGGGCGATGAACTCATAATCCCCGAAGAGGTTCGGCGCCTCGCGTTGAAGGATTTCCAGGACTTTCGCCGCCACCATGCGGATTTCGGTCTCGGCGTGCTCGTTGCACCGAAGCTCGATGAAATGTCGCCACGCCCGCGCGTTGGCGGTCACGAAGATCTTGGTCTCCGTGGCGTTGGGCAACACGGATCGCGCGGCCTGTCGGGCCATCTTCCGCCGCAGCGTCTTGTCCTCGATCGAGGCGAACTTGGCCTGCAATCCCTCGACTAATTTGATGTAGGCCTCCTGGGCCGACTCCACCGCTGATCGCCAGACCTCGTGCAGCTCCGGATCGTCGGCGATGCAATCCGGCTCCACGAAGTCGGCGACGGACTCGTCCACGTAGCGCTGCGAAAGCTGCGAGTATCCGAACCCGGCCCGGTGGCGGACCAACTCATGGGTGAACGAGCGGGAGACGCCGGTGATGATGAAGTTCCACACGGTGTGTTCGAGGACGCTGCCATGACCGACCTCCTTGATGTGGCCCAGGTACATTTCGTTCCCGCCGGGGCGCGGCTTGGCGAAGCTCATGTAGCACAGCCGCCCCGCGACCTCGGGCAACGCCTGCGCCGCGTTCGTCGCGTCCGTGCTCCAGTCGCCGACGTTGTGATCGGAAAGAAACCGCGCGATCTCCCTGTCGTCCAGCGTTTGCCGCCCGACGAGGTAGACGCTGGGTTGACGGATGATCTTCATGCGCCCGCTCCTACCTCGTGTGTATACCTGCCGGAGGGTGGGGTTGCAAACGCCGACCGGAAAGTCGGTCCCCCATACTTCCTTAACGGCCTGTTAACGCGGTGCGACGAGGTTCTCGCTCTTCAGGTCGTCCGCTCGCGTGGCGTCGCCGCCGGTGCTGAACGAAATGATCCGCACCCCGGGATCAACCAGGAACAGCAGCACGAGCTGATAGTCGTCCTTCAAGTCGGCGTCCTTGATCTTGTCAAACTTGCCGAGGCCGCCGATGGAACCGGCCTGGTTGCTGAAGTACTGCACTTCGATCATCCGCGTTCCGTTCACCGACGCGATCGCGTACTTCCCGACGACTGGATAGGGATTGCCCCCCTCAGCCATGACAAGGTAATTCTGTGCGGTGCCCACGGCGAAACTGACCGCCCGCCCCAAGCCGCTTCGGGCCTGAAGAAACCCGGTGTTGAGTTGCAGCAGTCGCTTATCATCGGGCACGGCGAATTTCGTCACGGGGACATCCGTTCCGGACGCTTGCTGGTCCACCTCGCCGACCAAATGGCCGTCCACCAGAGCGCTACGCGAAATCTCCGCGTCCTTCAGACGCCGATAGGACTTCATTTCCACGGGCATCTGATCGCCGAAGAAGGATTTTCCGGCCTGGGTCGTCATGCGGCGAATGTTCCCGCCGCGACCGGAATCCGGAACACCGCCCGCCGACCCGGAACTCGGCGTCGTTGGCGGAGCGGGCGGCGCCCCGGCCGCGGGCGTCTCCGTCGCGGCTCGTTTCTCCTCTTTCCGCGCCCCGGTCGGACCCGCTTCAGTACGTTTGGAAGATCCCGGCGTCTCACGTCCCGGCCCTGCGGCATCGAAGGAGAGCGCAACGCGAGCCCCTCGTTTGTATTCCAAATAGCTCGGCTCGAATCCCTTGGGAAGCTCAAACACCATTTCCACTTGGTCATCGTCGGCGCGTGGAACGAAGGGCTCGTCGATGACCGGCCAGTCGACGCCGCGATCCTTGACCAACCGAATATGACGGTTCGTAGCTTCCCTCGCGTCTTCCTGCTGGACTGCAACGGGAATGAACTGTCTGTACACGTCACTGTTCGGCATCCGGCCGACGATGCGAAACTGCCGCAGAGTGAAGGTGTGCGTCTTGCGCTCGTCTTTGGCCGCGTTGGTGAGTTGAACGCGGACCATGCGTCGCTCCATGCCGCTCATCGGCTCACTCATCGGTTCATACGTGGCGGGCTTTTTGTCCTTCTCATTGCCCGGCGTCATCACGTAGAGAAACTTCACCGGGTCAGTGCCGACAATGGAGATGGAGTTGGGTTTTGCATACCGCGAGACCGTTGCGGGGACGGCATCGACCCAGCCCACCGCTTGGACGACATCCGGATTGTCGCGGTAGAAACTCCGCGGCCCGCTGAAAATACCCCCCGAAAGCAACGAGGCCGCGCCCATGGCGAAGCGATCCGGCGAAAAGAATAGCTCGTCGTCCACGGCGTCGCCCTTCGGCTTGGCCTGATCCGCGACGCCGGGGCGGTTACGGGAGATCGGAGTCACTCGCGAATATCCGAGGATCGATCCCCCGAAGGGGATCATCTGCACGCACACGGCCATGACCCCAACCATGATCTCGGCGGTAATCAGCCCGCAGACGCCTCCGCCGAGCCGATCCACCCATGCGGGCAAAAGGCACGAGCGCCGGATGAGTCGGTCGAATGCCAGACGCAGAATCAGTAGCAACAGTCCGAAGGTCAAACCTAAGGCCAGGGGATGGGCAAAGTCCGGGCTCCAGTACGGCGCAAGAGCATTGGCGGCGATCCAGTCATGCGTCGTCACTGCGGCGGCGGCACAGCAGACGGTCAGCACCGTCATAATCAGCGCACTAAATAATCCCTGAGTCGCCTGACTGTAGGCGATGACCAGGAGAAGAATGAAAAACACGAGTGAAAAGAGCATGGCTCGAACCCCCCGGCCTATTTCTCTTGACCACCCAGACAGCGCAGGACCTCGTTCATGCTCGTGGTCCCGTCAATGACTTTCAGCAAGGCCTCTTCCTGGAGGTAATACATTTTGTTCTTGCGACACTGCGCCTTGATCTTGTCGAGGGTCGCGCCCTCGGCAATCAATTTCGCCACGGCGGGATCAACCACCAGGACTTCGAACACCCCCGTACGTCCGACATACCCCGTGCCCTGGCAGGTCGGGCAGACGATTTCCTTTCCCCGCTTGTTCAATTTCGGCTCCGTGGGCGGGCGGTAGAAGCGCTCGATCTTGTCGGCGGGCAGATTCAGTTTCTTCAGCGTCACGGCGTCGGGCTGGAACGCCTCCCGGCAGTCTTTGCAGAGCACGCGGGTGAGTCGCTGATTGGTCAGTCCCAGCACCGCTTTGGCCGCCAGGGCGTTGTCCTCCACCAGGGTGAGGTACTTGCCGAGGGCGTCGAAGGTGTCCTTGGCCTGGATCCCCAGATAAATCTTCCGATTGTCCGCCGCGGCCCGAGAGGCGATCTTCGCCGTCTCCCGGTCCTCGCATTCCCCCACGAGGACAATGTCCGGCTCGCGGCGCAGCACGGACTGCAACATGCGGGCGTAATTGACGTCCGCGTTGTTGCCCTCGTAGACCTGTTGAGTGATGTTGTCCAAGTCGACCAACTTGCGCCGCTCCAGGGCGTGGATGTTGTTCATGTAGGCGTCGTGACTGCGAAGGACGGCGTACTGCGTCGTGGTCATGCCGTGGCGCGGCGGTGCACTGGTGAGAAACAGCCCGTGCGGTTTTCCCAAAAACTGCTTCACTTGCTCCAAACGCGCGGGGGCCATCCCCAAATCTGGAAACCGCATCAGCACGGGACCGGATTGAATATGCAAACTCAACCGCTCGCCGGCCGTGGTGCCCGAGGTGCGTACTTCCGCATACGGAGGATCGCCGTCATGGCTGAGCAGCGCCGCCTGAATCCGTCCGCTCTGCGGCCGGCGAATCTCCTCGACGTTCAGGCCCGCCAACTTCTTGAAATACCGGAACATTCGTTCGCCGTCGTCCGGCGGAATGCCTTCCGGGCGCTCGACGGCCACCCCGTCGATGCGATAGACCAGGCGGTACTTCTCCTTGCCCGCCACCATTTCCACGTCCGCGGCGCGCCGCCAGAGCATGTCGTGGAGGAACTCCTGAACGGCGTGGAAGGCCCGCGCCTCCTCGGGTTCCCGGGGCGACTCGGCGAACTTCCCGCTGTGATCGCTGATGCGGACGCGGAGCCCCTTCTCCGAGCGACTCTGCTTCCCCTCTTTTCCGCGCAACACCAGCCGCTTGGCGTGCCCCAGGGTCAGAATCCGCGCGTCGGGCACCACCCGGCCGTTCCGATGGACCACATACGCGAGCATCGATCCTCCGGCAATCAGCAGCCAGAACGTCAGCCCGAGCACGAACAGACCGCCCGACCAGGGCGGAATGAACAACACAAAGTAGGCGACCATCGCTCCGGCGAGGACGATCAGGTTCCATTGCTCCCGTTTGGTCTTGACCACGTCGGTGTCGCGGTCCATCCACTGGGCCGCCGCCGCCCACCCCAACAGCAGCAGCAGGACGACGCCCACCTTCACAAAGTTGATGTAGCCGGTCCCGTCGGGGACCGACGCGAGCATCGAAGAGGTCATGCCGGGATCCGTTCGTCTTCGCGGACGGCGTCGCCGCAGATCGATCGTCTCATATCCTATCTCTTAACCGATGATGCCGCCCCTGGTAAGCGCGATGCCGCCTCTCGCCGCCGCCAAAGCCGCCGCGGGGCTGACGGAGGGGTCCGACAAAGCGTGCGGTTCCTGGGGGATCAACCTTGAAAACCAACGCGGCCGGCTTGCGCCTATAACCCATTGAACCCGGCGCCGCTGCCGGCGGGTGTCCGTTCGCTCCGCCGGCTCTGCGACCCGCTGCCACAGTTCCGAGCCGGGACGACCGTCCGTTATTCTACGGGCCGCAGTCCCCTCTTCAAGGCCTGAAATGCCCTACCGAGCTTGTGGGACCGACTTTCTAGCCGGTCAATCCCCGTGGACGAAGCGAAAAGACTCCCGGCGCGCCGGGAGAAAGCCGGCCCCGCACGATGAGTGGGTCTTTCAAAGGGCTGCCGGGCTTCGATCACGCCGCGCCGCGCCCTTCCGAAATGCGTTGACCCTCGCATGAAACGCCGCTACACTCGAAAGAAGGGGGAGTTTTGCGCATGCGCGTTTTGCGGTGCGTGAGTGAGCCGAGTCGTGGCCGACGCATCGAACAGCCTACGGCATCCTGTTTTGCACATCCGTCCAGATCCGCCTACGTCGCCGGAGTCGGGGTCGTATCACTCGTCGATCGATGAGTTCCTGGCGTCGTTGCCCGTCGAGGTGGAGGGGTGCGGGGACGTGTACCGCGGTCTGGCGCGCATCCTTCGCCCGCCGTCGAACGCCCCGCGAGCGGTGATTGTGTGCCTCGACGGCCTCACGACGCCGGAGTTCGAGTTCTTCCCCATCGTTACGCGAATGCGCAAAGACGTGAGCGTCTATGTCTATGGCAGCGGCCGCGCAGAGGCACGGATCGCCAAGGCGATCGAACTCGGCGCCAAAGGCCCGGCCACAGCGGACCTCCTTGCGGAACTGGCGGGCGGTCCGCCCGCCGCCGCGATGGGGCAAGTTCCCCCGCACCCGTACGAGGATGGTGATGAAACGCCTAGGCCGCCCGCGAGCCCCCCGACTCCGCGCGAACCGATTCGCGCCGACGAGGAGGACCCGCGGAAACCGGCTCGCGTGCCGTGGCTGCGCTACGGCGACCGACCGGCGCGCGTCGCGCCGAACGCTCGCGAACCCGCCCCGGAACCGTCGCCTTCCCTCGATCGACCCTCGCCCCGATCGGTGTCGTTCGAGCCGCTTTTGACCGAGGAGGAGCTGCGGGCGCTGATGAGTGACGACATCGCCGCGATCGCCCCGGACGAATCGGAGGCTCGCCGGCCCTACGACGATGAGTCGACGCGGGGTGTCCCGTGAACGCAGAGGTTGCCGTGGCCGCCGATCCGCTCGAACCCGAACGGCTCTTGCTGGTTGCACCAAGCTCCGACCAGCCACGGCGTTGGATCGAGGACCTCCGTGCGCGTTATCCCGGTTGGGAGGTGGCCTGCTGCGACACCTATCTGTCCGGGATCGCCGAGCTGACCCGCAAGCCGGTGCGGGCCGTGCTGGCTCGCGTGGACGCTTCCGCCGCTCCATTGGACCATGCCGTCGCCGGGCTGCGCGAAGCCGCCGGGGCGGGGACCAAAGTGATCCTATGCTGCTCGCCCGATGCCGAGCCGATCGCCCGACGGGCCGTGAAAAGCGGCGCCGACGACTACATCCTCTTCCCGTTGCAGGGCGAGGAGATCGACGCCGCCGTCGGGTACGTTCGTCTGCGTTCCGCCCCATCGCCGCGGCCTGCGCCCGCCGCCTCGATGGAGGAACTGACCCTGCTCAGCGCCGCGCTGGCCGGGTTGAACGCCAAGCCGATGGTCCTTCTCGAAAAGCTGGCGGCCTTGATCCGCACCGCCCTGGACGCCCGCGGCGCGACGGTAGTCGTGGAGGGCGCGGCCGCGACGTGCGGCGAAGCCGTGACCCGGCCCGTGCTCAGCGCCCCGCTGACCACGGAAACCGGCGTCATCGGGCAGTTGGCCGTCGCCGAGCGAGTCGGTCGCCCCTACACTTTGGACGATGCCCAGAGGCTGACGCACTATTCCGCAGTGGTGAGCCACATCCTCGCCGCCGCGTCGAAGCAGCGCCAATGGCGGCGGCTCGCCGTCACCGATGAATGCAGCGGCCTACCCAATCGACGCTTCCTCCGTGAAGAACTGAAAACCATTCTCGCCCGCGCCCAGGCCGAGCAGTTCCCCGTGACCGCGCTGTTCTTCGACCTCGATGACTTCAAGAGCTATAACGACCGCTTCGGGCACGACGCGGGGGATGAGATCATCCGCGTGACCGGCGAGTTGTTCCGCAAGCACTGCCGCACGCAGGACATCGTCACCCGCTACGGCGGCGACGAGTTCGCGGTGGTGTTTTGGGATCCCGAAGGCCCGCGAACGGCCGGCTCTAAACATCCCCAGTGTGCCCTCTCCGTCCTCGACCGCGTCAAGGAGGCCCTTCGCACCCAGCGCTTCTCCCGCCTCGGCCCGGAGGCCGAGGGCCGGCTCACCCTCAGCGGCGGCCTGGCGACCTACCCCTGGGACGCTACCACGCCGGAGGCCTTGCTCCAGCGTGCGGACGAGGCCCTCCTCGCCGCCAAGCGCGCCGGGAAAAACCGCATCTACCTCATCGGCGACGCCCGGTAGCTCCCGATCCGCCTGCCCTGCTCCCCAAGGGTTGATCCAGCCGGCACGAGGGTCTGCCGGCCCCCATTGCGTGCGGACGGACGACCGCCGGCTCGTCCCGTCCGGAGATCGCAAGAACCGAGCCTCAACGGCGGTCGAGGAAATTCTCAACCGGTAACTTCAGGTGTGCGATGGGTCAACCGATAGGCTTGGAGTACCGGTTAGGTTGGGTGTATGCCTGACGCGGACCGTTGGCGCCGATGGTCCGTACCGTACCCGTTTTTCGACGGTTCTAGACCCGATAACTTAACGAAGGAGACTTCCCCCATGACGACTGCAACACATCCGTGCGGCAACACGTATTCGAACGGCTCCCAGGGCGCGGTCGGCACGACCGTTCCGTTCGACTGCATTCAGGAGCCGGGTTGCTATATTTGCAACTGGAGCGGCCACCTGCTTCGCGTTCCCGAAGACGGCGTCGCCGCCGGCCGCTCGCCGCTGGTCAACATCATCGGCACCGAGCCGTTGTTCGTGACCAAGCTCAGCGAGAACCCCTTCATCACCATCACCAAGGCGAAGATGATTGCGTCGAACCTGGACTGCAGCGTGAACTTCTAGTCGCGCCGGCGTAAGCCGTAGGTTCGTCGATCGTCCGGCGGCGGAGTGCATGGGGTGCGCTCCGCCGCCGGTCTTTTGCGCGCCGATCGTTGTGATATCCACCACACTTCGCGCCGAAACCAGCAAATCTTTCACCGCCCCATCGCGCCGGGCGGCGAAGCGCGTTCCGGTTGCAAGCTTCGTATTCAGCGTAGGTTATCGCTGGGAGGCAGCGGAGGGCGAATCGTGCTTTCAACGTTGTAAGGCGGTGCGGAGGGGACATCCCGATACGGTGAAGACAAACCGCAGAATCTGCCGACATTCACCCGTACCGCGTCAGGAGGACGCGGATCGCGAATCGCGTAGCTCAGGATGGGCGCCGTGGCACAGTGGTCGTCGTTGAAAGAGCGTGCAGCCGGGAAGTGGCAGCTTCCGCTGTTCTTCCTCGGCCTGGTGATGCTCGGCGGGTCGCTGTACGTCGCCCGTCCCACCCCCAAGCGCATTCCCCTTTCCCAAGCCGTCGAACAGCTGGACGTGCTGCTCTCCGGCGGACTGAGCGACACCGCGTTGCAGCTCGGTGAGGTCCTGCTGCTCCGCAAGGATTATCAAGGCGCGCAATGCGCACTGATCCACTTACGCTGTGCTCGGGCCGCGTTCGCCCAAGCGGCGCGGAAGAACAGCGAATCGGCCTCCGTCGGTCGAACGGTGGCCGAGCACTACCGCGCGGCGGTCGAAGGCGGCGAGACGCTGACGGCCGCGGACTTGGAGCACATGGGTCGCGCGCTGGAGTGGAAGGGGCAGTTCTCCAGCGCGATCGAGTATTACAACCGCGCCCTGCAAGCGGGCACGCCGGAAGCCCTCGAGCTGCAGCGTCACATGATCGCCCTGAAACGGGACCGACTGGGCGCATCGCCGCAAGAGCTTCAGGAATTGGTGGGCGGCGTGCTCCGCGACGTCGGCGACGATCGTCTCGACCTTCGGCTGTGGGCAATCGAGGAGCAGCTCGGACTTCTCGAAGAACAGGGTCGGCTCGCGGAGGCGGCGACGCTGTTCACCGAGAACGAAGATCATTTTCGCGACTCGGACCTCAAGCGCCGGTTCGAGTTTCTCGGCGTCTGGTGGTTATACAAGACGGGGCGGTACGACGAGGCCGAGGCGGGGTTGCGTACGATCCGCAACCAGGTCGAGCGGACGGATGACGTCAACGCCATGACCGGGTGGCTGCTCGGCCGCGTGGTGATGAGCGACGGCGGTCCGCAACGTCCCCTCGAAGCGTTGTCGTTCTTTGAGGACGTTCTCCGCAACCACCCGCGCGGCCGTTACGCGACGGCGAGTCGGGTGGGGATGGCCGAGGCGCTGTCGTTGTTGGAGCGACACGAGGAGGCGATCGCCGCTTATGACCTGGCGCTCGAGGAATTACGCACGATCGAGGCCGACCGGCTGGTAAATCGTGCGGCGTTGGCGGCGTCGTTGGGGGTTATGGCCGAAACCCAGCGGCAAAGCGGGCATCTCGAGCCGGCCGTGAAGTACGCGAGACTCGCGGTCGGCTTGGTCGATCGCGAGAAGATCGAGCACGCTACGCTCGTTTTGCAACAATTTGCGCAGACCGCGGCGCTATGGGCCGAGGAGCGCCGGAACGAAGCATCGAGGCTGCGCGAGGAGCGCGAGGCGTCGGCAGCGGACGCGGCGCTGGCGGAGGCCCGCAGCCTCTTCGCGGAGGCGGCGGCCACTCATCTCGAACTGGCGAAGATGAACACGCTCAACGAGCGGCGGGCGTCGGAGTCCAGTTGGCAGGCCGCCGAACTGTATGCCAAGGCGGGCGACACGCCCCGTGCGGTGCAGCTCCATCAGGAGTTCGTGCGCGAACGCCCCGACGATCCGCTGGTGCCGCGGGCGTGGCTTCGAATGGGGCAATTGCGGCACGGGGCGAGGCAGTTTCGGGCGGCGATTGTGGCCTATCAGGAGTGCTATCGTCGGTTCCCGCGAAACTTGGACGGGGCGCGGGCTTTGGTGCCTCTCGCGCGATGCTACCTCGGGTTGGGCGCGGACAGTCTGGAACTGGCCGAGAAAACGTTGCGCGTCGTGTTGGAGCAGTCGGAAGTCTTTACGCCCGAGGCGCCGGAGTTCGCCGACGCCCTATTCCTGCTCGGCGACGTGCTCAGTCGGCGCGGCGAGTTCGAGCGGGCCGTCGCGACGTTGGAGGAGGCGCTGGACCGCTACCCGGACGATCCTCGAGTGAGGCGGGCGAGGTTCCTGCTCGCCGACTCTTATCGCCAGAGCGCACTTGCCCTGCGACGGGAAATCTCGAAGGCGCAGTTCGAGGGAGAAATCGAGCAAATCCGCAACGAGTCGGCCCAGCGGCTGGCCACGGCGCGGGACCTGTACCGCCAAGTGGTCGCGGAGTACGAGACGCCGGACCCGGCGAATCTGGACCCGGGGGAACGGATGTACCTTCGGCACGCGTATCTCTACGAGGCCGACTGCTATTTCGAGACGCAGAACTTCCACGCCGCCCTCAAACTCTATGAAGAGGCCGCGGGCAACTACAGGGGCCTGCCCAGCGGGCTGGCGGCGTACATTCAGATCATCAACTGTCACGTGTTTCTCGGTCAGCCGGAAGAGGCCAGGGCGGCGCTCGCCCGGGCGCTGGTGTTGGTCAACGCCATGCCCCAGGAAGCGTTCGAGCAATCGGCGTCGCCGGAGACGCGTAACAGTTGGAAGACCTATTTCGAGTGGTTGGGCGAGTCGGGGCTTTTCTAATGAGTGTTCTGACGGCGATGGTGAGTGAGGCGGCGGGCGAGAGACCGGAAGAGATTCTGGGTTTGCTGCGCGAGCAGTCCGCGTTGTACGCGCGGCTCGAATCCTTCGCGGCGCGACAACGATCACTCGTCCGCGCGGAGGAGACGGCCCCGCTGCTCTCGCTGCTTGCGGATCGGCAACGACTGTCGGTGGAGCTGACCCGCTTGGCGAGGCGGCTGGAACCCGTGCGGCGGTGCTGGTCGAGGTTCCGCGAGCGCTTCACGGCCTCGCAGCGCGAGGAGGCGGACGGACTCATTTCCGAGGTAACGCGGCGGTTGCGGACGGTAATCGAGAGCGATGAGAAGGACGCGCGGGTGCTTTCCGTGCGGAAGCAAAGCGTGGCGTCGAGTCTTCAAGCGACGCATTCGGTGGGGCAGGCGATCTCGGCGTATCGGTCGCCCGCGGGCGCGGCGGTCGGGTCGGACCGTCTGGACGAGGCTTCGTGATGGTGCGTGCACCGACGCTGACGGCCGAGCCGGATCTGGTCACGATCCTGCAAACCTATAACGACGTGACCGAGCGGCTGAAGCGCTCGCATGAAACGCTGCTGGACGAGGTCGCGCGGCTGCGTGAGGAATTGCACGAGAAGAACCGCGAGTTGCAGCGGCGTGAGCGGCTGGCGGCCTTGGGTGAGATGGCCGCGGGCGTGGCCCACGAAATCCGCAATCCCCTCGGCGGAATCGGGCTGTATTCGTCGCTCTTGGAACGTGATCTCGTGGACCGACCGGCGGAGCGGGAGATCGCTCGGCGGATTAGTGCCGGGGTGCAGAATCTGGAAAACATCGTCCGCGGCGTTCTTTCGTTCGCGGGTGACGCGGAACCCCGGTTCGCCCACGTTCGATTGGGGGACGTTTTGGACAGCGCTCTGTTGCAGACGGCGCCGCAAGCCAGCGCTCTCGACGTGGACATCGACGTCGACCGGCGATTGGCGGGAGTCGAACTGTGGTGCGACGCGGGGCAAGTGGAGCGGGCGCTGCTGAATCTTCTCTTCAACGCTCTTGATGCCGCCGGTGCGGCCGGAACGGTGTGGGTCCGGCTGGGCGACGAGGATGAGCTAGACGGGCTGGTCTCCATCGTCGTGGAGGACGACGGGCCGGGGATCGCTCCGGACTGCCTTCAACGAGTGTTCAACCCGTTCTTCACCACGAAGGACCACGGGACGGGATTGGGGTTGGCGATCGTGCATCGCATCGCGGAAGCACACGGCGGATGCGTGCGGGCCGGGAATCGGGTCGGCGGCGGAGCGCGTTTCGTGCTGTCACTGCCGCTGAGCCGCGAAAACGAACAGAGCACCGGGCGCAAGCCCGGTGACACGTGTCCGCGGGCTAGCGCCCGCGGCTCAGACAAACGAAGGACACACTCAGGTCTTTATACGGGAGGCGACGAGTAGACAATGGCTCACATCGCGGTGGTGGATGACAAGGAGATTCTGCGGGATTCGCTCTCGACGGCGCTGGCCCGTGAGGACCATTCGGTGGTGACCTTCGCCGATCCGGTCGAGGCGCTGGCGGGGATCAAGGGCGGGGCGTTCGACGTGATCCTGCTCGACCTGAAGATGCCGCGGATGGACGGCCTGACGTTCATTCGGGAGATTCGCGCGGGCGGATGCGATACGCCGATCATCGTCATGACCGCGTTTGCGACGGTGGCGACGGCGGTGGAGGCGATGAAGCTGGGGGCGTTCGACTACGTGCAAAAGCCTTTCGAGGCCGACACCATCGCCGTGCTCATCGAACGAGCGATCGAGCACGCCCGGTTGCGGCAGGAGAACGAGGCCCTGCGGACGTCGGTGGACGACCTGCGGAAACGGCGGAACTTGGTCGGGTCGGGCCGGACGATGGCGGCGCTGCGGCATGAGCTGGATCGAGTGGCCGCCAGTCACGCGACGGTGCTGATTACCGGCGAGTCGGGGACCGGGAAGGAGCTTGTCGCGTCCTACATTCACCACGCCTCGCCGCGAGCGGATCGTCCGATGCTGTGTCTGAACTGTGCGGCGCTGTCGGCGAATTTGCTGGAAAGCGAGCTGTTTGGGCACGAGCGTGGGGCGTTCACCGGCGCGGACCGCACCCGGAAGGGGCGATTCGAGCTGGCCGACGGCGGCACGCTGCTGCTCGATGAGATATCGGAGATGGCCCCACCGCTGCAGGCGAAGCTGCTGCGCGTGCTGCAAGAAGGGGAGTTCGAGCGGGTGGGCAGCAGCACGACGCGGCGGGCCGATGTCCGTGTCATCGCCACCACGAACCGCAACCTCGACGACTGGGTCTCGCGGAAGCGGTTCCGTGCCGACTTGTATTATCGCCTGAACGTTCTTCCTGTGTCCGTGCCGGCGCTCCGCGATCGGGCGGAGGATATCCCGGAGTTGATCGAATACTTCCTCCAACAAGCGACGATCCACGAAGGGTCGGCGACGCGGAGCGTGACGCCGGGGGCGATGGGACTGCTCGCCGGATACTCTTGGCCCGGCAACGTGCGGGAGTTGGAGAACCTCTGTCGCCGGGCCGCAACGCTCTGTCCCAGCGAGGCGATCGACGCGGAGTTGATCGAGCCGTGGCTCCGCTCGAATCCCGGCGCGCCGGGAGAGCCGGGCGTTGGTGCGTTGCGCGAAGGTCGAATGCTGGAGGACATGGAGCGGCAGCTCATCGAGCGGATGCTCTCCCGCCACAACGGCCATCGGGTCAAAACGGCCAAGGCGTTGGGAATGGGAGTACGAACATTGGGCATGAAGTTGAAACAGTGGCGCGAAGAGGGACAGGACCGCGCGCGGACGTTGGTCGGCGCCGGCGCCGAGATGTGACGCGCAAGAACTGCCGATCGCGCAAGCGATGCCGGGTGAGGTCGTGGGAAATCGCGTCTAACAGGGACGCCACGCGTGGCGGTGGACGATGGCACGAGGTGTGCCCTCCAGCGGGGAACGGAGGAGTTTGTGTTTCTCTCGAACGTGACCGACGGCGGGGCGATCCCGGCGCTGACCAAGACGCTCGTGTTCAACGAGGCGCGGTTGAAGATGATCGCCGAGAACGTCGCGAATTTGCAAACGCCTGGATATCGGGCCAAGCAGCTCGATCCCAAAGCGTTTCAACAGGCCCTGCGCGAGGCACTGGTCACACGCGGCGAGGATTCGCAAAAGCCGCTGCTGGTCAAGAGCGGCCGGGAGGTGACTACGGACGCGGGCGGCAATCTCCGCGTGACGCCGACGGAGCAGCCGGTGGAGAACGTGCTGTTCCACGACGGGACGAACCTCTCCATCGAGCGGGAGATGGCGGACTTGGCGGAGACGGGCCTGACGCATGAACTGGCGACCGCGCTGTTGCGGGACAGGATGGCCGTGCTACGCAAGGCGATCCGAGGAACCCTGTAGCGTCACCCCTTGTGGGCGACGAATCGTGTGCCACGGCTGTGTCAGCCGTGGCGGCCACTGCCGATACGGCAGTGGCACACTGCCCACAAGGGGCGGCGCTACGTTCAGTAACGTGAGGGATGATGATGTTTTCAACACTTGATATCAGCACGTCGGCCTTGGTCGCTCAGCGGACCAACCTCGATGTGATCGCGGGCAACATCGCCATGAAGGACGTGACGCGGGACGAATCCGGCAAGCCCAACCCGTATCGCCGTCGCGTGGCCCTCTTCGCACCCGGCGATCCGTCGCGCGGCGGCAAGGCTCCGGGCGTACACGTGGCCAAGATCGTCGAGGATCCCTCGCCGCTCGGGCTGCGGTGGGATCCGGGTCACGTCGATGCGATCAAGGAGGGCAGGGAAAAGGGTTATGTGCGCGTCTCCAACGTGGATTACCACACGGAGATGGTCAACGCGATGGTGGCGGCGCGGGCGTATGAGGCCAATGTCACGGTGGCGGATGCGGCCAAGAAACTCGCCGCGACCACGCTGACGTTGATCGCGTGAAGGGCGGCGTAAGGAGCGTCTCGTCGATGGCGGATCCGATTCAGTTCGGCGTGGCGGCGCCGGTGACGCCGGCCGTGTCGCCGGGTTCGGCGGCGGCGGGACCTGCGCCCGCTATCGGCAAGGACTTTAAGTCCGTCCTCCTGGACAGTCTCAACGAGGTGAACCGGCTGCAGTCCGAGGCGGATCAGCAGGTGCAACGGTTGCTCACCGGACAGACGGAGAACGTCACGGAGGTGCTCGCGGCGGTGAACAAGGCCGGGATCGCCTTCGATCTGTTGATGCAGATTCGTAACAAGTTGACCGACGCGTATCAGGAAATCCAGCAGATGCGCGTGTAGCCGGTCGAACTGCGTTTTTGAGTTGATATGGACCGTTTTCGACAACTGTTGAGCTTCATCGGCGCGCGGATGAGCGTGCTGAGCGTGTCGCAGCGCGTGGCGATCGGACTGTGTGCCGCGCTGATCGCCACGTCGTTGCTCTGGTTGTTGCAGTGGTCGACGACGCCGGACTTGGTCCCGCTGGTCACGCATGAGTTCACATTTCAAGAGTTGGACGCCGCGGAGGCGTCCCTGAAGGGAAACGGGATTCCCTACAACACTGTGGGTACGCGGTTGTTCGTCCGCGACGCCGATCGGCACAACGCTCTGCGTCTGCTGCACTCCGCCGATGCCCTGCCGGAAGGAAGCCTGTACGACATGGCCGCGGTGGTGAACGATCAGAACCCCTTCCAGGCGCCGGAGCAGCGGGAGTACGCCCAGAACTACGCGAGGGGCAACGAGTTGGCGAAGATCATCGCCACGGCGCCGTTCGTAAAGAAAGCGTCGGTCCTCATCAACCCGAAAACGAAACGCCGCTTGGGCGGGGCGACGGACGTCCCGACGGCGTCAGTGGCGATCACCTTGGGGCCACGGCAGGAAATGAACGACGCGATGGTGGACGGGTTCGCGAAGCTGGTGAGCGGGGCCG
>CAYQZH010000034.1:0-20839 GCA_964421865.1 uncultured Phycisphaera sp. | reverse complement strand
TCGAACAACCATCATTCATGGGGCCGTTCGTCTTAAATTTCAACTAAGCGTAGCACTCCCCCCACGATAATGGCTCGATCCCAGAAAATGGGACGCGATTCGATTCTCACCAGCTTTCCTGTTCCGGCGATGGCATGGACGTTCCTTCGTGGTCGTCCCTGGCGATACAGGGTTGCGTCCAGGCCGAGGAGTTTGGCCAAGGATCGTCACCGAAGCGGCGAGTTGGCGTGCGTCCAGCAAGCCGCGCGTCGCAACCTGGGTTCCGCGGTTCGTCGGGCCGGTCGCGGTGGCGTCGGCGACCCGTTGTTGCTAACATGGCCGTGACGCCGTAGCTCGTGAGTAGGGCCCACCGATGGCTTCAGGAAACAAAATCACGATCAGCACGCTGCGAACGCGTAAGCGCGAGGGCCGGAAGATTTCCATGCTGACGTGCTACGATTACGCCACGGCACGCCTGATGGACGAGGCGGGGATCGATTCGCTTCTCGTCGGGGACACCTATGCCGAGGTCTGCCTGGGCCACGCGACGACGCTCCCCATGACGATGGACCACATCGTCACGCTCGCCGAGGCCGTCCGCCGCGGCTCGCCCTCCTGCTATCTCGTGGGGGATATGCCCTACCTGAGTTATCAAGTTTGCCCCGAGGAGGCGATCCGCAACGCCGGTCTTTTCATGGCGAGGGCCGGCTGCGATTGCGTCAAGGTGGAAGTGGATCGGCGATTGGCCAAGACCGTCGAGGCCATGGCAACGGCGACGATCCCCGTGATGGCGCACCTTGGTCTGAAGCCGCAATCCATCCAAACCATCGGGGGGTACAAGGTCCAGGGAAAGACCGCCACCGACGCACGGCGTTTGATCGAGGACGCCAAGATGATGGAGGGCGCGGGAGCGATAGCACTACTGCTAGAGGCTGTGCCCTCCGAGGTCGCCGCGATCGTCACCGAATCGACCGAGCTCCCGGTCATCGGCATTGTCGCCGGACCGCATTGTGACGGCCAGGTGGTGGTCTTGCATGACATGCTCGGATATGGTGGTGGACATCCTCCGCGATCCGTGAAGCAGTACGCCAAGCTCCACGACGTTTTGGTGGGCGCGTTCCGGGCCTTCGCGAAGGACGTGAGTGACGGGGCGTTTCCGACGGACCAGCATTGCGTGGCCATGGATCCGGCTGAATACGAAGAACTTCGTCGCGCGATGGCGACGCCGACGACGGACACGAAGGGCCCGCTCGCCTGAGTCGAGACGACTCGCGTGGAATCGCGTAGGGTGTTCGCCCGCTTGACATCGCGGCGGGCACCGATACGGTGAGCGCGTAATCAACGGGGAAGGTCGACATGTTGGTCAGGATGAGTCTTGCCCGCATCGTGATTGTCGACTCGGAGGACGAAAAGATGTCGATGATCGTCCTTCGGGAAGCCGAGGGTGAACGGGCGTTTCCCATCCTGATCGGCATTCACGAGGCCTATGCCATCGACCGGCGGATGAAGGGGATCGCGGTCCAACGTCCGCTGACCCACGACCTGATCGAGCGGCTGATCGATCGAATGGATTGCCAGTTGGAACAGGTCGTCATCAACGAATTGCGGGACTCCACGTTTTTTGCCAAACTGATTCTCCGGCGGGATGGAGAGCTCATCGAGGTCGATTCGCGCCCGTCGGACGCCATCGCGGTGGGTGCGGGCACCTCGGCCCCGATTTTCGTGGACGAGACGGTCTTACAAGAAGTGTGCTAAGCCGCGCGTTCGCCAGTGAGGCCGCATGAAGGTCGAACACGAAACGAAGGTACCGCGTTCCCCGCCGGCGGCCGGCGCTGCGCGGCCGGCGACGACGCAAGTCGGCGATGGGGCCGTTGCCAAGACGGTCGCGGAAATCGTGAAGCATCTTCCGGGCGACTCGACGCGTTTTGCGGCCGTGGCCCCGGGTCGGCTCGACGTCATGGGCGGGCTCGCGGAGTACACGGGCGCTCTGGTCCTCAACCGGACGCTGGGCGATCATGTGTGCGTCGCCGTCCAGCGTCGCCCGGACGACAAGGTTTCGATTACGACAACGCCGGAAGGGAACGGCGCGGCGGCGACGGAGATCCCCATCTCGCGCCTGTGCGAGTCCAACGGACGGATGGCCCACGCGGAGCAGGGTCGCGGCTCGGGGGGCTCCGCGCCTCACGACGTGTCAACGTGTGCGCTTGGCGGATTGACGGAGGGCGTGCGCGCGGGCCTGTTGCCGCTGCTCTCCGGCGGGCTTTCCATCTGTGTCGGATCAACCCTGCCGGATGCGAGCGGCAGCGGCCGGAACGCCGCGGTGACCGCGGCGACGGTGGTGGCGTGCGCCGCGGCCTTGGACCGGGCGCTGGAACCGCTGGCCGTCGCTGCGGTTTGCCAGCGGGTCGAGAACGAGTGGCTCGGCGCCCCGGTGGGAATGGCCGACGCGGTCTGCGCCCTGCTGGGCGAGCCGAACACCCTGGTCCAGGTGCGCTGTGAGCCGTGCGCCCTGGCCGGCTCCATTCGCTTGCCCGATGACCTGCTCCTGCTCGGCGTCGACTGCGGCGTGACGCTCGCCGGCGCGCTGGAGAAATACGGGCAGGTGCGGACCGCGGCTTTTATGGGTCGGGCCCTGATCGACCGCATCATCCACCACGAGGGTGTGAAGCAGGGGTCGTGGGACGGGTGCCTCTCGCGACTCTCCGTCACCGACTATGTCGAGCGGTTTCGCGATCGCATCCCCACGAAGATGAAGGGGAAGGACTTCCTGGACCGATTCGGCGAGACCGGCGACCCCTTGACGCGGATCGACGCCTCGGGCGTGTACAAGATTCGTTCGCGCACCGAGCACCACGTCTACGAGCATGCCCGCTCGCGGCAGTTCGTCGAGTATCTGTCGCGGGCCATTCGCAGCACCGACCGTCACGCCCTCGTCGAGGCCGGGGAGTTGATGTACGCGTCGCATTGGAGCTACGGACAACGCTGCGGGCTGGGAAGCATCGAAACCGATCTACTCGTCACCCTCATCCGCCGCCACGGGGCCGACGCCGACATCTACGGGGCGAAAATCTCCGGACGCGGGTGCGGCGGGGTGGTCGCGGTGCTTATGAAATCGACCGATCAAGCCCTGGCCGCCCTGGATGCCGCGCTCGGCGAGTACGTCTCGCGCACCGGACATCGCCCGAACGTCCTCCGCGGTTCAGCGCCCGGCGCACTCGTTAGCGGCGCGCAACGGGTCTAATACGGATTCCACTAATTGTGTGCGCGGTGTCGGTGGGTGCCACTGGCGGCTCGCCCGCAGTGTTGCCTCCGATATAGCGCCGTTATTTGCTGGGAACCGTTTAGTACGGCTTGGGCGTCATCCACAGCACGCGACGTTCCACCTTCGCACAACCATCGCGTCGTCACCCATGACGGGCGGCGCCGCGCCGTTCCAAAGGGGCCGGGGACAAGCCCCGACGCCACATCGGACGGCCACCGCCGTGGACTATGGAATCTGCTCCGCGTAGGCCGACAATTCCTCTTCGAAATCGCGCATTCGGAAGTTGAATGCCTCTTCCGCGATCGTACGGTCGCAGGTGGCGTCTTCCTGGGACATCTGCACCTGGCCGGCGTCGAAGCGGAACAAACCCAACGACGGGACGACCGCCTCGGCCAGACCCATGATCGGTTGACCGAGGAAGGCGGTCAGCTTGGCCAGCAGAACGGGCTGGGAGACGACAGGCTTCCAGTGCTTCGCCCCGGGCATCAGGGCGCGGCAGGCGTTGTACAGCTCGATCCAGGAATACGCTCTGGGGCCGCCGAGCGGAAACACCTTTCCGATCGTCGTGGGGTCGAAAAGGGACTGCACGAAACAGTAGGCGACGTCCTTGACGGACACGGGTTGCACTTTGGCCTGACCGCTGCCGAAGTAGGGAATCACCGGCGGCACGAACCCGCACATGAAACGCTTCATCAAGCGCATGAACTCCCCGTCCGGTCCGTGGATGAGGCTGGGTCGGAAGATCGTCCAATCCAAGCCGCTGCGGCGGACGTACTCCTCCGCGGCCCATTTGGTGCGATGATACGCCGAGACCGCGTCCGGCCGCGTGCCCAGGGCCGACATGTGCACGTAACGGCGGATTCCCGCCTGCTGCACCGCATCCACGACGTTGGCCGTGCCGCGCATGTGGATGGCGGCGAAGGTCTGCCCTCGCAGCGGCCGGGCGATGATAATCCCCACCAAGTGAATGGCCGCCTGGCTCACGTCGGCTGCTTCGCGCGGCGCGCCGCGATCCTTCAAGCTCCCCACGATCGACGTGAAGCGCTCGGGATCGACCTCGGGATGTTGGGCGCGGAGCTTCTCCGCCGACCGCACCAGACAGACGGGCCGCAGGCCGTTGGCGAGGAGTTCGCGCACCACGGCCCGACCGACGAACCCCGTCGCACCGGTGACCATCACGCTCTGAATCGAAGGAGGCCCGCTCATGGTTTCGTGCCGACCGTGCGAATCCCCAGTCGGAAAATGCTATGAAGAGTGCGCTTGGGTGTAAAGGGACGGAGGTTTCAAAAAAGATGGTGGAGGTCGGGGCTTCACGGCCCCTGGGCGGCCAGAGCGGAGCCGCGGGCGCGAGCCCGCGGACAGGGCTTGTCACCGGGGCTTGCTGATTGGATACGAGGCTACCGCCGTCGCCGGCGCGTCTTGCCGTTGACGTAGTCGAGCGACGTTACCAAGAAGGCGTCGAGAACACGATAATGCTCGCCGGGGCCGAAAACGATGAAAATCCTGTTGCCCTCCGGGGAGATCGCTACAAATTCCGGGTGCTTCACGCGGAATCTTCGCCCGTCCGTCAGACAAATCGTAAACGGCTCAAACGGCTGTTTGCGAATGGCGTCTCTGAGCTGCGTGATGGTCATTCCCAAGTCGCCGGACGTTCTCAACCCTCCAGCATCGAGGCGATTTCCTCGGTGGTGGGGGCCGGGGGAATGCGGCGGATCGGCTCATTGCGCTCGTCGAGGCGAAGGACGCGCGGCCGGTGCTTGCCTTCGCGGACGGTGGCCTCGTCGAGCCAGCAGAAGGACATGACGATGATGCGGTCGCCGACGGATCCGTGGCGGGCGGCGGCGCCGTTGAGGACCATCCGCCGCGAGCCGAACGGCTCGGGAATCGCGTAGGTCTCCAGGCGGCTGCCGTTGTTGATGTTGGCGACGAGGACCTTTTCGTAGGGATACATCCCCACCGCCTCCATCAACTCGATGTCGATGCCCAGACTTCCCTCGTAGTCCACGTCCGCCTGGGTGATGCAGGCCTGGTGCAATTTCGCCCGGAGTATTTCGATCTTCATCGCCAAGGGCCTTCCAAAAAACGAGAACGGTTTCGACTCAACGCTCCGTCACGACCTCGCCTGCTCTTCCTGAACGGCCATTCGCACCCTCTCCTTAGCTTATTCTTACTTTCCGATCGACGGATGTCAAAACGGAGGTCACGGTCGCGAGGGGTGCATCCCGTTTGGGGGGGCGAAAATGCCCACGGGATGTCATTCTGAGCGCAGCGAAGAATCTTCTTACGCGTCTAGATGCTTCGCTCCGCTCAGCATGACGCGAAACGATTACCCCCGCCACCCTTAATGGGATGCGCCCGGTCGCGAGCGGAGGGGGTCGCTACGGACGACGCCGGCGCCCTGTTGGACGGTGTAAAGCGATCCCGCGGCCAAGTTCGGAAACTCCGCCTGCGAACCATCGGGCCAGCGGATCGTCAGGCGCGCGATGCTCGTCGCCGGTCCCAGCCCAAACGTCGCGGTCAGTTCGGATTGGCTCAGGTAGGAGCCGCCGGTCGAGACGAACCGCGTTTGCGTCACGCCCCCAACTTCGGCACGAAGTGTCGCCCCAACGGCGTTGGTGTTCTTGCCCGCTCCGATCAACCGCACGCGGACGACCTTGGCGTCCGTCGGGCGGTCGTTACGCAGCAACTTCGGCGGGCCGCCGTTCGCGGTGAGCAGCACATCGAGATCGCCGTCGCCATCGATGTCCGCCGTCGCCACCGCCCGCCCGACCAGCTTGGACTGAAACGGCGGTCCGGCGCGGTCGGTGATTTCCACGAACTGCCCGCCGCGGTTGTTGAGGAACAGTTGCGATTTTTGAGCGAACTCCCACGTCTTTCGGATATGCTCGATCTCCGGCTCGATGTGCCCGTTGGCGAGGATCAGGTCCTCGAAGCCGTCGAGGTTGAAATCCGCGAAGAGCAGTCCGAAGGTCAGCGCCGTCTCCGTAGGTTTCGACATCCGCGTCGCCCCGGCCCGGTCGAGGAACGCTTCCATGCGAGTTTGCGTATACAGGGAGAGACCTTCGCCGCTGAAGTTGCCGATGGCGATCGACTTCGGCCCGCGGTTGTCGAGATCAGCCACGCTCACGCCCATCCCCGCCCGCGCCAGACCGTTCTCGTCGTAGGCGATACCGGCGCTGAGGGCGCGATCGGTGAAGGCGCCGTCCTGATTGTTGATGTACAGGAAGTTCGGCTGGGTGTCGTTGGTGATGACCAAATCCGGCCAGCCGTCATCGTTGAAATCATCCACCACGACCCCCAGGCTTTTCCCCGCGGGGTTGAAGACGCCCGCCTGTTTGCTGACGTCGCGGAATGTTCCGTTCCCCTCGTTGCGGAAGAGCACCGAGGTCGCCCCGTCATAGGGCTGGGGGGTGGCGTAGGATTTCATCTTGCCGTCCAGCGTCGACCAGATGTCCGTCTGCGGAGTCCAGGCGACGTAATTGCAGACGAACAAGTCCAAGTCGCCGTCGCGATCAAAGTCCACCCACACCACGCCCGTGGACCACTCCCAGGGCGACGCCGTCCCGTTGCAGGTGCTGAACCCCGCGCCGGCTTCGTCCGTCACGTCCACGAACTTGCCCGCGTCGTTTCGCAGAAGATGGTTTTTGCCGACGGCGGTGATGTAGAGGTCGTTGTCGCCGTCGCCGTCAAAGTCCGCGGCGGCAAAGCCCATACCGTACATAGAGACCTGGGCAAGCCCCGAAACCTCGGTTACATCCTCGAAGGTGCCGTCGCGGCGGTTGCGAGACAGCTTGCTGGTCGGCGCCGTTCCCGGCTGCTCATGCCCCGGCCAATAGCCGCCGTTCACGAGAAAGATGTCCGGCCAACCGTCGCCGTCGTAGTCAAAAAAACCTCCGCCCCCGCCCATCGTCTCGGGCATCCACTTCTGGCCGAACGCCCCGTTGACATGCGTGAAACGGACGCCTGCCGCGGCTGTGATGTCGGTGAAGGTAACGTCGGTCTCAGCGGCCCCGCGCGGCGCGGCGTAGGTCGGCGGCGTATCCGGTTGAATGTATTCGCTGACCGCGATCGGCGGTTGCGGCGATTCCTTCTTGCAACCGGACACAAACAAGATCAGAGCCGCGACCGTAAGGGAGCGGATGGGCATGAAGATCGAATGAGGTAGCACGAAAAACCTTCGCTTGTCCGTTCTCCAGTGCGGCCGCAAGGCCGGACGCCGGTTCACTCGCCTCGACCCCCGTGCAAGCCGGATCGATCCGATGCCTCAGTCACTCGGCCCGCGTGTTCGTGTGCCGCGGTCAGATCGTGCACGTGGACGGCCTGCGATTCGCGGTTGTCGTCCGGGTGGCTCAAGCGGTACGCCTGCGTCACCTCGGCCCCGGACTCGTCGATCTTGTAGCGCAAGTAGGCCGCCTCCGCCGACGCCGCGAGTTCCGTCCGACCCAGCGCCCGAGCGCTGAGCATCACGTGATAGTGGGCCACGCGGTCCTCCGGGTCGATGCGAAGCACTTCGTTGAAGGCCTCGATTGCCTGCTCAAACTTCCCATCAAGGTAGTAGGTCCGACCGAGGTTCCGCCACGTCGCCCGATCATCGGGGAAGCGTTGCAGCACGCGCTTGTAGGCACTGGCGGCCTCGACGTATCGCCCGTCCTCTTGCAGCAGCACGCCCCAGAACCACGCTGTCTGCGGGTCGTTGGAGGCCAATTCTTCGCAGCGAAGCAAGTGTTCGTAAGCGGTGGGCAGATTGCCGTCGCTCAGCGCCACCCGCGCCAAATTCCGCGAGCCGTCGACGCGCTTCGGGACCAGCCGCGCGACCTCGGCGAAGGCCTTTTCCGCGCCTTTGGTGTCTGATTGCAGAAACAGCCCGATGCCGTAATCATTGAAACGCATCCAATCGACCGCCAACGAGGCCGCATCGATATCTCGCGGCGGAGGCGTGGGTTCACCTGGCCGCGCGATCGGCAACGTCACCTCCGATCGGCAAATCTCCGTGATCGGCAGGTCCGGGCACTTGTCAAACCGTTTGAACCCCTGGCGATTCGTGTTGAAGGCGAACTCGGTATAGGCGCGGTCGAACTTCCGCCACATCAGCCTCGCCCGAACCTTGACGCCCTCACCCGGCAGGTCGGGCACGTCCACCGCGTAGTGCACGGTGTGGGCCGTGCCCGGTCCGATCACGCTGGCGTACACGGCCGCGTACATGTCCTGGGCGTTCCGTTTGCGGATCGGCTCACTGTGCCGATCCACTACCAAGGCTCGGAAATAATGGGCGCCGGGATCGATGTACCCGTCCCCTCCGACCGCCCCGCTCTGGTAGAGCACGCGATCGTTTGCGTCCAGAATCGTGAACTCGATCCAGCCCTCATTGGAGTCGTTCGTGCCGCCGGGAAAAGTGTGGCCGACGTCCTTGTTGCGTACGACGATGTCGAACGTCACACGCTCGCCCGGCCTCAGCGAGGGCTGCGTTTTGTCCAGCGCGTAGGTCGTTTCACCCGCGTCGCCCTCGTGTTCCCGCGCCAGCGCGAACACGTCGATCCGCAGCTTGTTGTCGCGTAGAAAAGCCTCGATGCGTTGGATCGTGTCCTCATCGCCGCGGATGTACGGCAAGGCCGTATTGATCGCGAGGAAGCGGTGCGACCGCACCTGCCCGTTTTTGGCGGCCACGTCCCTCCGCGTCGCCGGTTCGAGCGGCATGTGGCAATCCTGGCAGACCCGTTTGTTGGGCGGCAGGTAAAACGTCCGCGAGGCGTTCAGTGCCACGCCGCTGTCATGCCAGTTGTCGTATTCGTTCTGCCCGCGGAACCAGCGGTAATCGTTGACCGACTCCGGCAGGCTCACCTTATGGCATGTACTGCAGAATTCACTCGTACGGAAAAACGGCTGCAGCATCTGCCGCTTGTGCGCTTCGGGCTTGGCTTTGATCGCCGTGTCGTGCAGGAGCGCCTCCCAGCTTCCCGTCTCGGCCTGCGCGAAGACGTACGGGTCTTCATGTTCATCCGCGATGTTGTACGCGCCGTCCCCGGTAACGTTGTGGATCTTGTCGATCGCATGACACGCCAGGCAAGTGAGTCCGGCCTGAGCTTGCGGGCTGCGGCGGTTAATGTCCTCCGTCATCTGCCCGGCGAGCATCACCGACGGATCGTGGCAGCCCGAGCACCATTTGCTCTTGATCTTGCCCGTCCGCTCCCGCCACTGTGGGAAATGGGCGATATGCTCGGCCACACCCTTGGTCAGCGACAACGCCTTCTCGCGCAGGTCGTTGATCGTGGCCTCGTAGAAGGGATTGTTGAACGACGCGAAGCGATGGGCCGACTTCGACCACTGCTCGACGATATCCGCGTGGCACCGTTCGCACGTGTCGGCCCCGATCTTCTCGTTCACCACGAACCCGATCCGATCCAAATCCGGGGCCAACTTCTCCGGCGACGAAACGTCCCCGCGAGTGATAATCCGCTCCGGCAGGTAGTCGCCGGTGGTCGTTGTGGCCGCGCTGGGGAAGAACGCACTCGCCGGCGGCACATACCCGACGGGCACGTAAGGCCCTTCGACGAACTCGTTGAGATTGCGCGCCTTCGCCCCGGCTCCCGTATACGACCCGGCCGCTTGAGCCATCCGCGCCTCCGGGGTCAAGGCCGTGTCACGATTGCCGAGCACGTGCCCTCCGAAGAGCACGACCGTCGCTCCGCCCACGAGCGTCCCGAAGCGCACCAGCGCCGCGGGGTGCGCCGGAACGTAGGAAAGCATTCGGTGAACGATGTACGCCGCCGGCACCACCGCCGCCGCGACCACGTGCGTCCACCACACCCAGCCGTGCTCGCGCGATGCGGCCGCGTACAGGATGAACGGACCCGTGATCGCCAACACCAACCCGGTGGCAAGAAAGACGAGCCCGCTCACCACCGTCCGTCGCCGATGGCGTCGCCACACCGTCGGCAGGTGCCATAGCGCGAACGCGAGCAGCAACCCGGTGACGAGAAAACCCAATCCGGTGTGAGACAACACCATCACCTGGAACAGCTTGGAGACGGTGTACGTGCCTTCGGCCACGCGTTCGGCGGTGACGCCGGGCAGAACTGCGGAGGCCAACCGATTGGCCAACAGGTACAGTGTGTTGGCCAGCAGCAACCCCGCGAGTACGAGCGCAACCACCAGCCAGCCGCGCTGAATCCCCGACAGCAGGCTCTTCGCGGATCGACGCTCCTCGGTCAACATTCCGTTGAACGTAGGCCCCATCTCTCCCTACCCGCCCGCATGAGATCACCGACGACCTCGCGGACGGACACAGTCCCGCACGGCCCGGACAACGGCACCGCTCCTTATGCGAACGCGAAGTGTCCGGCGACCCCGCCCGCCCCCACCGACTCCAGCCCTTTTGCATGAACCGAACGCCTATTCTACCACGTCCCCGGTGGGCCAATCAACATCCCCCGCGTGCCACGACCGTGTGAGCTTACGGTTACCCAACATTCTGCGCACAAGGAAGTTAGTCCTATAACTAGTATAAGCTGTCCAAACCTTCAGATGCTAGCAGGCGGATTTTATCAAGTTATCCGTACCAGTTTGACGAAACTACCCAAGTATCCCAATTTAACCGATATGTGGAGTTTGGCTATTTTGACGAACCGGCCCGTGGCGCGGACATCGGTCGCGGCGTAGCGAACGCCAGCGACGTTCTTAATTTCGAGGAGAATCGAGAATGCCGAGCAAGAAGCTGACCATCGAGCAGATGTGGACGAGCTACCTCGAGACCCGCGCGGTCAAGATGCGGAACCGGATCGTGGTCCACTACAGCCCGTTGGTGCAAACACACGCGGCCCGGCTGTCCCGCAAGCTCCCGGCCCAGGTCTCGTACGATGAAATCTGCAGCGCGGCGTTCGATGGGCTGATCGAAGCGGTCGAGGCCTACGACCCGGAAAAGAAGGCCAAGTTCGAGACCTTCTGTCAGCAACGAATCTCCGGGGCGGTGATGGATTGGCTGCGGAGCCTTGATCCGCAGAGCCGGACGGTGCGGACGTTCGAGAAGAGACGGATGCTCGTGAAAGAGGCCCTCGGCAGTGACTTGGAATTGTCGCCGTCGCAGGCCGAGGTCGCCAAGCGCCTGGAGATGAGCCTGGACCGCTACGATTACCTGTCTCGGCTCTCGCAGCTCGGGAAGGAAGTCCACTTCAGCGCCATGGAGCCGTCGGGCGAGCGTCGCCAGCCCGGCTCGACGCACACCTGGGATATCCACGACACACGCGGGCAAGACCCCGCCGTGAAGGTGTCACGCGAGCTGCTGACCGATTACCTGACCCGCGGCCTGGCGCGCGAGGAACGGTTGGTGCTGGTCCTCTACTACTTCGAGGAAATGACCATGGCCGAGATCGGCAGCGTGCTGAGCCTCTCCGAATCCCGCGTCAGCCAAATCCACAAGGAAATCCTGCAACGCCTCCGCCATCGGTTCAACGGCACGCTCTGCGAGGAACTGGTGGCGTGAGCCTTATCGGCGGGCGGCGACCTCCCGGCGTCTCCGGCCATGGTGACCGGTCGCTTGCGCTCCCGGCTCGGATGGCGCTGGCGAACTCGCGCGCGGATTCCTAATTGTTGTACCGGGCGTTGAACTCGTCGGCGGCTTTCTTGCGGCGTTCGGCCTCCGCCGGGTCCATTTTGTTGTCGTACCAGCGGTGGTTCTCTGAATTCAGGACGGTGCGGAGCTTGCCCTTCAGCTTGCCCGCCGCGTCCGTCTTTGCGGGGTCTTTGCTCGCCTGGGCCTCGTGGATCAGCTCTTCGAGTTCGGGCACGAATTCCGCGTAGAACTTCTTGGCGACTTCGTAGGTGCCGTGCCAGTGGGTGTAGTCCGGGCCCATCATGGAGGCGCCGTGCCGCGCGCGGCGGCCCTCGTGATGCCAGAGTTCATACCAGACGAAATCGAGCTTGTTGCTGAACTCCGCGGGTCGCAGCAGCGGCTTGGCGAGGGCCATCAGTTCCAATCCCGGCTTGGCGAACTTCTCATGGTAGAGATCGAGCAGGGCATCGTACTGGGAATAGAAGTTGTCGATCCACTGGTTGTTGTGGCAGTTCCGGCAGACATTCTTCATGTTGTCGCGACGTTTCTCCCAGGGCACATCCTTTCCGGCGAGCCCCATTTTGGCGTCCGACACTTCCGGGCGAATGGAAATAGCCGGACGGTTATTCCAACTGATGCGCATCCCCACGTCATGGGTGACGGGTTGGTCTTTCGTAGCACTCATGTGGCACGTGGCGCAGGTGGGAGCAAGAAAGTAATCCTCTCCGACGACCCACTTAGGGCGGGCTAGGTTCAGCTTGTCCTTGTTGGCGAGGAAGGCAATCCCGTGTTTGGATTCATAGTAGATTTCCTTCTGCGGGTGATCGGGGCCCATGTGGCACTTGCCGCAATTGTCGGGGTGTCGAGCTTGTTCGGCGGAGAACTGATGCCGCACGTGGCAGGCCGTACATGATCCTTCGGAGCCGTCGGGGTTGATCCGCCCGATGCCGGTGTTGGGCCAGGTGGCGGGGTCGAGCTTCCCTTCGTCAAGGACTTTGATGACAGCCCCGTGGCACTGCCAGCAACCGCTCACCGCGGCGGCGCTGTTGCCCTGGGGGAATCCCTCGGTCTTGAAGCCGCTATTGCCCTCGACGACCTCGGCCAGGCGGTTGTCCAAGGAGCCGAGAATCCGCGCCCCTTTGGAATGATGGGACGCGGCGAACTCGGCTACCTCGCGTGAATGGCACTGGCCGCAATCCTTGGGGGAAACGATGGTGGCGATCACTTGGCCGAAGTGATCGAAGGCGTCCGGCTCGCCCTTGGCGGCCCGATGACACTCGTAGCATCCGACGTTGGCTCGGAAGTGACGACTCTCGCCCCATTGCTGGTAGATGCCCGGGTTCTCGGATTGATGACACTTGACGCATTCCTTCGTGGCCTCGGACATTGCGGGGAGAATGATCGGCTCCGCGCGCAACGTGGTCGTGGCAAAAAGAGCAGCGCCCCAGGCGCCCGTGACAAGCGTGTGTTTCAACATAGGATCGGTCTCCTGATGAATGCCCATGCGGTGAGCGCCGGGTGCGTCTCCTCCGTGCACCCCGACGGCCCGAGGGTCGCCCCGGTCACGGACTGTGCCGCGCGCCGAATAGCAAGCGTCGGGCCGTAAACCGGACCGCGGGAACCTCCAACCGGCGCGAGTTGTACCCCGCACGGCGCGGTGCCGCCAACCCAACGCCTGCTCCCGGAGGTTCGGCTGAAGTCCGGGCGGAAGAATTGACGAAACTGGCTCAGTGGCTTGAGAATTGCAGGGCGACGGATTGACGACTCGGCGTTTGAGCTGCCGGGCGTGGATGTTCGAGCATCGGGCCGGGAAGAGGGAGAACTTGATGCCAAAGCAGGGACGAATGCGCAAGAGTTTTGCGGCCTGGGTCGGCGTCCTCTTCCTGGGGACGCGCCTGGCCGCGGAGGAACCTGCCGCCCCCCAGGTCAAGGCCGAGGAACCTCCGGCGGCAGACAAGCCGAAGGCCGGTCCGAGGCTCCTCGACCTGCGCTACGATGAGGATTTCAGCTATCTGGACGGCGAGCCGGGAAGCTACCAGAAAGACCTCTTCGATCCGATCAAGAACATCCATTTAGGTGATGACTGGCGGTTGACGCTTGGCGGCGAGTTTCGCTTCCGCATGGAGGCGGAGACGAACAAGGCCTTCGGCGCCACCGAGCCGCCGCAGGACACCTTCACGCTCTACCGGTATCTGTTTCACGCGGATGTACGGTATCACAAGCTCTTCCGGGTGTTTGCGCAGGGGATTGCGGCGTTCGATGAGGACCGGGACCTTGCGCCCCGTCCCACGGACGAGAACCAGTGGGACCTGCACCAACTCTTCTTCGATGTGCGTTTTCTGGGTGAGGACCAGCCGTGGACGTTGCGCGTCGGGCGGCAGGAGCTGGAATACGGCAATGAACGTTATATCTCGCCGGGCGAGTGGACGAACGTTCGGCGGCGGTTTGACGGAGTGAAGGTGTTCGCGCGGAGCGAGACTTGGGACGTGGACGTGTGGTACGCCAAGCCGGTCGTGGTTCAGCGAAAGCAGAGCGATCGACTCGACGAGGAAATCGATTTCTACGGCCTCTACATGACGTACAAGGGAATCCCTCGTCACGGCGTGGATGTGTATGTCTTGGCGATCGACGACACGGGCGATTCACGCAACCCCAATGGGACGACGGGCGATCGGAGTGACTACACGATCGGCTCGCGTTTTTGGGGCAAGACCGCGGCGTTTGACTATGAAGCGGAGTTAGCGAGTCAGTGGGGCCACTGGGCGGGCGATACCGTGCAGGCGTGGAGCTGGACGCTCGACGGCGGGTACACCTTGGAACCTGTGGCGTGGAAGCCGCGAATTGGGGCGGGGTTCGATTGGGCCAGCGGCGACGAGAAGCCTGGAGACGGAAAAGTCGGGACCTTCGATCCACTGTTTCCCCTGGGGCACAAGTATTTCGGGTTCCTCGATCTGATCGGGCGACAGAACATCACCTCGACGAATGTGAATCTGACGGCCTGGCCGGTGGAGAAGAAGGTCCGCACGGCGATGGCCTATCACGCCTTTTGGCTGACCGACGACCGCGATGCGCTCTACGGAGTCGCGGGGACCCCGGGGCGACGCGATGCTACCGGACACAGCGGCACGGAGATCGGTCACGAGCTTGACGTGACCGTGATGTGGAAGGTCGATGTGCATTCATCGGTGCTGCTGGGCTACTCGCATTTCTGGGATGGCAACTTCATCGCCGCTACCGGTCCGGACCAGGATGCCGATCTGCTCTATGTGCAATACGCGATGAAGTTCTGACGGCGCGCGGTGCGGTCCACGGAATCGATCCATCGAGTACGGGAGATGATAAATATGAAACGAGTGAAGAGGTGGCTCTTGGTTCTCAGTTTGTGCGGTCCGATGGTGACGACCTTTTCGTGTTCGACGCTGCTGGGCAGCGCGGTTCGCGATGCGGCCATCAAGGGGGCGTCGGGCTTTGTGGAGGACACCACGGGAACCCTTCTGGACCAGTTGCTCGGTCCTGACGCGTCGACCGGACCGTAGCGTCCGTGCTTATCCCCGGGGCGGCGGCGCCGCGGGCAAGCCGCGACACGGCGACGATGCCCATGCTGGGGACACCACGCCGCCGGCACAACATGCTCCCGCGGGGCGCGGCAGGGCTCCGTCCGGTTTCGAGTCTAGGGTCCCTTCTCCTCGTCAGCGGGCGGGCCGAGCCGGACCGCGACGCGTTCCGAAGACGCCCCCCAGGGGACTCGTCCTTCGACGACCAAACCGACTGAGGTCCAGAACGTATATGTCCCTCGGGCGATGCGGGCGATCTTCGGCGGGTCCGGGGGAGGGAGATTCGGGGGCGCTTGCTCAATAGGCACCGACCGTTTCTCGATCTCCGCCCACCACTTTTCCGGTTCGCCCAGCACCTTCGTAGTCAGGACTTGCACCTGGAAATGCTCCCCCGCTTCCAGCCGGATCTTGCCGTCCTTAATGCTTTCGATACTCTTGACTTTCGGGTCGTCTGGCAGGAAGAAATCCGGCTTCACCACCGCAAACGGCCTGCGCTGTTCCATGTCGGCCTTGACGTGCTCGGGCAACCGGCGGTTGTGACCCGGTTTGCCGACTGCAGGGTCCGGCAGGTCCACACGGATCCCGTCGGCATTCCACAGATAGAGCCCGATGTATCCATTGGTGATGTCCGCCAGTTCTACCGGCTCCGAACCCTCGTTACCGACATCAATTACGAAGAAGATCCCTGCCGCGACCCGTGCCTGGACGGGACTTACCTCAACGAAAACATGGATGTCACGACGTGGATCGGTCCCTGCCCCAGGAAGTTTCTTGTTAACGATTTGTAGTTCTTGGCGTACGATCGTCCCTCGCGGGTCGGTCGGGCCGCCCAACCCGACCATCACGCCCATCGCGAATAGCACGCTATGAAATAACATCATAATTTTGTACCTCCAAACACATAGAGCGCCGCGACCATTGGCAAACAAGTCGTGCGACCATGAAATGCGGTCGCCCACGGTGCCCTTCGCCACTCCGGGATGCACCCGCTATGGGTGAGGCAGACATAGATTCGGGCTGCATGTGGTTGCATCTCCCATGTACCTTCCACCCAATCCGCTCACGCAGCGCGTGTAGGTCACCTCGGTGCATTGGGTCTCGGACAGACAGCACGCCCCCGTGCAGGGGTTCGGCGGCCCGCAGGTCTCGCCGTCACTGCGGTACTGCCCGCCGTCACACTCGCATTTCCATCGCGTTTTGACGCTGCACAAGCCCGTCCCACCACCGGCACAACACGCCCCCGTCGGGCGCTGCGGACATGCCGAGCAGTATGTCCAGCACTGGCTGAACGAGTATCCACAAATCCAATTGACCATCGGGTCAACGGCGGCGTGTTCGGCCTGCGCCTCCAGACCGCCGGGCAAGTCCTGGTCGGGCGACGACCGCCAGGCGTCGCCCCAGTTCCTATAAGCTTGGGCTACGGCGGTCGCGAAGCCCTGGGAAGCGCGGATTTCAGCAATGGCCGTGTTCCTTGTCTTGCCCAGGGCGTCCACGCACAGCCCTTCAATTGTGGCCTCGACCCCGGGGGCTATGGCTTCGATCGCCAGTTCTAAATACCCAACATGGACGAGTTCGTGTTGCCGCACGGCCTCCAGCATGTACCACTGTCCCCCCGGACACACGCCAAGCGCGGCAAGTTCCGTTGCCTGGACACAGAAAGTTGAGGCGGTCGTGTTTCCTCCCGGCCCGGTCACCTCTACAACGCCGGGGACGAGTCGGTAGTCCATCGAGTACTGCCCCAGCAATCCTAGGAGGACGGCACACCACTGCGTCCCGTTACACGAGGCCGAAATCGTAACGTTCTGGAGTTCTATGCGCTCGTCTTTCGTCGCCCCCCACCGACAGTCAGTCCAGTCCCAGGAGCGGGGCACCTGGTAGACGCCTGCGTTCGTGGGCGGGAATGGGTTGTTGGTCCCGCCCGCGCAGCACGGGTTGGGGTTGCAGGATTTGTCGGTGCCTTCGAAGTGTTCGTTGGACCCGGTGCACTGCGAGGCGGACTTCAGCGAGCAGCTTCCCGTCGAGGTGTTGCAGCACGCCGCCTGGCAGTTCGTGGTGCAGCCCCCGGGTTCGGGGTCCGTGGGGTCGGGGTTGCCGTCGCCGTCATCGTCCGGATCGTCTGGGTTGAGCAACCCGTCGCCGTCGGGATCCGGGTCGCTGGCATTACCTAGCCCGTCTCCGTCGATATCGCTGTCTCCGCCGTTGCCGATCCCGTCGTCGTTGACATCACCGTCCGATCCGTTGGGCAGTCCGTCACCGTCGACGTCCGGGTCCGAACCGTTGGAGAGGCCGTCGCCGTCCACGTCGTCGTCGTCTCCGTTGAGTATCCCGTCGCAGTCCTTGTCATTGGGGCAATTACACGGACCGGCGCAACAAGGATGGCCGCACGGACCACCGCCACCACCGCCGCCTCCGCCACCGCCTCCGTCGCCGCAACACCCCGCAGCAACCGCAAAGGCCTGTCCTGCGAGACCTCCCGGCGAACCACAGTCACTCGGGGGTTCCAGAGTGTAATAGCACGCTCCGCACGCCATTGCCGTCTGGCCATCGTCGGGCTCGTGCAGATTGGAGTCATCCCCTGGGTCGAACCCCATGATCTCGACCGCACGGCGGAGCGTCGCCGGTTCCCAGACGATTTCCCCGTTCGGGACCTCCGCCGACGCGCTCCGAGCCGCGTCGACACGATCGTCGGAATCGGCGAGGGCCTCAAGATCGACCCCGAGATCACGTTCCAGGGCAAGAAGGGCCGTTGCCAGGTCGCCGTCCTTATCGAGAACCGCCGGGAACACGTACGGCGTCATGTCCGGGGTTGGCAATCAGTAAGCCAAATACCCTGAGCAACCCTCGCCGACGCCCGGCGGCGAGGCCGCGTCATAGACAACCAAGACACCCTCGGGCGTCTCCACTCGCATGCGCATGGCCGGAACGTCTATCGGAACCGAGCGGGTGTCCGTTGTGGAGCGTAGGCTTCGCTGCGGGGTTGCCTTGCCTGAAGGTCGTTCCGCGGCGACGGTGGAATCGGGACAGACGAGGGCTAACACCCCGAAAACGGTAGCGGCGCGAAGGATCGCGCCCGCAACTCCGGCCCGACGTTGACTGCGGATCATGATGGGTCTCCCTCCCCAAAAGCTTCGTCCGAGCAAAGAGATGCTACGAGCCGCACGCGTGCGCACTTCCCCATCGCTTCAACGCACGACTCCCAGTATTCGCCCCAAGTGTACACCGGTTTGAGGCAGAGTCCGAGTTAATTCCGCGAAAGAAGATGAGGGGGCGTCGGGCTTTGTGGAGGACACCACGGGAACCCTTCTGGACCAGTTGCTCGGTCCTGACGCGCCAACCGGGGCGTAGGCTGCCGAGGAAGCAGGGAATCACACGCCCAAGCCCGGCACAATCGGGCGCCGGCACGGCAGTGCGGGCATGGCGGTTCCGGCGCGCCGGGACGCTTGGCCATGCCGCTCCTCGCTCGATCCGTGAAGGAGTACCACCCAGAGAGATGGCCGCACACGGGCTGTTTGGACGCGGGACGAACGGGTAAGATCAGGGAAATGGTCGTTACCATCGACGGTCCAGCCGGGTCCGGGAAGTCGACGGCGGCACGGAAACTCGCCGCCCGACTGGAGATTGCTTACCTCGACACCGGGGCCATGTATCGCGCCATCGCCCACGAGGGGCTGCGGCGAGGTCTGAACTTCGGCGATGAACGCGCCGTCCTCGACGTGGCCCGGTCCATTGGCCTCGAACTGGACTGCGGACCCACCTACACCCGTGTCCGCGTCAACGGCCATGACGTCAGCGAGGCCATCCGAACCATGGCCGTCAGCGCCGTGACTTCGCAGGTCGCCCGCCTCCCCTTGGTCCGTGAACTGCTCGTCGAGCAGCAACGGAAGATCGGTCGGAAGCTCGGTTCCTTTGTCACTGAGGGTCGCGACCAGGGGAGCGTCGTATTCCCCGATGCCGACATGAAGTTCGTGCTCGACGCCAACCTGCAGCGGCGCGCCGAACGGCGTTACCAAGAGGTACTAGCCGACGGTGAAAGTGTATCAATTGCAGAGGTAACGGATAATCTAGCGGCTCGTGACAGGGTGGACGCCAAGCAGTGGGAGCCGTTACTCACCTCCGGTGCAGCCGTCGTCATCGACACGACACACCTGACCATCACCGAGGTTGTGGGCCGAATGGAAGAGTTCCTCGCGGCATCGTCACGTCGTCGGAATAAGGCGTGAGCGTTCGCGGCATGGCCTGATCGGTTACACGGCTGACGGGCGAACCGTCGCAATCACAAGCGGGTGGTTTGTGTACAACCCGTTAGTGACCTGCGGACGCTTCCGCGCGCACCAGGTATTGAGAACTGCGGTTTGACCGCGGAATGGGATGTGGATACGGTACAGCGTGGGGAAAGCGTAGTTTTTCTAGGACGTTCGCGCCCGTTCAGTACCAGGGAGGGTCTGACCGTTTGGCCACGCCTTGATCGCGCCCGTCGCGGAATCGTGGCGAACATCCTCACGTTCGGACCGTGTTCCCGTCGCGAAGCGCCGTCGGGTTGCCTGATGGAAGTCCTTGATGCCTAGCTTCAGCTACAAAGCGGTCAGCAACGCGGGAAAGCAGGTCGCGGGCGTGCTCACGGCGGAGAACTACCAGGTCGCGCTGCGCATGCTCGATGAGCAGGCGCTGTACCCCATCCGTGTGGCCGAGGGCGTCGAGACCGGCACGCGGTCCTTCGGGCGACGGCGGCGGATTAAATCGTCGCAACTGACCACCTTCTACAGCCAACTCGCCGACCTTCTGCAAGCGGGCGTGCCCATGATGCGGTCGCTGGACGTGTTGTCCGGGCAGGGTTCGCAAGGGGCGATGGCGATGATGGTCAAGGAGCTTCGCGAGGACGTGGCCGGCGGTATGTCGCTCGGCGACGCGATGGCGAAACATCCCCGCGTCTTCTCTCCGCTGCATTCGTCCATGACCCGCGCGGGCGAGCAAGGCGGCTTTTTGGAAGATGTGTTGCACCGTATCGCGATCTTCTGCGAAAAGCAGGACGAGCTTCGCAACAAGGTCATCGGGGCGATGATCTATCCCTCCATCCTGGTGCTGGCCGGGAGCGGCGTGGTGTTGTTGCTGCTCACCGTGGTCGTGCCGAAGTTGCGGGAGCATCTGCGACCGGAGACCTTCAACGTCCTGACGAAAGCCGTGTTTGGGGTTTGCGATCTCCTGCGGGACCATTGGATGGGTTTGCTGACGGTCGCGGTGGCGATCCTCTTCGGCGCGTCGACGTGGGTAAAGACGGCGGCCGGTCGCCGGGCGTACGAGCGATTCAAACTTCGCGCCCCGGTGATGGGCAAGATCGTAACCATGGTCGCCATCTGCCGGTTTTGTCGAATCCTGGGCACGATGTTGCACAACGGCGTGCCCATCCTCCAGGCCTTGAAGATTTCCAAGGACTCGGCCGGTAACAACATTCTCGCCAAGGCGATTGAGGAGGCGGCGGACAGCGTGAAGAAAGGGGCCGCC
>CAYQZH010000033.1:0-21168 GCA_964421865.1 uncultured Phycisphaera sp. | reverse complement strand
CATTCTCGCCAAGGCGATTGAGGAGGCGGCGGACAGCGTGAAGAAAGGGGCCGCCTTGTCGGCGCCGCTGCACGATTCGGGTCTGTTCCCGGCGACGGTCTTGGACATGATCGCGGTGGCGGAGGAGGGCAATAACCTGGAGACGGTGTTGGTGCAGATCGCCGACACGAACGAGGCCCGGACGGCGCGGGCGATCGACCTGGGCGTGCGGGTCCTCGAACCGGTGTTGTTGGTGATGATGGCCATGGTGGTGTTTTGCATCGCGGTGGCGTTGCTGCTGCCCATTCTGACGATGGGAAGTGCGGTGCATTGATGAGTGTCGAATGTCGATTTTCGATTTTCGATTGCGGGGAGCGCAGACCTCTCCAATCGACAATCGCAAATCGAGAATTGGAACGAATTGCAGTGAACGGTCCTGCCTTTGAGAGGAATGGTGTTATGCGACGTAAGGTTCATCGAAGACGATCAGCGTTCACGTTGATCGAAGTGTTGCTGGTGGCGGGCATCCTGGCCGTGCTCGCGGCGTTCATCGTGCCCAACCTGTTCGGGCAGGCGACCAAGGCCAAGATCGACATCGCCAAGGCGGCCGTGCTCCGCAACGGCTCCATCGCCAAGGCCCTGGACAGCTACAAGTGGGACATGGGCAAGTATCCGGAAACCGACCAGGGGCTGGCGGCCTTGTTCCAACCCAAGGAAAAGAAGCGGGATGACGAACGCTACAACGGGCCGTACATGGAGGGCGTTTTCGAGCAGCTCAAGGACCCGTGGGGCAATTCGTTTGAGTTTCGCTGCCCGGGCGAGATCAACGAGGGTTCGTACGATCTCTGGAGCAAAGGCCCGGACGGCAAGGACGATGGCGGCAAGGAAGGAAGCGACGACGTCGTGAACTGGGTTCGGAAGTAGGAGAATGGCGTGGATGGCCAATTGCCGATTTCCAATTGCCCATGGGGAGCCCGGCCCGGCTCGCGTCTTTTGTTTGGCAATCGGCCCGCCTTGGGCGGGGCAATTGGCAATAACGACGCCTGCAAGACCGGGATCGTGAGACGGACGATCCCGCAAGAGTCACCCGCCTTCACGCTCCTGGAAGTGACGTTGGTGATCGCGCTGCTGGTGGTCATCAGCGCGATCGCCATCCCCAACTTCGCCCATCAAATCGAGCGCGAGGCGCTGCCGGGTTCCGGAAGGCAGCTTCGATCCCTGCTGGCCCTGGCCCGCGCGAACGCCTCGTTCGAGGGGAAGCGCTATCGGGTCCGTTTTCCGAAGGATGAGGAAAAGGATTCGCTGGGCGGCGATCGGCAGCCGCTGATCGAGCGCGAGGCTGATCCTATCCACGAGCCGGAGGTGTTCAAGCCGATGACCGCGCCGTGGGCCGTGGGGAACACGCTGCTCGGGAAAGTCTGGTGTGCGGAGGTACGCTTGGGGCGGCCGACCATCGACGACCTGCGCAAGCGGCGCACCAAGATCACCAAGGCCGCCGAAGATTTGCTCCGGCACAAGGAAGAGTTCGACCCGGAGCGGCCCCCGTTGTTCATCGAACCCGAAGGCAGTTCGGGATGGGCGACATTCGTGCTGACCGACGCGCCGCGGCGTACGAAGATCGAGGAAGTGGACAACTACCCGCGGGTCGATCTGATTGTCGAGGGCACGACGGGGATGGCCTGGCTTCAGCGACCGTTCTACGACGAGGAGCTGGACCTGTTCGAGGAGAAGGGTTGGCCCGCGGTGTTGCGGCAGGACTTTCTCGATCCGCGGGTACTGACCGAGAACGACGTTCTCGAATTGCGTGAGATCACGATTCGACCATGAACACGTCTCGACGGGGATATGTCCTTCTGGAAACCGTCATCGCCACGGGTCTGCTCATCGTGGGGCTGGCGGTGATCGGGGCGGAGATCCAGGATTCGGAGACGGCCATCCGGCAGATGCGCCTGCGCCTGCGGGCCATGACCCTGGCGGAGCAGCACCTCGCCGAGTTGGACCTCGGATTGATCGAGCTGGACTCGGTGGATGAGGTGCAGGACGGGGATTTCGGACCGCGCTACCCCGACTTCGGCTGGCGACTCACGACCGAGCCGACCGCCATCGAGGGACTGTTTCGGCTTACCTTAGACGTGATGCATCACATCCGTGAAAGCCCGTACAAAAAGGATGATTTCGAGGTCGAGAACGCGGAGAAGATTTTCACGGCCTACGTCTTCCGGGCCGCGCCGCAGTCGCTCGATCTGGGCGCGGATTTCGGGCTGAAGGACGACGAGCTCGAGCAGGTCAGTCAAAAGCTCAGCGACGCGGGCGTTCCCGGCCTGACCGCGCAATCCTTCGATCCCGCGATCCTCGCCAAACTGGACTTCGATCAGATGGTCCAAGTCCTTCCTGTGATACTCAATGCACTGGGAGTGGGGTTGGGGGACCTTGAGGCGATGATCCCGCCGGAAGTCCTGGAGGAGCTTAAGAAGAGCGGCGTGCTCGACCAGTTGGGCGGATCGGACAAGGCGGGAGCCGGCGGCGATAAGGGAGACGGCAAAGGTGGACCGTAAACGACCGCCGCCGCGACGCGGCGTGACACTGCTGGAAATCCTCCTCGCCATGAGCCTTCTGGTGACGCTCACATCCATGACCTACTGGTTCTATTCTTCGTCCCTGGACACGAGCCGCAAGGGAACGACCGAAGCGGACAAGCTGCGCTTGGCACGGGTGGTGTTGGAACGCATTTCGACGGAGATTCGGCAGGCGAACTCGGCGACGGCCGAGGACCGCATGGGTATCCGCGGGGACAAAGAGAGCATCGCGATCTCCACGCTACGGGTCCCCACCAAGGAACTGTCCAAGCCGCGTTTGCCGCGCGACCCGCCGCCGCCGGCGGAGTTCGACCTGGTTGCGGTGCAGTATAAGATCGCCCGCCACCCGGAAATCCTCCATGACGACGGATACGAGCTGCCGCTCGGGCTGGCGCGGGTCGAGGTGTTGATCCCCCGCGCGGAAATGCCGGGAGCGGCGAGAACCGGGACCGATCAGCAGCCCACCGCGGAGTCGCAGGAGGACAAGGGGCTGACAGCCGAAGCGGCAGTGGTGGATCAGATGTTCGCGGAAGACGGGTCCGCCCGCGAGGACCTTTCGTTGCAACCGGATATCAACTGGGAGGAGCTTTACGCCTCCGAAATCCGGTACCTGCGGTTCTGCTATTTCGACGGCTACAAGTGGTGGGACGACTGGCAGGTCGCCGGCGAGAACCCGCTTCCGCAACTCGTGCAGATCACCATCGGGTTTGAGGGACACGCGCCGTGCGACGAAGCATTCGGGCAGGATAAGACCAATGAGGAGTTCTGCGAGTGTATGAACAAGGACCCGGTGGAATGTCTGCCGCTGGCCAAGGACCAGTTTTCCACCGTCGTGCGCCTGACCGGGGCCGACCCGCTGTTCCGTTCACGGGTCAGTCGTGAGAGCCAGTCCGTACTCGAAAAGGCCGTCGCGGGCCCCAGCGAGGGCAAAGACGGCACAACGGGGAAACCGTAGATGGTGAAACGGGCTCGGGCCGTCATTCTGCCGGTGATCCTGTTCGTGCTCCTGCTGTTGGGGCTGTTGGGAGCGATGTTCTCGTTCCGCATCTACGCGGACGTGTCCGCGACGCGGGTGATCGGGGATCGGTTACAGACGCGGCTGGCGGCCGAGGCCGGCGTCGAGACCGTGAAGTTGTTGCTTCGGACCGCCCGCTTCGATCGCACCCAGTGGTACAACAATCCCGACGCCTTCCATCGCATGTTGGTATGGGCCCACGGGGCGGACCGTTCCAAAGTGGGGACGAACGAGGAGTTCAACGACATCACGGCGTTTCGTTTCAGCATTGTGGCCGACGATCCGACGGACGACAAAAAGTTGATTCGCTTCGGGATCACGGATGAGGCGTCGAAACTCAACCTGAACACGGCCACCGACGCCCAATTGCTCAAGCTGGTCGAGACGGTGGTGGCCGGGCAGAAGGAAGGTGAGAGCGACATCGATCCGCAGGCGATCGTGGACGCGATCATCGACTGGCGCGACGCGGACTCCAAGCCGACGGGGGAGGCCGGCGATACCGAGGATGCCTATTACCGCTCGCTCGACAAACCCTACCGCGTGAAGAACGGACCGTTCTCCACCGTCGAAGAATTGCTGCTGGTCAAGGGCGTCACCGGACAAGTGCTCTTCGGCGAGGACTTCGATCGCAACGGACTGCTCACGCCCAATGAGGATGACGGCGATAAGTCCTTCCCGCCGGACAACCAGGATGGAGTGCTCAACCGCGGACTCGATCCCTACTTGACGGTCCTCTCGTACGAAGGCAACACGAGCAACGACAACCGCCCACGAATCTCCCTCTTCAGCGACGAGGCGACGCTCGCTAAGGACCTGGAGGACGTCTTCCCCGACCAGCCCGACATCATTCACTTCATCGTGGCCGTGACGCGAAGCGGACCGGGCGTTCCAGGCGCGGGAGGAAAACCATCCGGGGCCGGCGGTCAGCCGCCCGGATCAAGCGGCGGCAAACCGCCCGCGGGCACGCCGGGCGCTACGACCGGCCCTGGGGGAACAGGTACGACCCCGCCCGTGCAGCCGCCTCCGGGCGCGCCGAGCGGCGGAAAGGGTGGGAAGAAGCCGCCGGCGGGGTCGGGATCACCCGGGGGTCCACGAACCACGCCGAGTCCCAAGCCCCCCCCGAAGAAGGCGGCGAACGAGAAACAAAAGAGTCCCAGCGTCAATCCCAGTGCTGGTAACCGTGGTCCGGACGCGGGTGCTGCGCCGAGCGGCGGGAAGGGCGTCAAGCCGCAGCAACCGGGTCCGGGTGGCACGGTACCCAGCGGTGCGGGCAAACCCGGGGTGGGCGGGCTGCCGAGCGGTGCGACTGCGCCGCCAAGCGGCGACGAAGCGGAGCCGGCGGGGGATGAGAGCGGCGCGGGCGCGGAAAAACCGGGCGACCAGCCGGGAAGCGGTGATGGTGGAAACGAGGCGACGCCGATTCGATCACCGGCGTCGTTGCTTCGCCCTCGGAAGATCGGCCCGCAGCAGGAAGAGCCGAGCCCCTTGATGTTGGAGCAATTGCCGTTGTTGATGGATCGGTTGACGACCCGGCGGGCGACGGAGCGGCGGATCCCAGGCCTTATCAACATTAATACGGCCCCTCGGCAGGTGCTGGGGTGCCTCGAAGGACTGACCGAGGAGCAGGTGCAGAACATCCTCGCCGTGCGGGACATGCTGGACGCAGAGACGCTGTCGACGCCGGCGTGGCTGGTGACCGAAGGAGTGGTGGACGTGGAGACGTTCGACAAGATCGCCGCGAACCTTACCACGCGGAGTCAACAATTTACGATTGAATCGCTTGGCTATGGGGACCATCTTGGTATGGTCACGCGGCTGCAGGTGGTGGTGGATATGGTGGGTCCGATCGCGCAAACGATTTACTACCGCGACGTCAGTTACCTGGGCGGCAGCTATCCGATCCGCGAGGAAGATAAGGAGCAGGTCCGTGGCCGGTAGACCGTCGCCGAAGAGAATCGTCGCCGTCGACTGGGACACGCGCACCCTGCGGATCGTCCACGCCGTGCTCGGTAAACGCGGGGTGACGATCGACCGGCTGCTGTCGGCGGCGATCCCACCGGACGTGGACCTCGCCAACCCCGAGCAGTTGGGGCGTCACATCCGCCGCGTCCTGGACCAGGAGGGGATTCACACCCGGCACGCGACGGTGGATATCCCCCGCGACCAAACCATCCTCAAGATGCTGGCCCTCCCCGCACTGTCGCCGGACCATTTGGCGGGGATGGTGGCCATCCAGATCGCCAAGGAGCTTCCCTTTCCGGCGAGCGAGGCGGTCATCGACTTTGCGGTGCCGCCGGCGTCGTCTACGGCGTCGGAGGTGCTGGTGGCGGCGGTTCGGCACGAGGTGGTGCAGCAATACGAAGCGACGTTCGCGACCGCGGGGTTGAAGCTGGATCGGATCGGACTTCGCCCCCACGCGAACACGGTCGCGGTCTGCGAGCTGCTGAAGCACGCCCTGCCGGAGCGCGTACTGTTCATCGACGTGCGCCCGACGCTGACGGAAATCGACGTCGTGCGCAATGGGACCTTGGCTTTTTCGCGCGCCGCTTCGGTGATGGTTCCCAACGATGCGCGGGGGCGCGTCGCGGGTCCGCGGCTTTCGCTGGTGCGCGAAGCGGCGCCGTCCGAGGCGGCGGAGGGCCTGGATCTTCCCGGCGGCGAGGCGCATCCCATCGGCGGTGCGGAGGGCGTGATCCACTCGCTGGTGGTGGAGGTGACGCGCTCGATCGAGGCGTATCGGGTGGGGGACGCGGCGGCGACGATCGACCACGTGGTGATCGCGGGCGATCTGGGAATCGAGGAAGCGCTGGGCGACGCGATCCAGAAACGGCTGGGCATGACCACCGAGTTGTACAACCCCGCGGCCTCGTTCGGCTGGGAGCCGGATGAAGGGGCCGGGGCGTCGGCGTTCGCCTCGACGCTGGGACTGGTCGTGGGGCACTCGTACGATCGGACCCTGCACTTTGATTTCTTGAATCCCAAGCGGATGGTCTCGCAGGCGCAGGAGCGGCTGAAGAAGGCCCCGCTGGTCGCGGCGGTGGCGGTTCTGTTCCTGGCCGCGGGGGGCATCGCCTTCGCCAAGTTCACCGCAGCGGACCGCAAGACGCTGGCGAGGATCGAGAGTTCCATCGCCGAGCTGGAGGTGAAGCAGAGCAACAACAAGAAGTTCTTGGAGGTCATGGACAAGGTCCGCGAATTCGACGCGGACCAGCAGATTTGGGTGGACGTCCTGTATGACCTCATCAACGTGCTGCCGACCAACGAGGAGTTGGTGATCACGCACATGGAGATGAACCAGTCGGAGAGCCGGCTGGTGCTCAAGACCAAGGCTAAGACCCGCGACACCGCGACGGCGGCCGTACGAAGGCTCGAAGAGTTCCGGCGGGAAGGGAAGGACCGTCCGCGCTTCAAGGCGAGCATCGGTCCACAGACGGAAAAAAAGGGAGAAAGGTACGCGTACGTGCAGGACCTGCGGATTGCCATTTTGCGGGATGACGCGGTGAAGAAGGGATCGACGAAGCGGAAGTCGGCCGGTTGAGGGCTGTTCCTCCGCGGGCCGCTGCTGACACAGCAGTGGCACATGACTGAGAGCACTGGCGGGCAAGTCGCCAGTGGCAGGGGAGTATGGATCGACGAACCAGAATCTTGATGAGTGCCTTCGCCCTTCTGGTGGGCGCCGGGTTGGTCCGCGGGGTCGTCTACCCGACGTGGATCCATCCGCTCCTGACGATCGACGAGCGGATCGCGGAGCGCCAAAAGGAGCTGGATAAGCTGGAGGCGGAGGATGCCGCCGTCCAGCAAGCGCGGTATGAATACAAGGCGCTCGCGGCCCGGGTGGGGTCGTTCGAAGTGGGCAAGGTCGAGACCGAGGTCCGCGATCGGCTCAATCGCCTCATCGAGAAGCATCACCTGCAGGACGCGGCGGTCTCGCCGAGCCGCGCGGTGGAGGAGCGAAAGACGGGTCTATGGTCGACGTCGATTTCGGTGTCAGCGAACGGCACTCTGGAATCCACCATCGCCTTCTTGAAAGACATCGCGGAGCTTCCGCAGCTTGTCCGGGTGGGGAATCCGGCGATCTCGCCGGCGGGGTCGGCGCGGAGAGGTCAGAGCCAAGACGTCATGAGCCTGCGGGTGCCGGTGGATTTGTTGATCCTGCCGCGAAACCAGGTCGTGGGACCGATCGTCGAGGCGGAGTTGACGCATCCCGATTCCTTCGTGCGGCACGCGGGTCGCAACTACGCGGAAATCTGGGGTCGCAAGCCGCTCTCGGAGTACGTGCCGCCGATCCCGTTGAAGGCGACGGTGACAAGAACCGTGAACGTGGAGAAGGGAACTCCGGCGACGCTGGAGGCGGTGGTGAAGGGCGGCGACGGAGAGTACACGATCCGTTGGTCGCCGCCGGAGGGCTTGAGCGATCCCACGTCGCTGCATCCGACCGTGGACACATCGACGCCGGGCACCAAGCCCTATACGCTGACCGTCACCGACGGCAGCGGAGGCTCGGATGCGACCGCCACGGTGGTGACCGTGCGCGAACCGCGACCGCCGGAGCCGGTGGTGCAGGCGCAGGCGCCGCTGCCCCCTCCGCCTCCTCCGGGTCCGAAGCCTTGGCCGGACGGGAGAAACCTGGCCATCTGCATGGCCTTGCTGCGGACGTTGGGTGCGGAGCGGTTGGACGAGTTCATGGTCTATAACCGGCAGTCCAAGGAGACCCGGTACTACAAGGTGGGCGACGACTTTGACGGCGGTGAACTGGTTTTTGTGCATCAGCGCGGCGGGGTGGTGCGTAGAAGTGAGGACTACTTCGTGTATCCGATCGGAGCGACCCTCGATCAACAAGTGGAGGCCAGGGTTGCCGACGAGTATCCGGAGTTGAAATCCGCGGCGGAGAAACTCCGCGAAGCCCGGCAGAAGCGGCAAGCCGCGCCGCCGGTCGCCCGTGAGGCTCCGGCGGACCAGGCGGCGGAAGGGGAACCGGCGGAGTTGCCGGACCCACCGAGCGGAGGCTTGCCGGCAGGTGAGGATGTGAAGGTCGTGCCGGCGCCCGACGCTAAGCCCGCGGAAGGCGTGGAGGCCAAGCAGGGTGAGCAGGAGATCGCTGACGAAAAACCGCCGGCGCCGAAACCCGTAAAGTCCAGGCCTCGCGGGGTCAGGCAGCCCATGCCGCAGGCCCCGTAGCCGCACAGCGGCGGCGTGAGGCAGGAGGAATCCCGAATGAACCCTACATCGATCCGACGAACGCGACACTGCGTGTGGGTAGCGGCTTTGGGTGTGGCCGTATGGACGGTCGGCATGTCCACGCCGCCGCTGTCCGCGCAAACACCGACGCAGCCGACGCCGCCGGCCGCGAAGGCGCGCACTCGGGTGCGCGGCGGTCAGCCGGCGAGCCAGCCACCAAAGACAGACGAGGCCAAGAGCGCGCCGGAGGGCGCCGCGGAAACACCGCCCGAGGGAACCGCCGCGCAACCGCAACTACAACCGCCGCCGCCGCAACCGGCTGCGCCGCGCTCCACGCGACCGGCGCCGAGCAAGGAAGGCGAGTCGAACGAACCGGTCGTGAGGCCGGTGACGCCGGAGGGTACGGGCGGCGTCGAGGCGCCGCGCGAACCCGATGTGCAGCCGCCGACACAGCCCCCAACGCAGCCGCGGCCGCAACCCGCGGCGGAGACGCCGAAGAAACCGAATGAGGCGGCGATGGATCCGGCCAAGCGCGTGGAAGAGGCGCAGAAGGCGGCTGCGGAACGTGCGGCCGCCCGGCGGAACCGTCCCACTCCGGGCAGCGATGGGGGGGCGAAAGCGACGCCCGTCGGATCGACTCCGCGGCCGGTGCCGATGCCCATAATCCCACCCTCCCCCGATGCGGTAGGCGATGCCGGGGCGGAGGGAGGCCCGTCCACTCCGATCAATATCGCTGCGGAGGAGAGCGACGTCCCGCCGGAAGCCAGGATGTACGGCTTCAGCATCAAGGACGGAACGTACGAGCAACTCATTGAGGGGTTCGCTCGGCAGACGGGGCTGGGCGTGATCGGCGACGTACCCAAGGAAGGGAAGGTGAGCTTCGTTACGACGGAGACGATGACGTTCGACCAGGCGCTCGCCCGCATTCGGATGCTGCTGTTTAACTACAAGCCGCACGAGCCTTTCTGGATTCTCCGCAACGATACGAACCTTCAGGTCATCAAGGTCAACGATTTCTACCGGGTGCTCCCGCGCAACAGGATGTTTCGCAGCGTGGAGGAATTCCTCGCGGCCAACCTATCGCGCGACGAGCTGGCGTTGGTGGTCTATGCCCCGAAGACGGGGTCGGTGGCGGACCTGAAGCAGGTCCGGGACTGGCTGCCGGACTACGTGCGGGTGACGCCGCTGGAGGACCAAAACAGCGTCACCATTTTCGCGCTGGTCAGCGACATCGAGAAGTATCTGGGGTTGATCGATTTCATTCGCGGAACGCGGACGGACCCGCGCACGCTGGAGAAGGTCGAGGTCCATCACCTTTTGGCGAGCGAGGCCTTGAACCGGCTTCGTCAGTTGATGGACATCGACAATCCGGCGCCGGGTAGGGCCGCCGCGGCCGTTCCCAAACGGGCCTCGCGCGAGCCGAGCGCCCTGGACAGTATGCCGGAACCGCCGGTGACGGTGATTGCGGATGACGCGCAGGGCATCCTGCTGGTGCGGGCGATGCACGACAAGATCGACGAGATGAGGCTGTTGCTGCCCTACATCGACGTGGACGCCTCGGGGCCGACGCCGTCGCCGGTCATCGTGAAGCTGCAGTACGTGGACGCGAGCGACATGATCGCCACGTTGCAGCAAATCCTTTTCTCGCCGACGGCGCCGCCGGGAGTGCCGACCCCGCCGAGGCCGAGGAAGGCCGCGGGGAAGAAGGGCGTTCCGGCGGCGGGCGGGGCGGCGGCTGCGGCACCCTCCACGGGCGGGGCGGGGCCGGAGATGATCACGTTTCTGCCGCATCCCTCCGACAACGCGATCATCGTGATCGCGGATGACGACGGCGTGAACCGGGTTCGTGACCTCGTGGCCTTGTTCGACGTATCGACGAAGCCGAAGCCGGTTCGGATTCCGCTGGCCCATGCCGACGCCAACGAGGTGCTGAACACCGTTACCGCGGTTCTCGGCGCGCCGAATCCGAAGGGTAAGCCGGGGTTGGAGCGGTTCTCGGTGGTGGTCGATCCGGTGGGCGACGCGGTGTGGTTCATGGGCGGCGAGAAGGACCTCGCCCAGGTGCGGGATTTGATCGCGGCGATCGACGTCTCGGAGGAGCCGGTTTCGCTTCACATCGTGACGTTGAAATACCAACAGCCGACGTTCGTGGCGACCATGTTGCGGGAGTTCGACGGGAGCACAGCGTCGTCGCCGACGCCTGCCCCGGCCAAGCAAAAAGCCAAGACCAAACGGGCCAAGTCCGCGCCGGTTTCCAAGTTTACCCCCGACGATCCCACGAAGCGCTTGTTCATCATCTGCAACGAGGATGAATGGGCGAGATACCAGGGGCTGATGGCCCAGCTCGACCGACCGGCCGACGAGGGGGAGGCGTTTGTGCGATTGCCGTTGCAGCACGCCGATCCGAGCACGGCCATCGAGCGGCTCAACAACATGTTGGGGGGAGGCCCGAGCGGGGAGGAGGGCATCCGCTTCATCCCCAGCGACGGCAGTATTCTGGCGATCGGGGCGAATCCTCCGCAGATCGAGCGTATCAAGGTGTTCCTCACGGAAGTGGATAAGCCGTCTCACGTGGAGCAGCGGACGTTCGAGATTCGTCATGCCAATGCGGCGGACATCAAATCGGCGATCGAGAGCCTGATCGCGGACATGCCGGTGAAGACGCCGCCGCGGCGGCGGGGGAAGGGAGAGGTCAAGGGAGCGGGGGCGCCGGAGGTTACCGCGACGGACGAGTTGACCATCGTGCAACTCGGTCAACGACTCATCGTCCAAACCTCGCCGACGCGGATGGAGCAGGTTGCGGCGCTGATCAAGGAGTTCGACGTCGAGGACGCGAAGACGGAACTGAAGGTGTACTCCGACTTCCCGCCGGGGACGAACATCGAGGCCATCAGCGATACGGTGTCGTCGGTGTTTTCGGGTCCGGGCCGGCCCACGAAGCGCGGCGGCAAGGAAGCCGTCGCGGGGATGGAGGGCCCGAAGTTCATTGCTCAGCCCGCGTCCGGACGGTTAGTCGTGATTGCGGACCCTTCGCTGTTCCCGGAGATCGAGCGCTTACTGACGGTGTTGCGGCATGAGGTGGAGTCGAGGCCGACGATCGTGGCGTTCGTGGAGGTCAAGCACGCCGACCCCGCGGAGTTGGTGGAGAGCATCAAGCCGCTGCTGGACATCAAGATTCGCGGGCTGGTGGAGTCCGGCGAGCTGGATGAGCCGGTCGAGGATGCGGGCGTAACTCCGAAGTCGTCGAAGCGGCGTGCGGTCCAGACTCAGACCACCAGCGATCGATATCACCTCGCCTCCGACGCGCGGAACAACCGGATTGTTATCGCCGCCCCGCAGGTCGTGGTCGATCAGGCGAAAACCTTGATCGCCCAGTTCGATATGCCGAGCGAAAAGCCTATTTTCAAGACCGTGGAACTGAGAAACGCCGCTCCGGAGGAGATGATTCGCGCCGTCAAGGAGATGTTGGGCAGGCCGGTGCAGCGCAGGGTCGTCACGGGGAAGGGCAAGCCGGGGGCTGCGCCCACGGTGGACCTTGGCGGCGGGGAGGGGCTGTCGATCGTCGAAGCGCCGGGGGGCGGAGCGATTATCCTCCACGGGACGACTGCGGAGGTGAGCCAGGCCGAGGATTGGATCAAGCAGCTCGACGGCATGTCCTCCCGCGGGCGGATCATCAAGGTCTACAAGATCAAAAACGCGGACCTGACCAAGCTGTTCGATCTCGTGGTCAACGTCGTGGGGGCGTCGACGCCGGCGGCGAACGGCAAGGGGGGGCCACGCCCCACGCGGGCGTCCTCCGGTAAAGGCGGGGAGTCGAAGGACAAGGACAAGGAGGAGGAGCCATTCACCACCACCAAGACGTTCGCCGCTACGGATTTGTACATCCAGGCCGACCTGTTCGGGCGGACGATGATGGTGGCGACGGTGCCCTCGAAGATCGCGCAGATCGACGACATCGTGGCCAACGTGGAAACGCCCGAAGTCGCCAAGGTGATGGGGAAGGACACGCCGATCCCCCATTTCACCTATGACTTGCAGGTCACGGAGGCGCTCGATGCGAAGTGGGCGCTGAAGGACGCCCTCATCGACATGTGGGAACCGCGCGATGAATTGCCGCAAGTCGACGGCTTCGGCAGCGTGCTCATCATCCACTATCCCCACGAGGAGCGGTTCGATGAAATACGAGACCTGATCCGCAAATACGCGGACAAGGCCGATCCGAAGAAGACGCGAATCGTGAGGAAATCGAAAAGCGCCCCGCCGGGGATGAGCGCCCAAGCGGCGGCGGCTTGGTTGAAGATGAACCATCCGGAGTTCGAGATCGAGATTCAGGACATTACGCCGGGCCGGAAAGCGCAATACGGGCTTGAGCAGATCACGGCGCCGAAAGCACCGAAGGGCAATCCGTGTGTGCTGCCCGGCGCCTTCCGTTGGACGACGGACGCGCTTTTGGGCGACATCCTCGCCCAGTCGCAGCCCGCACCGGACCCGGAGGAGCAACCCGAGGCCCAGCCGCCGCCCGAGGACGATGCCGCCGCCGAACAGCCGGAGGAGGTCGTCCCGGTCCCGACCGGCGACGAAATGATCCGCCAGGCGGTCACGCCGATCATCCCGCCGAAGAAGAATCCCAAAAAGTCCGCCGACACCGGGAAGGCCGCGGAACCGAAACCGGCGGAAAAGCCGGGTGAGAAGTCGAGCGAGAAGAGCAGTTCGAAGAAGACCCCGAACGGCGAGAAGATGAAGGTTTACTACGACGACTCGGCGGGCGTATTTGTGGTCGAGGGCCAGGCCGGTGACGTCGAGGACGTGGACGACTGGATCACGGAACTCGAGGAGGAGATCGAGAAGTTCCCGGTCAAGCCGGACATCCGCATCTATCGCGTGCGCTACATCGACGTGTACTCCGCCCAGGACATCCTGGAGGAGATGTTCAACGCGACGAAACAGCAGCAGCAGATGTTCCAACAGCAACAGCAGCAGGTGTTGCGCCAGCAGCAGTTGCAACAGCAGCAGCAACAGCGAGCGGGGCAACAGCAGCCGGGGGCCCGCGGTCAACAAGCGGAGCAGGCCGGTCCCGCCGGTCAAGCCGGACCCGCCGGGGCCCTGGGGCGGGCCGGGCCGCAAGCGGCGGCGCTGCAAGCGCAGCTCGCCATGCCCCAGCTTCCGCAAGCCGGCGTACGCATCTATCCTAACCCCCGCGACCGCAGCTTGATCCTGCGGGCGGAGACCAGTCAGTACCCGCAGATCGAGGAGTTGCTGGCGACGATCGACCAGCCCAAGCCGATCGACAGCTTCATGCGGACCTATCCGCTCAAAAACCTCAACGCCACGGAAGTGGAGGAAATCCTTCGAGAAATGCTGGGCGTGGGGAAGGAGGGCGGTCGCCCGAAGCCTGCGGCTGCCAGGACGCCGGGTGCTCCGGGAGCCACGGGACCGGCGGGCGGCCCGAGCGCCCAACTGCCGCAGACGATCCTGCAGGAGACCGTCACCGGGGCCTCGCAACTGGGCGTTGATCCAGACGACATCAAACTATTCAGCAGCGAGGTCTCCAACACGGTGATGGCCATGGCCCCGAAGGCGGCGCTGGACTTCATCGGTGAACTCATCGCCAAGCTGGAAACCGAGGACATGCCCCAGCGGATCACCAAGTACTACGAGCTGAAACACGCGGACGTGGCGGAGGCGGCGGACTATCTGGCCAGCCACTTCGAGGAAGTCTCCGGGCCGCGGAAGCCGCGAAAGGGCGCCGAGGGGGCCGGTCCCGGTACGAAGGGGCTCAACGCCCCGAGCTTCGTGGCTTATCCACGGCTAAATCTACTCACCGTCCAGGCGACGACCATCCAGATCGAGGAGATCGACAAGATCCTCGAGCGGATCGACGTGAGCGGGGGTACCGACAAGTGGGAGGACGTGGTGCTCGCGTACGCCGACGCGAAGTTGGTCGCCGACACCCTTACGCAGATGTTCGGCGACAAGAGCGCCGCGGCCACGGGGTCGCTAAAGACCAAGGGGGCGGCCCTGCCCAAGTTCATCGGTGAACCGGGGGGCGGGATCGTGCTCTACAGCGCCCCGCCGAGCCTGGGGGAGCAAATCCTCTCGACGATTTCGAAGCTCGAGGAACAGAATAAGACCAATCGCACGCCGCGGATCATCGAGCTGAAAAACGCAACGGCCAGCGCCATCGCCGACGCCATCGAAAAGGCCTACGACACGAAACGGGCGGGGGGTAAGCCGGGCGGCGGAACAGCGGCGCCGCGATTCACGGTGACGGCGCACGATCCGACCAAGCGGCTGTTCGTCACCGCCGACGACAAGACCTTCGCGGAGGTCGAGTCGCTGGCCCGGCTGCTGGACGACAAGCCGGGCACGATCGGCGTGGAGTTTCGGATTTATCCGCTCAAGTACGCCAGCGCCAAACCCGTGCACGCGGTGATGACCAAGCTGCTCAAGGACTACATGCAGCGTCTCGGCCAGGCGGCCAATCAGATCGAGGCCTTCAGCGTGGAACCTGACGAAATGTCCAATTCCCTCATCGTGCTCGGCGGACCGACCGTCTTCGGGTTCATCGAAGAGAATCTGCGCAAGGTGGATACGCCGGAGATGGTGGAGAGCAAACCGGCGTCGCTGATTGTCCCGCTGAGCAACGCGAATGCGGCGGAAGTCGCTCAGAACATCAAGACCTTGTACGCCGCCAAGGAGCAACCCCTGGGGATGACCGCACCGCAAGTCGAGGCCAACCCCTCGACGAATACGCTCATCGTCCGGGGTACGCAGGCGCAGATCAACGAAATCAAGCGGGATATCATCGACCCGCTGGAGGCGCAAGACAAGCTCGCCAGACAGGTGCAGGTCAAGCCGATTAAGTTGAAGTTCGCCGACCCCGCCGGCGCCGCGGACGTCATCAACAAGCTCTTCCGCTCCGACGGCAAGAACCCCCGCGATCAGGTGCAGGCGTCGGCGGATTTCACCTCCAATTCGGTGGTCGTGGCGGCCTCGCCGGAGAACTTCAAACGCATCGAGGATTTGATCGCCCAGATCGACAACGCCGAGGTGAGCCAGCAGGACGTGCACGTGGTGGAGATCAAGCACGCCGACGCCTCGTCCGTGGCGCAGACCCTGACCGAGATTTTCATCCGCGCTGCGGCCAAGCAAATCGGCAACCAAGCCCCCCCGATCTCGATCGCGGCCGTGGGCGGCTCGCGGGCCATCCTCATCAAATGCAAAGCCGAGGACTTCGCCCGCATCGAGGACACCATCAAGGAGTTAGACACCGAAGACGTGGGTACCGGCGGCGAAGTGCGCGTCGTGACGCTCCTCTACGGAGACGCCAACGAGATTTCGCAAGCGCTGGAGAAGTATCTGACCAACTCCGGGGCTGCCGGCGGTCGCGGGCCTCGGCTCATGGGCGACGCCCGGATCAGCGCCATGCCGCAGAGCAACAGCGTGATGATCAGTGCGGCCAAGGAGGAGGTCGAGAGGCTGGTCGAGATCGCCCACGGCATGGACATCGCCGGCGAAAAGGGCAGCGTTCCGCAGATCATTCCGCTAAAATACGCCAGCGTGGGCATGATCCTTCCCAGCGTGCAGGAGGTGTTCACCGAGTCGCGGGGCGGCGGCGGTCGGCGGAATCAGCCTCCCCCGGTGATCGTGGCCGAGGAGGGGAGCAATGCCTTGATCGTCCGGGCGAGCCCGACGGACCTAGCGGCGATCCAGGGGATTGTGACGCAGTTGGATACCGAGGATAAGAAGGACAAGACGCCGTTTCGGATTATCAAAGTCGCGTCGGGGATTAACGTGACCGACTTGGCGGAACAGGTGGAGATGACGTTGAACGAAACGGCGCGGTCCCAGGCCGGTTCGGGGCGCGGGGCGCAAGTTCGGAGCGTCGCGGTGACGCCGAACGTGCGGACGAATAGTCTGGTGGTGTCGGGTTACGCGGCCATGTTCGATCAGGCCGAGGCGTTGGTCCGCAAGCTCGAAGAGATGGGCCCGGCGGGGGAAATGTCCACGAGGATCGTTCGTGTGGGCAACATCAAGGTCGATCAGATTCAGAAGATGATCGACCAATTGACGCAGCAGCCGACCGGGACGGGCGCCCAGCGCGGAAGCCGCCCCAGGCCGACGAGCCGATCGCGCTCCGGACCGTGAGTGGACGGATTCGGCGCTTGTCTTCGGAGCACCGGGGCGCAAGCCCGGTGACACCTGCGTGTCCGCGGGCTGGCGCCCGCGGCTCTGAAAGGCGGATAGCGTGGAAAGACCGGCTGGTGCGAGAATCCTTTCTTGCACCCCAGATGCGTTGGGTGAGTGGAAGGACCGGACCAAGGATGGGTTCCGGTCAGGAGTCAGAGCCGCCGGATTCATCCGGCGGGTGCTCGAGGAGACGAGGGTCATCATGAGGATGAACGGACTTAAGACGGCGCGATTCGCCCGCGGACGGGGGCACATTGTTACACTGTGCGTCTGCGTGTTGTGTCGGTTGCCGGCGGCCCGTGCGGCCGTCGGTCAGACGGAGCCTGCTCCCACGCCCGCGACGAAGCAACCGCCGCCCGGTCAACCCGCCCAGCGACGGGTCCCCACGACGCAGCCCTCTCGCCCGGCGACACAGCGTCCCGCGGCCCAAGGACAGCGGCCCGCCCAGCCCGCTCAACCGGGTCAGGCACAGCCGGGAAAGCCCGATGAAATCAGCGAGTTGATCCGCAAGCTCGATCCGCAGACCGTGTCGCGACTCGCCGGCGCGGACGTCACCGTCGAGGTGGTGGGCGACCAGATCATCCTGCAGGGACCGGAGGAGGCGGTCGCGGCCATCGAACTCATCATTCGCGGGCTGGACCAGGACATGTCGCGGAAGCAGAAAGCCGTCGAGGTGGTTACGGTCAGCGAGCGCGACGCCAATGAAATCGCGCGAAGCGTCGAGCCCTCGCTGCAGAACGCTCTGGCCCGTCCGAATCAGACTGCGGAAGAAAAGCTCAAGATCACGGCGCTCTCGTCGAACATCCTGCTGGTCTCGGCCCTGCCGGAGGACATGGACCTGGTCCTGGACACCATTGAGAAGGTGGACGCCATACCCGACCCGCTGGGCAAGATCGAGCTGATGCGCTTCGAGGTTCAGCATCGCAAGGCGAGCGACGTGTCCAAGGACCTGGAGAAGATTCTTACACAACTGCGAACGGCCACCGGACAAAAGAAGGAACAGAGCAAACTCCAGATCATCCCCAACAACGCCAGCAACACCATCACCGTTACGGCGCGGGAGACGGAGCGGGAGAAGATTCAATCGCTCATCAATGAGATCGACGTGGAGCCGAAGAAGGGCTGGGGCGAAATCAAGCTGACGGTTTTTCCGCTGCTCCATTCCAAAGCCAAGGAGCTAGGGACGGTCATCAAGGATTTACTCAGCGCCCAGGCCAAGGCGACGGACAAGGAAGCCCTGGCCGAGACGCTTTATCGCCTCATCATCAGCAAGGCCAGCCCCACCGGCGAGATCACGGACCTCCCCGCGATCGACTTGCAAAAGCCCTTGCGGGTCATTCCCGATGATGGCACGAACAGTCTGATTGTGGCGACGCCGGAGGAGAACGTGATCCCGATGCGCGAACTGATCCGCCTGCTCGATGGCGTGCCCTTGTCGGAGGAGTTCACGGTCAAGCTCTTTCCCCTTCGCTTCGCGGATTCGGAGACGGTGAGCAAGGCCCTCAAGGAGATGTTCGATTCCGGCAAGAAGCTGCCGGAGGACCCCAACGGCGGCGGCAAGGGCGGCGTGCCCACGGGTTCCGAGGGTCGCGCCCTGGTGTACAACATCGGCCTGGCGTCGGATCAGCGCACGAACACGCTGATCGTCTCCGGTCGCCCCGAGCAGCTGGGCTTGGTCGAGACCATCGTCGGAGAGCTCGATCGCCCGGCGACGGCCCTGAAGTTCCCCCTGCGGCTGATTCCCTTGGAGTACAACGACGCGACCGGCTTCGGAAAGATGGTGACGGAACTGTTCGACCAGCGGATGAAGGCCGTCGAGGCGACGAACGCGGGTAAGTCCGCCGCGGAGCGCGAGCGCGTCTTCCTCAGCGTGGACATCCGCACCAATTCGTTGATCGTCTCGGCCTCGGAGGAGAACTTCAACGAGATCGTCGCCATCGCCAAGCAGCTTGACACCAAGCCCGCCAAACTCTTCGACCAAATCCACATCGTGCCGCTCGCCCGCCTCAGCGCCAAGGACATGAAGACCAAGATCGAAGACCTGTGGAAGCGTAAGTCCGCGTTGCGAAAGGAGGGAAAGCTGCTCGAGGACCTGCCTATCGTGGCCTCGGATGAACGCAGCAACTCGCTCGTCGTCGCCTCGAACCGCGAGGACTTCGACGAAATCCAGCGACTCGTAACCCAGCTTGAATCCCAGCCGCTGATCGAAGACATCCGGCTGTTCAAATTGGAGTTCGCCGACGCGGCCGTCCTCACGGGGATGCTGGACGAACTGTTCAAAGGTCTCGCCGGTCAATCGGAATCCTTCAAGGCCCCGACGATCATTCCCGACTCGCGAAGCAACGCCTTGGTCGTGGCCGGCGCTCGCGACGCGACGGAGCGGGTGGCCGACGTGGTCAAACGGCTGGACGTCGAGGCGGGGCCGCTCACCGCGGTTTTCAAGGTTTATCCGCTGAAGAACGGCTCGGCCAATCAACTGGCCCAGCGGATGCAGAAGTTGTTCGACTCGCGAAAGGAAGGCGACAAAACCAACCGCACGCCGGTGGTGATCCTGTCGGAGGAGTCGTCGAATAGTCTGGTGTGCAGCGCTTCGCGCGACGATCACGACGTAATCAGCGGACTGATCGATCTGTTGGATAAGCCGTCGAGCCTCGCCCGGCAGTTCGAAATCTTCCCGCTGAAGATGGCTAAGGCCAAGACGGTGGCGGAAAAACTCGAAAGCCTCTTCAAGGCCCAGGGCGAGGGGACGACGGGTCGGGCGGACGCGATCGCCACGCAGGCCGACGAGCGGACCAATTCGATCATCGTCTGGGCGGCGCCTTCGCAGATGTCCAACATCGGCGAGGTCATTTCCAAGCTCGACACCTCCACCCCGGCGGTGGAGATGATGGTCCGCGTGATCCAGCTCAAGCAGGCCCTCGCCCAGGACTTCGCCAAGTTGTTGGAGGAAACGCTGATCGGCGACAAGGCCGGCAGCGATGAAGAGCGGGCGGTCATCGTGTCGTTCCTGCAAAAGGATCCCAACGGTAAGGAAATCCTGCGCAAGCTGCTCCGCCAGGACATCCGCATCAAGCCCGATCCGCGGACGAACTCGGTGATGGTGATGGCCCCCGCGGACAGCATGGCCATGCTCGAGGCGATGATCCACGACTTCGACCGCATCCGCCCCGTCACCTCCGAAATCCGGCTGTTCCCGCTCATCAACAGCGATGCCAAGACGATGGTGACGCAGCTCACCGAACTCTTTAAGCCCAAGGAGGGCGGAGCCGAGGGCAAGACGGAAAGCCAGTTGGTGTTTGGGACGGCGATGGAGGGATTGGATCTGGCGAGCGTGGGGCAGGAGCTTCGCTTCACCGCGGACCCGCGGACCAACACGCTGATCGTTGCCGGCGCTCCGGTGTATCTGGCGATGGTGGAGGATCTGGTGCGCTATCTGGATTCTCAAGCGGCCGAGGACCGGGTCAACGAGGTGTACCAGGCCAAGTTCCGCCCCGCCTCCGACCTTGCCACCGCGGTGCAGGGATTCATTAAACAAGAGATCGACGTGCTCGGCGAGGCCGCCGACGAGGAGTCCAAGACCCGCAAGCAAGAGCGGCAGGTCTCGGTCGAGAGTGTGGGCAAGGAGGAGAAGGGCAGCAGCAGCCTGCTGGTGGGGACTAGTCGCCGCGCGTATCAGCGGACGATGGACATGATCCAGTCCCTCGATCGACCCGAACCGCAGGTGATGATCTCCGTGCTGATCGCCGAGGTGGCGCTGAGCGACAATGTGGACCTGGGGATCGAGTTCGCCGGACAAGACCTGTCGTTCTCCAAGAACGCGGTGGTAGGGCCCAATGGGATCGTGGAAGGCAGCGACTTCGACTTCGTGGGCGGGACGGACCTCGGGGCCGCCGGTCTGGGTTTGGGTGGGTTCAACTTCACCATCACCGGTGAGGACTTCAGCTTCCTGTTGCGCGCCCTTCAACAAGACGACCGGCTAGAGGTGTTGTCGCGACCGGTCCTCATGGTACGCAACGGCGAAGAAGGCAAAATCACCATTGCCGATCAAGTGCCCATTGTGCAGTCTTCGCAGCTTAATCCAACCGGTCAAACGCAGTCGACCATCGGTCGGGAGGACGTGGGGATCGTCCTGACCGCGACACCGCACATCAGCCCCGACGGATACGTCACCATTAAGATGAAGCAGGAGATATCGAACCTCGGCCCCAACGTCCAACTGACCGAGGGGGT
>CAYQZH010000032.1:0-22275 GCA_964421865.1 uncultured Phycisphaera sp. | reverse complement strand
CCATGGAGTACATCGACGGGGAGGACCTGGCCTCGCTCGTGCGGCGGATGGGCCGCCCGTCGAAAGACAAGGCCCTCCAGATCGCCCGGCAACTTTGTGCGGGCCTGGCCGCAGCGCACGACAAAGGCGTACTCCACCGCGATCTGAAACCCCACAACGTGATGATCGACGGGCGGGGCACGGTTCGCATCACCGACTTCGGCCTGGCCGGTTTCGCAGAGGATTTCGCGGGAGCGGAGTTGCGCGCGGGCACGCCGGCGTACATGTCGCCGGAGCAGATCGAGGGACGGAACGTATCCGTCAAGAGCGACATCTATAGTCTTGGAATGGTCCTCTTTGAGTTGTTCACCGGACGGCGGGCTTTCGAAGGAGCCACCAGCGCGGCGCTCCAACGCTCACGGAGTTCCGTCTCGCCGACGAGCGTGTCGGCCCTTGTGCCGGACATCGACCCGGCTGTGGAGCGGGTGATCCTGCGATGTTTGGAGCGCGAGCCCAGCGCCCGACCATCGTCGGCGCTCGCGGTCGCCGCGGCGCTCCCCGGCGGCGATCCGCTGGCGGCGGCACTTGCAGCGGGCGAAACCCCGGATCCCGCGATGGTTGCCGCGGGGGGCGAGGTTGGAGGATTGCGTCCGGGGGTGGCCGTGCCCTGTCTGGTCGGCGTTCTCATCGGGATCGCGGCGGTTGCGTGGATCAACGATCGTACGAGTCTATTCCGCTTGGTCCCCCTGCCCAAACCCCCCGAAGCGCTCGCCGACCGCGCCGCCGAAATCTTGAAGAAGGTCGGACACAACTCTCCGGTCGTGGACAGCGCCTACGGCTTTGGGACGGATCAGCGATACCTGGAGTACATTGAAGAGCATGACTCATCGCCCAACCGGTGGGCTAAACTCGGTAGCGGCCGGCCCGCGGGCATCTATTTTTGGCACCGACAGAGTCCAACCAAGCTGGTTCCCCCGGATTCGCAACGCCAGGTCTCGCTCGAGCAGCCGCCGCTCACGTTTGGCGGGATGTCCAGCGTCCTGCTCGACCCGGCGGGACGATTGATAACAATGAAGATCGTTCCGCCGCAGCGGGATGAGTCGCCGCGACCGCCTGAGGGATCATCGCCCGCGGAGTGGTCGGTCCTCTTCACGGAAGCTCAACTTGACTTCGCCACTTTCTCTCGCGTCGAACCGGTGTGGAACCCGGTGCTCTACTGTGACGAACGGGCGGCGTGGCAGGGTGCGCATCCGACGGCCCCGAACGTCACGCTCCGCGTCGAGGCCGGGGCGTACCGCGGAAAACCCACTTTCTTCCAGGTCATCGGTCCGTGGGTCAAGCCCGCCCGAACGGAATTGGGTCCCGAGAAGCTCCGCGACAGGATCGGGCAGATCCTGTTTTTCATTGTTTACCTGTTCGTTCTGTTCAGCAGCGTCTTGATCGCCCGTCGGAACCTGCGTTTGAAGCGCGCGGATCGCAACGGCGCGTTCCGCATCGCCGTGGTATTCTTTGGAGCCACCATGCTTCAGTGGGTTCTTTGGGCGAAGCACGTCCCACACCCGTGGATGGAGTTCGGGCGCTTCGTCACCGGATTCGGGCAGGCCATGTTTTTCGCCGGGTGGATGTGGGTCTTCTACATCGCCGTCGAGCCGTACGTTCGCAGGCGCTGGCCGCAAGTCTTGATCTCTTGGACCCGCTTGCTCGCCGGGCGCGTCCGTGATCCGCTGGTCGGGCGGGACATCTTGATGGGTGCATTGTTTGGAGTGGTCTTCCTTCTCCTCCAGGGCGTAAAGAACCTTCTTCCCGGTTGGTTGGAATCCGCACGCTCCACGCCGTCGTGGTTTCCCTTCGAGATGCTCCTCGGAGGCCGGCACCTGATCGCCTCGTTGCTGAGCCCGTTCTTTGTGTGGATCCCGTTCTTCCGTCTGTTTCTTCTGTTCGTACTTCGCGCCGCGCTGCGAAAACAAGCGGTTGCCGTGGTTGTGTTTCTTCTGCTATGGACCGTGCTGGGAGCCCTTCGAGTGCCCTCCGGGGCCCACGGGACCGGGCTGTCTGCGTACGTTATGCTCGAGGCGCTCGGCACGGCTGTCTGGCTGGTTCTGCTCATCCGCTTCGGCCTGCTTGCAGCGACCGTGGCTTTCTTCTTCTCCAACGTGCTCGGACGCTTTCCACTTACCTTGGACCTCTCGACGTGGTATGTGGGGGCCACGCTGACGGCGATGCTGACGGCCGTCGCCGTCGCCGCGTACGGATGCCACACCGCCCTCGCCGGTCGACCGCTCTTTAAGGACGAACTCTTGGAAGGCTAAGGAGTGTCCGTGCCCCTCTGCGTTGCATGTCAGAACGACGTACCCGACGGCAGCCGGTTCTGTCCGCGGTGCGGCGCGGCTGTTGAAGCAGCGGCAGTCGGGGGTGTCGGCACGGGACCGACGGTCACGTCCCCGCCTCGGGCGATGCGTCCGCCGTCCGTCGACGACAGCGTGAGTTCGTCTTCCGCGTCGATCGACGACGCTCGATTCACACCCGGCACCATGTTGACGGATCGCTACCGCATCGTCGGCCTGCTCGGCAAGGGCGGCATGGGCGAGGTCTATCGGGCCGACGACCTCAAGCTGCGGCAACCGGTGGCCCTCAAGTTCCTGCCCGAAGCGTTGAGCAAGGATCGCCGCCGGTTGGATCGGTTCCACCATGAGGTCCGCGTCGCCCGCGAGGTGTCCCACCCCAACGTGTGCCGCGTGTATGACATCGGGGAGTCGGAGGGGCATGCGTTCATCACCATGGAGTACATCGACGGGGAGGACCTGGCCTCGCTCGTGCGGCGCATGGGCCGCCCATCGAAAGACAAGGCCCTGCAGATCGCCCGGCAACTTTGCGCGGGTCTGGCCGCGGCGCATGACAAAGGCGTGCTCCATCGCGACCTGAAGCCACATAACGTCATGATCGACGGCCGCGGCACGGTGCGCATCACCGACTTTGGGCTGGCCGGTTTCGCAGAGGATTTCGCGGGAGCGGAGCTGCGCGCGGGTACGCCCGCCTACATGGCCCCGGAGCAGATCGAGGGACGGAACGTATCCGTCAAGAGCGACATCTACAGTCTTGGAATGGTCCTCTTCGAGTTGTTCACCGGGCGACGGGCCTTCGAGGGGGCCAGCCGCGCCGACCTGCAACGTTCTCGTAGCTCTCTGTCGCCGACAAGCGTGTCGACCCTTGTGCCCGACGTCGATCCCGTGGTCGAACGGGTGATCCTGCGATGTTTGGAGCGGGAGCCCAGCGCCCGACCCTCGTCGGCGCTCGCGGTCGCCGCGGCGCTCCCCGGCGGCGATCCGCTGGCGGCGGCATTGGCGGCGGGAGAGACCCCCGCACCGGAAATGGTCGCCGCCGCGGGAGAAGTCGGCGGGATGCGCCCCGCCGTAGCCATCCCTTGCTTCCTGGGCATTGTCCTTGGGACCCTCGCCGTCGCTTTTCTCCGCGACACGATGAACAAGCGCGTTCCTTTGGAAAAACCCGCCGATGCCCTCGTCGTCCGCGCGGCCGAAGTCCTCAAGAAGCTCGGTCACACATCTCCTGCCGTGGATACGGCCTACGGGTGGAGTCTCGACGACGATTACGTGGACTATATCAAGGAGACGGACAAATCGCCGACCCGTTGGGACCGACTCAGCAAATCTCGTCCGGCGGTGTGGTCATTCTGGTATCGGCAGAGCCCTCGCACCATGATCCCCCACGCCTCGGTTGACCGTATCACTCCCTGGGACGTCCCCCTGGACGTGTCCGGGATGGGCACGGTCTGGTTGGATCAGCGCGGGAGATTAAAGGGGTTGGAAGTCAACCCACCTGAACGAGAAGAAGTAGCGACCGTCGCAGTGAGCGCGGCGCCGACGAATTGGTCGGTCCTCTTCGCGGAGGCCGAACTGGATCAAAACTCTTTTTCTCCCACCGCCCCGCGATGGACCCCCAACCACTTCTGCGATGAGCGCGCCGCCTGGGACGGGCATTACTCGGAAGCCCCTGACATTCCAGTACACGTCGAGGGCGGGGCGTATCGCGGAAAGCCGAATTGGTTCAGCCTGACGTACTCGTGGACGATCCCCGGACGCATACAGGAGTGGTCGCAATCCTTGTCGTTGGGTGAAAAACTCGGTAACGCCGTTGAGACCTCCCTTTGGATCGCGGTCACCATCGGCGGGATTCTCCTGGCCCGGCGTAACTTGCGGCTTCGGCGCGGCGACCGCGGCGGGGCGACTCGTCTGGCGTCCGCTTACTTCGGTGTCATGCTCGCGGGGCGCTTGCTGAGCGCCTCCCACGTGGCGGACTTGGCTGAAGAAGTGGATCGGGTCATTGTGTTGGCCAGTCGGGTCCTATTCGAGGCCGCCACGCTTTGGCTCTCGTACGTGGCCTTGGAACCCTACGTCCGCCGTCGCTGGCCGCAGAGCTTGATCTCGTGGAGTCGTCTGTTGGCCGGTCGATTCCGAGATCCCTTGGTCGGGCGTGACATTCTCGTCGGCGGGCTGTTGATAATCGTGGTACGCCTCGTTCATCAGGGCCTTGAGCCGCGCGTGATCATGCTTTTCGGCGCGCCGCCGGGGCAGCCCCGTTTCTATTGGCCCCCGACGCTGATGGGAGGCCGAGACCTCCTGGGTGGATTCCTCGACCTCAGCTTTCTGGCTATTCCGTTTTTCTTTCTGTTCATCCTCTTCGTGCTGCGGATTCTTCTTCGCAAAGAGTGGCTCGCGGTCGTGGGGATGATCGCGCTATGGTTCCTGCCCAGCCTGTTGAGCTTTGGGAAGGGTTCCGAGATCACGGCGCACCTGATCTCCGCGCTCGCCGAGGGAATCCATGGCGCCATCATCGCGCTGGCGTTGGTCCGGTTCGGCGTTTTGGTTACGGCTTCGATGTGGTGCTTCGATGGGTTTTTGTGGCCCGCGCTGGCGCTCGATCTGAACGCCTGGTATGCGGCCGGGCCGCTCGCCGCTTTCTTCCTGGTCATCGCGTTGGCCGCGTACGGATGCCACACGGCCCTCGCCGGTCGACCGCTCCTTAAGGATGAGCTCTTGGAAGGCTAAGGAGTGTCCGTGCCCCTCTGCGTTGCATGTCAGAACGACGTACCCGACGGCAGCCGGTTCTGTCCGCGGTGCGGCGCGGCTGTTGAAGCAGCCGTAGTCGAGGGGGTGGGCACAGGCCCGACGGTCACGTCCCCGCCTCGGGCGATGCGTCCGCCGGCCGTCGACGACAGCGTGAGCTCGTCCTCCGCGTCCATCGACGACGCTCGATTCACACCCGGCACCATGCTGACGGATCGCTACCGCATCGTCGGCCTGCTCGGCAAGGGCGGGATGGGCGAGGTCTATCGGGCCGACGACCTCAAACTGCGGCAACCGGTGGCCCTCAAGTTCCTGCCCGAAGCGTTGAGCAAGGATCGCCGCCGGTTGGATCGGTTCCACCATGAGGTCCGCGTCGCCCGCGAGGTGTCCCACCCCAACGTGTGCCGCGTGTATGACATCGGGGAGTCGGAGGGGCATGCGTTCATCACCATGGAGTACATCGACGGGGAGGACCTGGCCTCGCTCGTGCGGCGGATGGGCCGTCCGTCGAAAGACAAAGCCCTCCAGATCGCCCGGCAACTTTGCGCGGGTCTGGCCGCAGCGCACGACAAAGGCGTACTCCATCGCGATCTGAAACCCCACAACGTGATGATCGACGGCCGCGGCACGGTTCGCATCACCGACTTTGGCTTGGCCGGTTTCGCAGAGGATTTCGCGGGAGCGGAGCTGCGCGCGGGTACGCCCGCCTACATGGCCCCGGAGCAGATCGAGGGACGGAACGTATCCGTCAAGAGCGACATCTACAGTCTTGGAATGGTCCTCTTCGAGTTGTTCACCGGGCGACGGGCCTTCGAGGGGGCCAGCCGCGCCGACCTGCAACGTTCTCGTAGCTCTCTGTCGCCGACAAGCGTGTCGAACCTCGTGCCCGACGTCGATCCCGTGGTCGAGCGGGTGATCCTGCGCTGTTTGGAGCGGGAGCCCAGCGCCCGACCCTCGTCGGCGCTGGCGGTGGCCGCGGCGCTTCCCGGCGGCGATCCCTTGGCGGCGGCGCTGGCGGCGGGTGAAACGCCGTCGCCGGAGATGGTGGCGGCCGCGGGCGACGTGGGCGGAATGAGACCCGCCATCGCCATCGCCTGCCTCGTCGCCATCCTCGGAGGAATGTTCGCCCTGGTGCCTTTGGTTCGGGGATTGTCGCTTGTTCGGTTGGTTCCGCTTCCCAAACCGCCCGCGGCCCTCGCGGATCGCGCCGGTGAAATCCTCAAACGCCTCGGACACAACGGCCCGGTCGTCGATACGGCCTACAGCTTCTACTCCTACCGACCCTACTTCCGACACACCGAAGAAGCAGACAAATCCGCGGCTAGGTGGGACCGATTGGCTTCGACGCGACCCTCGCCAGTGGGATTCTGGTACCGGACCAGTCCCCGCCCGCTGATCCCAGCGAAATCGTCCGACCGAATCGACCGCGACGACCCGCCGCTTCAAGTCTCGCAAATGGCTAATGTAACCCTTGATCCCCTTGGGCGCTTGATCGGCTTGGCCGTCGAACCCCCCCAGCGCGAAAGCGAGTCGGCAGACGCCCAGCCGCGCAAGACCACGGACTGGTCGGTTCTTTTTTCCGAGGCCCAGATTGATTTAAACCTTTTTTCCCCGACGGAGCCGCGCTGGTCGCCGGGAAACTACTGCGACGAACGCGCCGCTTGGGAGGGCCGATTCCCCGACCAACCTGACGTCCCCATTCGCATCGAGGTCGGCGCCTACCGCGGAACCCCAACTTACCTCCAAATCGTCGCACCCTGGACGATGCCCTGGCGAATGGAGGAGTTACCGTACTCGATCGGTCAGAGGATCAGCAACGCCGCCGTCCTCGGCCTCGTGACAGTTCTTTGGGTCGCAGGTGTATTCCTTGCCCGTCGCAACCTCAAGCTGCGTCGCTCCGATCGCGCCGGCGCCGATCGCCTCGCCGCGGTCTGCACCCTTCTCTTGATCGCTAGCTGGATCTTGGTCATTGACCACGTCGCGGAGTTGTGGGGCGAGGCCGAACGACTACGTATCCTCGTCGGGCAGGCTCTGGTCCTCATCGCTATCATGTGGCTCTGGTACATCGCCCTCGAACCCTACCTCCGCCGCCGCTGGCCTCACGCCCTCATCTCCTGGAGCCGCCTGCTCGCCGGACGAATTCGCGATCCCCTGGTGGGGCGAGACCTCCTGGTCGGCGGAGTGGCTGCGATAGGAATGTGGGTCTTCAACGGTGTCGCAATCTGGGTCAACTCGTGGCTCGGTCAGCCGCCTTTCACTCCATACCAAGAGCACCGGGAAGAGCACTGGGAGTTTCTCCTGGGTCTTAGGTTCCAGATCGGGTCTTTCTTCGACCCCCGTTTCGTGTTCTTCGCCCTGCTCGTGCTCTTCCTACTTCTCGGCTTGCGATTGCTGCTCCGACGGGAATGGCTGGCCGTCGCCGCCGTCCTGGCGATCCAGGTGATGATTGACGCCTTCGGCGCCTCACCCAATGCCCCCCTGGCAAGCACCATTGTTGACGTGATCTCCGGGACGATGGTGTGGTCGATCTTCTTGTTTGTCACCGCTCGCTTCGGTCTGCTCGCCATCGCCTTTCTTTTGTTCCTCGGCAACCTGGTGCGGGCGCCGGCGTTCTGGGGGCTTACCGGCTGGCAGTCCGGGCCGTCGTGGACGGCGATCCTCATCGTCACGGCCGTCACGGTCTACGGCTTTCACACCGCCCTCGCGGGCCGACCGCTGTTCAAAGATGAATTGCTGGAATCGTGAGGCAATTACGAATTACAAGTTACGAACAGAGAGCCGTGCGCCGGCGCCCCAGTTCGTAATTCGTCATTTGTAATTCGTAATTCGAGAGGCGCGCTTTACGGCGGCGGTCACGGACCGATGGTTTCGGTCACGGCCGTGCCGACGACGCCGTTCACAAAAGAGGCCAGGCTGGTACGAGCGGCATCCTGGATGAAGCCCGTCCCGCACCCCGCGGCCAAGGCACTCGCCAGGACCACCAGCCCTGTCACCCAGCGGGAGAGTCTACGTCCGATCATCGTTCGCTCCTTGGTTTCACTGACCAAGGGTTATCGGATTGCCCCAGGAAGCAGTTGAGCCGCGTTCCGCGAAGCCTCAGAATGCCGCTTGCGACGGTGTTTGCGGGGTCTTGCACCCGAGGCGTGCGGGTTGCCTTGGGCCTTGGATCGGGAGGTCGTCACATGCCATCCCCGGTAGCGAGCGTCGGCGGGATCGTCCTCTGCGGAGGGCACAGCAGACGGATGGGGACGGCCAAGGAATGGCTGCCCATCGGGAACGAACATCTGCTCCAACGGATCGTGCGGATCGTCGGAAGCGTGGTGCGCCCGGTGGTCGTTGCGGCCCGCCGTGAACAGCCGCTGCCCGCTCTAAGGCCGGATGTCGAAGTCGTGTACGACGCGGTTGAAAACGCAGGACCGCTCGCGGGCATGGCCGCAGGGTTCGAGGCGTTGGCCGGTCGATGCGAGGCCGCGTTCGTCGTCTCGTGCGATCACCCCCTGCTCAAGCCCGCGTTCATCACCCGGTTGATCGAGCTGCTCGGAGACCATCAGGCCGTCGTGCCGAGCCATGAAGCGCGGTCCTACCCCCTGGTCGCGGTGTACCGTCTCGATCTGCACCCGTTGTTGACGGAACTGTTGGCGCGGGGCGAGCGGCGCGCGCACGCCTTCACAGAACGCTGCGGCGCGCAAGTTGTTTCATCCGCTGACTTGGCCGACGTCGATCCGACGATGGACTCGCTGCGGAACATGAACGATCGCGAGTCGTACGAGCGTGCACTAGGCGACAGCTCGGCGTAGCATCCCGCCGCGATTGGCACGGCCGACCCCGTTGACCGTGCCATCCGTCTGACACCAATCCGCTCCCTTACGGTCGCGGCTCTGATTCGCGCGCGATCACGTCGGCGGTTGCTGGGGCAAGAGGGCGCGGACCACTCGCTCGATGGCCTTGAAGGGGATGTTGATGTCCACGCGGGCCGGTTCGCCGGAGATGGAGACCGAGATCGCCAACGGCGGTCCGGGAGGCATCGGCTCCACCTTGGCCTTGGGGAAGCCCATCATGGGCCAGAAAAAGGGGGGCAAGCCCGCGGGGTCGATGAGCACCACCGCGTTCCGCTTCGCGGGAAGCGTGGCCATTGCATCAGCGACGACTTTGTTGGAGGCGAGCGATTTTTCGACCTTGCCGGAGAAAACGCGTCCGGCGTCCTCGTCGCTGCCCATGCAGTAACGAACGCGGCCGCCGGCGACGCCGACGCTGAATCGGGTGTTCTCGCCCATCATCTGCGCGGCCTGGGCGGCGGCGGGATTGGTGGTGTCGAACTTCACCGCGAACTGATCGACGGAGGCGTCGCCGATCTTCTTCGATCCCAGCGACTCGTAGGAGGCGCCGCCGTTGAAGCTCTTGGTGAGGGGATTGACTTTGGCCATCGTCTTCTTGGAAAGATCGAGGATACCCTGGGTGTCGCCGCCGAGGTAATCGCCGGAAACTTTCATGCCCGAGGAGGTCATGGCGACGACGGAGTTCCAACCCTCGACCTTGCGATACAAATCGCGGGAGATTTGCAGGGCCTCCTTGGCGGCGTCGTTGAGTCCGGCGGTGGCGGCGGGGTTGTTGGCACTGGCGGGCGAGCCGCCAGTGGCACCCGGGGCGGTCGCGCCGGGAGCGCCCGGCGCCCCGGCGGCGGGACTCTGCGATGCGGCCATCATCTTCTCAAAGAAATAATCCATGAACGGCGACTCGCCGCCGGGGAAGTGGCACGCCATGGCGACGAAGTAGGGTTGGTCCTCGATCTCCGTCATCGGGGCGACGGACGCCGGCTTCTGCTTGGCGAGGTAGCTTTTGATCTCGCCGTCCTTGTAACCGGTGGCGATGGTGAGGTTGCCGGCGGTTTCGGTGAGGCCGACGCTGAGGTCGATGTAGTTGACCTGCTCGACGAATTTCTTGATGCCGTCGAAGAGCCCAGTGAGTGCGGAAGTGACGGCCATGGGATCGGCGCCGCCCTGCTGTCCGAGCATCATGCCGAGCATCGGGGCCAATTGCGCGCCCTGGGCGATCCCACCTAACGCCATCGGACGGATGGGCTCAAAGTTGACGTGGATGAGTGCGTCGCGGTTGGCGAGCAAATCCATCCGCGTCTTGAGTTCATCGGCCAAGTTCTTGCCCTCCTTGGTCGCGAACGCAAGACCTTCCTTGCTCTCGCTGGCGATGACGTAGCCGCCCTTGGCCTTGGCGAAGACGTCCGACTTACTTTCGAAGGTCAGGTGCCACACGCCGTCTTCTTCCTTGGCGTCGGCGACGGCCTTCACCTTTTCAGCAAAGCCCGGGACCACGGCCCAAAGGGTGGATTGGTTGCCGCCGCTGAGGCTCGGCAGGGCCATGCCCACCGGCTTGGAGAAGTCGATCCAATCGGCGATTCCGAGGTCTCTCTTGATGTCCGCGAGCATCTGGGGAGATTCGGCGTCGGACTTGATGCTCTTCACGACGGCGGCGAGGGTCTTGTCGAGCTTCTCAAAATCGACCACGACGACGCTGATGGGCGAATCGGCGGGCATCAGACGGAGGACGCCCTCCACGTCGGCCGCGCCGGCGCGGGCCGCACGAAGCGGCATCACTATCAGTAAACAAACGGCGACCTGGAATGCGAAACGTTGCGATTTCATCATTGGCTCCCTGCGTTTCATTGGGCTAGCGAATCATCCCGAGTCGCCGGGATGAGCGGGCCATCGTGCTCACAAGTCCATGGAGGATTCGTGACCGGACGGACGCACCGCAACCCTAGGGTACCACAGGGCCCAAGAATGCGAAAGAGCCCGCTGTCGGAACTTGTAGTCAGCGTTGGGCCTGGACCTTGTCGTTATCCCCGTACCCTTCAGCGCCGATGGTGGGCACGCAGGGGTACGAATCCGCATCAAACACCGACCGGATAACCGTGAAACTTCCGGCTTGCTTGCGAGTCTAACTCCCTCGTGGACGCTTAACCATCGAGGTGCGACCCGCGGGAGGCCGGTGGTTGTGCTGGGCGTCGCAAAGAGGCTGCCGCTAATGGTGCGACAGACTTGATCCCGCGAGTTGGGCGGCATGCCCAAGCCCAACGAAGTTGGGCGCCGGCATGTCATGCTCGGCATGGCGGCGCTGCGCTCGGCCGTGCCACCCGACCGCGATCCGGCACGCGCATCGAAAGAACATGGAGACCCTAGAAATGAACCGTTATGTCATGCGAGGATTCCTCGGACTGCTCATTGTCGCCGTGGTCGGTGCGGGGGTGGCGAACGCGCAAACGATCATCATCAATCCGCCGCCCAACCCGCCGCCGCGGCCTTATCCGATTCCGCGGCCCGTGCCGCCGCCCAGACCGTTGCCGCGTGACATTGCCCTGACGGTCAAGAAGCACGCCGTGGACGTGTCGATCACGGATGGGGTGGCGGTCACGGCGATCGACCAAGTGTTTTTCAACCCTCACGATGGGACGGTCGAGGGGACGTACATTTTTCCGCTCGAAGAGGACGTAGCCCTGGGCAAGTTCAGCCTGTTCGTCAACGGGCAGGAGGTGGAGGGGAAGGTGCTGAGCGTGGAGGAGGCGCGGCGGACGTACGAGTCGATCGTGGCGACGATGCGCGATCCGGCCCTTCTCGAATACCTCGGCACGCGGATGTTCAAGGCCCGCATCTTCCCCATCAGTCCCAAAACCGAGGTCCGCGTGCGTCTCTCCTACACGCAAATGCTCCGGGCCGAGGACGGGCTGGTGCGCTACCGCTATCCGTTGAACACCGAGAAGCACAGCGCCTCGCCGGTGGAAACGGTGAGCGTCATGGTTCGCGTCGAGAGCAAGACGGCGATCAAGAGCGTGTTCAGCCCTTCGCACAACGTGGCCGTCAGTCACACGTCGGATCACCAGGCGTCGGCGAGCTACGAGGCCAAGAACGTCTACCCCGACAAGGACTTCGAGCTGTACTACACGCTGAGCGACAAGGAGTTCGGCATGACCGTGCTGACTCACCGCTTGCCTGGGCAGGACGGATTCTTCCTGATTCGGATCGCGCCGCCCGCCAGGACTCAGGCGCGGGATGTGCTGGCGAAGGACATCGCGTTCGTCATCGACACCTCCGGCAGCATGGCCGGGGAGAAGATGGAGCAGGCCAAAAACGCCCTCAAGTTCTGCTTGTCGAACCTCAATAAGGACGATCGTTTCAATATCATTCCTTTCTCCCACGAGCCGACGCGGTTTCGGGGCGGCCTTGCGGCAGCGGCGCCGGAGACGATCGAGCAGGCCCGCAGGTTCGTGGAGGGATTGACCGCCAACGGCGGGACGAACATCCACGACGCCCTACTCGCAGCCCTCGCCGACGCCTCAGCCGCGGAGGCAAGTCGGCCGTATCTCATTGTCTTTCTCACCGACGGTCAGCCCACGATCGGCGTCACGGACGTCAACGAAATCCTCAAGAACGTCGGCCACAAGAACGCCGGGCGGGTCCGTCTGTTCGTTTTCGGCGTGGGCGACGACGTCAACACGCACCTGCTCGATCTTCTGGCCGAGCAGAATCGCGGCGCTCGCGATTACGTCACACCCCGCGAAAACCTCGAACTCAAGTTGTCGAGCTTCTACCGCAAAGTCTCCGACCCGGTGCTCGCGGACCTGTCCCTGTCGTTCGGCGGGCTGAACGTGTACGACCTGTATCCCCGCCGGCTCGGCGATCTTTTTGCCGGCAGCGAACTTGTCGTGGCCGGGCGATACAGCGGCGACGGGGCTAAAGCCGTGGAACTGACCGGCACGCGGCGCGGCAAGGCCGAACGGTTCGTCTACGAAACGAACTTCCCGCGTGAGGCCGCAAACCACGACTTCCTCTCCCGCCTCTGGGCGATGCGCAAGGTGGGGTTTTTGTTGGATGAGATTCGCCTTCACGGCGAGAATCGGGAACTCAAGGACACCATCGTGCAGCTTGCGACGCAGTACGGCATCGTCACGCCCTACACCGCGTACCTCGTGACCGAGCCGGGCGGCGTCGCCTTTCGCGGCGGTCGAGCGTGGGAAGGCGCGATGAACGCGGCTCTTCCACCGCCATCGCCCTCTTCGATTGTACCGGGACCCGGCGGACGCATGGTCCGGCTCGGCAGTGTTGAACGGAGGGAGAGGGTTGCAGAAAAGATGAAGGCGGCCGAAGGCGCGGAGGCCGTGGACGCCTCGATCGAACTCCAAAAGTTGGCCTTCGCGGGATCGAACGGCGTTCCCGCGCCCGCGGCGACCGAACCACGAACCGGCGCGAGGGACGATCAACGTTCGCTTGTCACCAACGTCGGCGTTCGGACGTTCTACCGCGTGGAGGATCGCTGGATCGACGCGGCCTACGATTCCAGAGCCGAGACCAAGAAAGTCGAGCTGTTCTCCGAGGAGTATTTTGAATTGGTCCGCAAGCATCCCGATCTCGGCAAGTGCTTCGCCCTGGGCGAACGGATCGTAGTCGTTCTCGACGGAGTTGCCTATGAAACAGTTGCGAAGGAATGAGTCGGGAAGCAGCGACGCAGCAACGAAGGGCCGAGCGTTCGCTGTGATGAACACGTCCGTCCCCATCCGTGCCGACGGTGTTGACACGTTCACTCACCGTACTACATTGTCCGCCGCTTCGGTTGCGGCCGGGGCGGGGGCTCATAGCTCAGTTGGCTAGAGCGCGTCGCTGATAACGACGAGGTCCGAGGTTCGAGTCCTCGTGGGCCCAGTGGATGGAACCCGCGCCGACGGTCCGTCCCCTCGGGGCCGCAAGATTGGAACGGGCCGCGTCAGCGTTCCAAACGCACCATCGAACGGCTCAATCCCGCGCGCCGGGGCTGGTCGATCTGGTCCGCCACGGGCGGATCGATCTGACGGCTGGCGAATTCAGGACTTGTGTGACACGGTCGGTCCGATCCCCTCGACGACAAGTTGGCGCAGGGTATCTCGGCCGCCAAAGCGCCTTACCGCGTCGAGGATTTCGATTCCCGCAAGCTTCCCGTCTGCGTCGACGTCGGCGGCGATCCCCTCGCCGAGGTGCTTCGTAGTGACGGTGGTTTCTCGAAACACGATCGACATCGCGTCGACTTCGGGGTCATAGGTGATACGCATGGTCATGCTCCTTCAGAAGTAATAAGTATACACCGTAACCACGACGATTTCATCCGCTTCCTCTACGAATATCGGGCGGACCTGCTTGGTCTGGAAAAACCGGCCATTCCAGGTGCCCGCGAAAGAAAAGTCCTTGCGTACCTCGAGGCGGCCCCGCTCGGCGGGTAGCCACGGCATCGTGCGGATGGCCTCTTCCGCCTCCGCGGGCGTGAATCCTCGCGGAGCTTGGTACTGCCAGCGTGTGCGGAGAGTCGAATCGGTTTCACGTTGTCGTCGCCACCTCCACGATGCGGATTTCGTCATCCGTCAGGCCGTAAAGCTGGTATACGAGCTGGTCGATCTGGCGATCGGCGGCGTCGATCTGACGCTGAATCGTCGTTTTTTTGCAGCGGCTTGCGTCTATGTGTTTGGTCGTGTATGATATGCATGCCCGACAGCAGGCGAAAGTCGGCTCCATGCCGCGAGTTCGGGCGGACTCCGTCCGATCCTAGCCTGCTGGGGGCAACATTTTCGTTAGCGTCAGAGGGTTGTCATCCTTGTACCATTCGCCGTATTCCTTCTCGCGGGTGTCGTCCAGGTCCATGATGATCCGATACGCGGGTCGCAAGAGCTCGAAAAACCGATCCTCGCCCCGTTCATACATCCGTTGCAGCGCCCATAGGTAGTAGTCCACCACCTGCAACCCTCCGAACTCATGCGGGTCAGCCGCGCGAACGGCAGTGGGTTTGTCGGAAGGCAGCCCGTACGCGCGCGCGAAATTAGCTTGCGCCTTCTTGATCGCCAGCGCCAGGGCTTCGCGTCGCGTCCAAGTCGCGTGCCTTGCAAAGACGATTTCGTTGCGATCCGCCTTGTGCAGGACATTGCGAAACAACCGCGTCACCAACCCCTCGTACAGGGCGTGGAGCGTGAGCGGCGCTTTGCTCCCAGCCACAGGGCGCCGCATTTCCTCGACCAGCCTGTTCTTTCGCCGCAACGCTACGAATACTTTGGCCTTGGTTTGCGTGAGCCGCGCGATGACGTCGCGCCTAACCTCAGGCAGGTCTTTGCTTGCGTGAAACGAACGGGCTGTCTTCTTGGCGTCGGCCCCCATCGACGGTACGCCCTTGAAATAGGGGTCGGTCAGCAGCTCGGTACGGAGTTCCGACAACAGCGCGTTGACGAACGACGGATCGGGAATCTGCGCCACGCCGACCATGAAAAACTTGGACACGCCCTGCTCACCAACGACCGCCCGTCCTCCCTTGCCGAACAGCGTCAGGTCCCCTGCCTCGTCAACGAAAAAGTAATTGACCTGCGGGTCGGTCATCATTGCGTCGCCTCTTCGACGATGCGGATTTCGTCGGCGGTTAGCCCGTAGAGTTCGTACACGAGCTGGTCGATCTGCCGGTCGGTGGCGTCGATCTGACGTTGGATCGCCGTCTGGTCCGAGGGCGTCTTGGCCGCCGCGAGCTGCTTGTGAAGGTCGAGCATACCCTCTACCAGCGCGACGAGTCGATCGTGGTGCGATTTGTCGTCAGATTCTGAGAAGTTGATCTCTCGTACCGGAAGTTGTCCCAATTGCCGCGCCTGAATCTCCGAAAACACCTTCTTCGTGGACTTGAGATACGTCACATAATAAAAGTTCAAAAGCCTCGAATTGAGTAATCCGAGAACGTACTTTAAGGACATCGGAACGTGTTCGCGGAGCGTTATGACGACAAGGGTATTGAGGGCATAGAACTGTTGGTCGTCATAGGCAGCGATGAGGCGGTCGCCAACTCGGCGGAAGAAGAGCTTCTCAGTGGCGTCAAAGATGTCCGTGCGCCTACAGGAGTGAATCTTCTTTACATCGTACGCCAAGTAATCTCCGCCCCAGTTCACGGCATACCGATGAATGTGGCGTCCGTCCAAGACGCGCTGATAGTTGCTGGCCCGCCGCTCTCGAAAGACTGACGCACTGCGATCGTGCTTGAGCGCGATGGCTTGATTGATGTTCACGAATTGTTTGAGTGGTACTCCCTTCGTGTCAAGTTTGGATCGGAATGCGATCGTGCTTTGATCCACGTTGACGAGGAATGCATTGCAGTGCGTTTCTCCGAAAAGTGATTGCTCGACTTGACGCTGTGTGGATGACATAGCCCGGTTGTCAAAGGTGACGACATCGACACACTGCTGCGGAGTCGGTGCGCCTCGCTGGACAACAAAAATGACGGTCTCCACGACGGCACCTTTGAATACCGGATACTTGAAGGTCACAAGACTAGAGATCTGGTGGGTCAGTATTTGTCGCCGGAGATCCTGGTAGGACTCCTGTGTCAGGAACGTGTTCGGCACGATATAGCTCAGAAAACCTTTCGGGGTGAGCACGGACCGTAACGCCCGCTCTACGAACAACCCGAACGTGTTCAGGCGTCCCATCGCGGATGTGTAACGTCCCTGGAGATACAAGTTGGCCCGCTCGTCGAAGTATTCGGCCATAGACAACTGGATATATGGCGGGTTCCCGATGACGGCGTCGAAACCGCCGGAGGGGGCGTTTTGATCAGAGCCGCGACCGTGAGGGAGCGGTTTCTTGTCGTTCGCTGCGGAAGTTACCGCTTCCTTACGGGCGCGGCTCTGATCGTTGCTGTCGCGGCTTTGAAAAACTTGCGGGAACTCCCGGTACCAGTCGAAGACGTTGATGCGGTAGCGTTCCTCATCGTCGAGTAATGCGAGTTGTTGGTTCTCGTAGAAGTCGGGGCCGATGAGGGAATTGCCGCACTTGATGTTGCCGCCCAGGTCGGGTAGGGCCCGCTCGTGGAACAGGCGGAGCTGGTTGTCGAGCGATTGCTGCGATTCGCCTTCGAGCACCTTGAGCAGCAGCGACAGCTTGGTGACCTCGACGGCCTGGGGGTCTATATCGACTCCGTAGACGTTGCTTAACAGAACGCGTTTCTTCTCCGTGATGGTTAAGCGCCAGCCCGGAATTGTCGATTTTCGATTGCCGATTGTCGATTGGTAGACGGGTGGCGTTTTCTTTCTCGCCCATTTTTCCGACTCATGCTCCGAATACCACTTCAAGTGCCAATCGAGCAGAAACTGATACGCCCCCAGCAGAAACGACCCGCTTCCACAGGCCGGGTCGAGGACGCGCAGCTTCGCCGCGTCATTCGGCGTCTTGCATTCACCCAGCAGCTTGCCGACGGTGTGCTCGACGATGTAATCGACGATGTACTTGGGGGTGTAGTAGACCCCGCCGGCCTTTTTGACTTCCGGCTTGTATTCCACCTTGGCACGGTGACCGGCGGTGAGGGTAATCACTTTGCCCAGGAACTGTTCGTAGACCTGCCCCAGGATTTCCGGGGGCATGACCGAGAACTCGTACGGGCATTGGGGATAGTACAAGTTCTTGAGGATGTCCTTGAGGACCGCGTCCTCGATGGCGAGGTTGGGTGTCAGGGTGTCGGGCGGGTCGGGGCGGTTCTTTTCCGGCTCGAAATGGAACAGGCCGGAGTTGTAGCGCTGGTCGGCCTTGTAGAAGATTTCGAGCAGTCGCGGGTAGACCCGCGGGCCGTTCAATAGCAAGCGGAGCTGGGCGTACGTCTCGACGCCGCGGTCCTCGCACATACGCAGAAAAATGATCCGGTCGATCGTCTTGCCGACGGCGTAATTCAGGTCGCGGACGGACAGATTGGGGTTTCGCAGGGCGATGCTGCGGGCCAGCTCGTCGCGCCAGCTTTCGATTTCCTTCAGGAATTCGTCGTCGACCTCGGCCGTGCCGCGCTTGCGCTTGTTCGACTCGGCGTACTTGTCGAACGAGCCTTTGAGGATCGCGTCCTTGGAAAAGATGGAGGCGATTTCGTACCAGCGTTTCGGATACTCGTCGCACTTGAGGTACAGCACGCGGGCCGTCGAGGGCTTGTCGTCCGGCTTGGGTTTGATCCGGCAGTCATAGACGGCGAATTCCTCGAAATCGGTGACGATGGAGAGGGGCAGCTTGTTGGTCCAGGCGTAGCGGCGGAGTTGATAGGCCGGGCCGGGGTCGTCGCCGACAGACACGGACGGCTTTTTCGCCTCGACGAAAAACTTCCGCGCGCCGCCGATGCGAAAGCAATAGTCCGGGGCCTTGGTCGATCCGCCGACTTTGATGGCGTCTTCGTGGATCACGTCTTTGTAGGCCTCGGCGTGGCCGGACTCGTTGTCCACGTCCCAGCCCAGGGCCTTGAAAAACGGGTCGATGAACTCGCGGCGGACCTGCGTTTCGTTGTAGGTCTGTTGGCGATAGGTATCGGCGTGCAGATCGAATCGTTCGATGAGGTCGAGGATGGATCGGGGACACGGCTGCGATTTGGCAGCGGGACAATCAGCCATAGGCGAATCATAGCGATCCGCTGCGATTTTACGCAACGGACTTTGACTCCATTACGGGCGACAAGGCCGCTTTCCTCGGAATCGGCTGAACCGCAGACCTGCCCGCGGCGGGGGACTTAGCTCGCTCCGAGCGGAATCCGATAACCCCATCGAGGGAAGTCCTCGGGTTAAGGGTCGGATGACGCGGCGTGACCAGCGACGAAACCAGCTCCAACAGTGTGCGTCACCCACAAAGGGCAGCGCTACACGGTCTTCAAGAGACTGATAGCGCCGACCGGGCGGCGAGTTCGGGCAGCGTCCTGAGTCGCCGCGGTTTTCTGGGGGTGGCGGCATCCGTAGCCGGCGGTTCGGTGCTGGGACCGCTCAACGCGTGGGCGACGGACCCGGCACATCGAGCTCCGCCGGGTGGGCGTGCATCGCGCGTGGTGCGAATCCGGAACCGCTACGTCGTGAATGGGCCCGAAGTGCATCGGGCGGCGTTCAGCGAGATGTTGGACCGGGCGATGATCGCGCTCACGCGAAAGCCGACGGTGGAGGCCGCGTGGCGATCGGTCCTTCGCTCGGACGACGTCATCGGCCTGAAGTTCAACCGCTCGGGACAGGACGCGCTACACACGACGAACGTCGTCGCCGACGTGATCATCGCTTCGATCGTTCAGGCCGGTTGGCGGGCGGAGCAAATCGTGTGCATCGAAGCTCCGCCGGAAGTCGAGGGCCGCAACGCGACAACGCCCGCGGCGCCCGGTTATCAGAGCGAGCCGACGGATTTCGGCAGCGGCTCGGACAACTTGGCCAACGTGTTGGAACAGGTGACGGCGCTGATCGACGTTCCATATCTGAAGAGTCACAACCTTACGGGGGCGACGTGCTGCCTCAAGAATCTCTCCCACGGACTCATCAAGCACCCGGCCAAGTTCCACCGGAACGGTTGCTCGCCCTACATCGCGGACATCGTGGCCCTGCCGCAAATCCGCGATAAGCTGCGGCTATGTCTCGTGGACGCCACGAGGGTGGTCTTCGACAAGGGCCCCGAGCCCAGCGCGGAGACCATCAGCGACGAAGGGATGCTGTTGGCGTCCGCTGACCCGGTTGCGACCGACAGCGTGGCGACGGCAATCTTGAACGACATACGTCGACAAAACGGGCTAGGACCGATCACCGGGCGCGGCGAACAACTTGGGTACGTAAGGGACGCCCAGGGCGCCGGATTGGGGTTGGCCGAGTGGACGGGGATTGACCTCGTGGACGCCACTCCCTGAAGGTACGGGAGGTCCATTCACTCGGCTTTGTCGCCGACTCGGATTATGTCTGTAAGTATTTGTCGCAGCGTAGGTTATAGCACTAACCGCCTGCTGTTATCGGAGGTTTTTGTCGTTAGAGACGTGTCCCAATGTCAGGGGCACAGGTCGGAAGGATCTTTTGGAATTTTTGCGCGTTAGCTGTTGACAATGCGGGAACGTCCGAGTACACTCACTTATGGTGAGAAGGTTTTAGGTCTGACCAGGGGTGGCATGCCGCCGTTTTTCGGCGGGTACGCGTGTAAGATAGATCAGTCATCCATACGTACTGTTTTACTCGGAATCCTTCCCCTACGTCCTCGTGGTCAAGCCTGAACGTCACCGTGCATCGTAACGAGCGGGTCTTGGAGTGAGACATCGTCTCGCATGGGCGAGATGGGCTTGCGTTTACGGTCGCGGCTGAAATCCCGTTGCGCGGGACGGTTTCCGGTTGGTGTGCACACGCCGCCTGCGAAGAACGGGGTTGCTATGTATCGTTTTCGTTACTGTATGGTGTGAGTGAGTTGCGGTTCGGTCGCGTTCTCCGGCGGATACAGCGGGAGTTGTGCGCTGTACGGCCGAGGGGCGGCCCCGCGAGGTCAGGTGGTGGTAGACGGAAGTCAGGCGGCTCGTCGCCCCTCGTCGTAATGGGTGGATGAGGGACTCGGCGTTGCTCCGCATGGAGTTCTGACGCGTCCGTCGAGCGTTAACAGCAGAGGAGATGACATGGTCAAAAAACGATTCAAAGGGTTCACCCTGATTGAGCTTCTGGTGGTCATTGCGATCATCGCTCTTCTAATCTCGATCTTGCTCCCGAGTTTGTCGCGCGCTCGGGAACTGAGCAAGCGGCTGGTGTGCGCGTCGAACGTGAAAGGCATCGGGACGACGGGGAAGATCTACTCGAACGAGAACCAAGAGAAGTGGATGACTCCGCCGTTCAAGCGCGGGAAGATCGACAACGGCGGCATCGATTACGTGCTGGACCAAGACAAGCCGACGCCGCTCGCCACGGATCCCGGCGAGGTGGGCTACGATCGGATACGCTCCACTACGTCGGAGACCCCGGCCGCCCCCAACGTCGGCAGCGAAGCGATGTCGGTGACTCGGTCGTACTGGATGCTGGTACGCTCGGGCGACATTACGGTGAAGCAGTTCATCTGCCCGAGCGCCGGCGACACCGAGGATCCCACGGAAAACCTGGAACTGTACTACGACTTCACGGGCTATAGCAACATTAGCTACGGGTATCAGGTTCCGTTCGGACCGCGGGATACTCAGCCTCGCGAAGGCATGGACAACCGTCAGATCATCGCCGCCGACAAGGGACCGTATTACCCCAAGACCCCTAGCACCACCACTCCGAACTGGAATGTGGGGCAAAACGGGCCGGTCACATTGGAGGACTCGCCGAAGGTCTGGCGGCCGTTCAACTCGAGCAACCATGGCGGGCAGGCCAACGGCGAGGGGGAGAACGCGCTCTACGGCGACGGCCACGCGTCGTTCGTTCGAATTCCGGCCAGCGGAATCGACAACGACAACATCTACACGGTGATCGACGGCAACGGATGGGGATCGGCCTATGGCGAGGGCCGTATCCACGGGGATACTCCGCATGGGTCGGCGACTGGTGGCCCACCATACCCCGGTCAAGATGCCTTGGGGTCCGGTGCGGGTAAGTACTCGTCGACCGACTCACTGATCTATCCGTAGGAACGTTCCCAAGTTCCTGGATGTGTAAGACACGGGGCGGCGGGTGGTGGCCCGCCGCCCTGGTTTTGCGCGCCAGGTCTGGCGTGACTCCTGGATGCGAAAGCTCTCTGCAGGCCGTGATGGTCGAAACCGCCGGGGCAGGCCGGAGCGTCCATGGCGAGGTGAAATCTGAAGGGTGAAGACGAACAAGGCCGGAACGTGAACAAGCTCCAAACTCGGACTCGACGAGAAGAGCATGGATTCAAGGCCGGTCGTGCGGCGTCACGCGGCAACGGACGCGGATGCCCGGTTACCCTGCGGACGCACGAACGGTAAATCCGGCGAGGATCGAGGGCGGGACTCCTCCTCTTCGAGGAAAAACCGTCGTCGCGCCCCGCCGCTGCGGGTGGTGACGGCGGAACCGAGGCTTCCGCGTGCGCGGCGTCACAAGCGGACACCGGCGTGAAACCCAGCACCGGCTTTGACCGAGCACCTGATGGAGCAGGGTTGCCACGGCTGATAAGCCGCATCGACCGGTAGGCTCCGATTCACCGTTGAAGGGTGAACGCAACCGGAGAGGGAGCGTGAACCCGGATGCGGTGAGTATCCCGGCGCGCCGGGAGTCGTGTGGGAAGACGGGCGTCACGAGGCGCGCTCCTACCCGATCATTCCAACGTCGAGGCCCGCCGGGGAGCTCGTGCGAGCTGTCGCTCCGGGTGCGTGATAGTTTGGACGGGAACATCACGGCCCCGCAGGGGCCAAGGAATGTAGCGTGTGCCGAGCCTGTTCGACAACCTGGGGGTGCAAGTCCCCCGCACAACCTGAGGGC
>CAYQZH010000031.1:0-22302 GCA_964421865.1 uncultured Phycisphaera sp. | reverse complement strand
TCCTCGACCACTCCACGCCCTACTACGGAACCGGCGGTAAGATCGGCATCGACGCCACCCGCAAAATCCCCGGCGAGGGCGTGGTCCGCGACTGGCCGGAGGAAATGACCATGTCCGATGAAATCCGCGCCTCCGTCGAACGCCGCTGGAAGGAATACGGGCTGTAGGCGCGGGGCGTCGGGTCTACCTGTCTCCACTCCTCAAATCCCGGAAGATTTCAAAAATCCGCGAAGGTTAAGTTAACTTAAGCCCAGCCGTTGTGCGGCCGACAGACTGGTGCGCGGGGCGAAGAGGCGACGACGACGCTCCCCGCCGAAGGCGAGGTCTACCGGTGATGCCGCGATCGCAGGTCCCAGTGTTGGAAAACGGCGTGGATCCGATTTGCGGTCCCTCGCGAAGCCTCCGAGATTACCGCGGCGGCACCCCACGCTTTGAATTCAACGCCCAACCGTCTCCCAACGATCTCGCCGGTTACGTCTCGGCGCTCTGTTTTCTTCGCGGGGCGCTGGAGGCGATGGCCCAGGAGGTCGCTCTGCTTCGGAGCCGCGACGAGGTTCATCAGCGAACGATGAACCAGTACCGCGAGCAGATGCAATCCGCAGCCGCCATCCAGCGCGACCTTCTGCCGATCACCCTGCCCGAGGTCGCCGGACTCGAGGTGCACACCCTGTTTCGTCCTGCTGAAGCCCTCAGTGGCGATCTGTACGACGTGTTTCGGATCAACGAGACCCATGTGGGGCTTTCCGTCGCCGACGCTACCGGACACGGGCTGTCCGGCGGGGTCCTGTCCACGTTCATCAGCCGATCCCTTCGCGGCATCTGCGACCGGAACGGGTCACAACACGCGGCGCAACCCGATGAAATCCTCTTAGGGGTTAACCGCGAACTGCTCGACGCCCGTTTCACCGATTGCCCGTTCGTGACCGCCCTGTACGCGGTCTACCACGAACCGACGCGGACGCTGACCTGGGCTCGCGGCGGGGCCCCGTATCCGATCCTCGTTCGTCCGCGGGAGACCCCGCGGCAGATCGTCAGCCAAGGTCCTCTCGTCGGGGCCTTGGACGAGCCGAACTTTGAGGTGACGACGCTCACCCTGGAGCCCGGCGACGCCGTCGTCTTCCACACCGACGGGTTGCAGACCCTGGTGTCCGATCCAGCCACGCGACGCGCGTGCTGCGACTTGTCCCACACCGAATGGTTTCAGCGCCTCGGTGAAGACCGCATCGAGCGTCAACTCGGAAAACTGGAGGCTCGCCTGGCAACCATCGACGAGACCGACTGGCGCGTGGACGACGTCACCGTGGTTGCACTAGAGGTGCGCTGAGATCAGCTTGGCGCGGACTCCCAGCGCGCCGGGCTTTCCTGCCGCCCGCGGCCCGGGTGGGTCGCGGGTTCGTTCCACGGCGCGCAAATGGCCCTCCCCGCGATTGCCGACATGGCCGTGGCACACCTATCAAGTGCCTGAGAGTTCGCCGACGACCTTAGGAGCACGCCTGACGCTGTTTTCGTTCCCAGACTTCCTCGGCCTCCGGCGGGCGGATGTAGGTGGGTACCAAGTTTCGGCGGTCGGAAAACTCCCCTCGCTCCGCGCGTTCAAAACCGAGGCGGTAAACGGTCTCGGCCCGTGGGCGGTACAGGGATGGCGGCAGGATCGGCCGTGACGACTTTTCGATCGCCGCACGGTGGTAGACAATTCCTTCGCCGAGGACCGCGCAGTCGTCCGGCTGGGCCGAGAGGAAATCGAGCGGGTCGGCCTCGATCGCATCGCACGTCGGTACGTAGGCTCCGTCATGATGAACGAACGCCGCCGTGTAGACGCGGTTGCGTTTCGCGTCCAACACGACGGCCACTCGCGGCGGCGGCGGGCCGATCTCGAGTGCGTTCTGGGCGATGACCTCCAACGTCGGCACGGCCACCACCCGCGCGTCGACGCCGAGCGCGATCATCCGCGCTGCGGTCACGCCGATCCGCAGTCCCGTAAAACTCCCCGGCCCCGCGGAGACGTACACGCGCTGAATGGACGAAGGCTCAACATGGTGTGTCTCGCAGAGCGCCTTGACCGTCGGCAAGAACTCGACGGCATGGGCCTTGGGGCGGCTGAGCGTCCGAGCCTCCAACACCTCCGCCCCGCGCCCGATGGCCACGCTCCCCACCGCGGACGAGGTCTCGAACGCTAACCCGTATTCGAATGATGATTCGGCCTTGCGAGCCATCACAATTCCGATCATACACGAGGGTCACGTGATGTGTTCACTCGGCGCTGAGCCGCGAAGGCGAGCGACCGGACCCGTCCGAACCCGGAGGGCAAGCGACCGGGCGATGACCGCCGCGAGCGGCAACACTTCTGCTTCGTTTTGTGAGCTATCACTGTCAAATGGGTTCGTTCTGCGAGTACGTTTTTTTCATGGAGTGTCATACGATGGCACTTTCTGAGGGCGGCGGTGTTCGGTAGGAGGAATTGTCGATTGTCGAATGTCGATTGTCGAATGAAGGAAGGAGGATCGACCAGCGACGAAAGACACCGCATCGCGGGGCGTGATGCGACGGGCGAGAGCATGGCCCGATGGCAGCGCATGGCACAGGTTCCTCCGGCGATAGAACTTGCAGGGTGATCGGTGGGTAGGTCGTCGCGGAGCGATCACATGGATGGGGCTGGCGGCGAGTCGGGGCACGTATTCACGCCATGTGGGGTGACAATCGTATCTCGTATGTTGCCGCCCCACGTCGGATTAACGGTCGTCGTGGCGGTGACTCGAAGGTCCAAGTCCAGATCCTTGGCGACCTCCTCGATTTCTCGCCGCTCCCTAATGAAGGCATCTTCCGCTCTACGCTTTGCGCGTTCCGCTTGCTCGCTTGCTTCGTCGCGCCGACGAAGGCGTTGGATCGTCCGCCAGGCCACTGCGAGCGCGCCGAGCGGTGCCGAGAGAATTGGGTTCAACAGGGAGAGGAAGACAAACTCGCCCGGCTCTCCGATCAGCCGTCCAATGTTGCTCCTGACCTGAAGGCGGCCTGCATCTTCTCTGAGGTTTGCCCCTAATCTCTTGGCGATCCGTCGTTCGACCTCCAGTCGATACCGTATGAAGGCATCCTGCGCCTCACATGCAGATTTCTCGTCAGCGCCAAGATTTCGAATAGCGTTCCGAAACTCCTTCCAAGCGCCGTTTTCGTTGTGGAGAAAGGCCACGTCCTCCATTTGAACACGGAGTAGCGCTTGCTCGTAAGTTGACAAGTCGAGGACCGTTCCGAATTCGAGCGGCTCGGCGAGCGAGTCGGCCTCGTCCAAGCGTCGCTGACGCCAGAGATCGATGGCTCTGGTGTGGGCGTGCTCATAGACCGGACTAAGATCCAGGAGATCCGGGAGCCCGGTGATGTATGGACCGTGGGCCAACTCGCGAATCGCTTCTCGGAATTGTTCCCAAGCTCCCGGAGCAGCATGTTTATCCAAGAGTGCCCCAAGCCCAGGTTCGTTGGTGTCCGGATGCACGTCATAGAAAAAGAACTTATAGGACAAATTCTTCGTTCTTTCGAACTGGGCGGTAATGATTTGTCGGGCGATGAGCTGGATTCGCTCGCCAAGCAACTCGCTGGCTACTCGGGAACGGAAGGCATGCATTACCGCCCCAGTGTAGTTGCCTGCGACGTGATCGAAGTCGTAGGTAGTGAACACTCCGGATTGTTCCAGTAGGTCCAGCCCGGAATCATTTTGGAATTCCGTCTCAGGAAAGTTCAGCGGGCGTTTGCCATCCTTCAGGAATTGATCCCGCAGACGTGGCAACGCGACGCGCGCTCCTCCTACCTGCCTGGCCGCAACACGGACATACCCATTCTGAATTAGGCTTCGGACGAGGTGCGATCCGTTCAGGAGCTTGCGAAGGTTCTGGTTGTTGATGACGTACGAGTCTGGGATGACCAGAGCGCCTTCGTAAAGAATCCCCTGGATTAGGCACGCGAGCAGTCGCCGTTGCAGTTGGGACTCCAGGGCGAGCGGAATCTGGTCGTCGGCTACGAGCCAAAAGGCTTGCGGTAACGCTGAGAAAGAGTTTGCCACGCCGGTGCTGCACCTAAAGCTGCTGATCGCTCAAACTGCCGCTTGAACCGTACCACAACAACGAGGGCAGGCAAGTCTGTCTTGCCGGATCCGAGAAGGTACTGTATGCGCTTTGCTCGCACCAAGGACGACTGCGGGTCGGAAAAGCGCAGCTATACGCTCTTCATCGCACCGTCGTCGAGCCGTTCAGGACCTCCGTACGCGTGATGTGGATCAAGGCGCAGCCGACGGTGACGCGGAGACGAGCCCGCTCCATGACTGTCGCGGTTCTGAACGGGGCCGTCTGGACCGTCGGGGCCGGGGACGGCGTGGAACCCCCCTCTATCCCCCCCTCCAAAAAGGGGGGAGGTTGTGGGGGGGCGCTTTCCGGGGGTGGCGTCGGCCGTGGGCGGACTTGACCCCCGGCTACTATCGCGGACCCCTTCGGGGTCGGAGGAACCTTTGGGCTGCCGGTATCCGTGGGCGGCGTCCGCCTGCGGCGGACTTGCCCACGGCTACTGTCGGTCAGCCTTTCAGGCTGAATACGTTGGGCACGCCGCAGCCCCACGCGGGCATCGCCATCGGTCCTGCGGGCATCCCGGCCGTCTCCGCCTGGGGCTTGGCGGTGATGACGCTGCTGGTGCTGTGCGCCGCTACGAGGAGTGGCGCTACATCGCCGGGGACAAGCCCCGACGTTATGCGGGCGAGCCGACTTCGGCGAGTACGGGTAGGCTGATTCCGTCGCCTGACTCGGCGGCCGGGGCGTGTGCTCGGGTCCACTGCGGCGTGCGGGCGCGTTCGATCGGTCCGCGCCACAAGCGGAAGGCCCACGCCGCGGAGTGGGCGACCGTCCAAAACAGGCTATACATTCCCGTAACCTGGCAATACGCTCTCTCCAGGAAGCGTCCACGTCCTCGAAGTAGCGACCGGAAGAGGGTCCAAGGATTATAGAACGCAAGGTAGGCGATCAGTACGTTGAGCTGCATTCGCCAGGGCTTGTTGGACTGCGAGGCCACGACGTGGTTGCCGTCGTATTGCCATTGATCCACGCGCCGGCCGCCGACCTTGGCAAAGACCAAATCCTTCTCGAAGGTCGGTTCGTAGGATCGTGTCCCCACCGCGGGGGTAAGCACGGTAACCTGCATGCTGGCCGCCCCGATCTTCCAGAGATAACGCACTTGATTGACGATGCCGTACATCCCCTCCCGCGAGTAGAGGGGCTGGCCGTCGTGGTGCATGAGCATCGGGCGCGGGCTGATCCCGCAGCGGTTCAGTAGATCGAAAAGCTCTCCCGTCTTGCCGACCGATTGCCCTTTGCGAATCAACGTCGCGGTGATGTCCTCGATCCCCAACCAAATGGCCCGCAGCCCGGATTTCCGGGCCGCCGGCAGCAGGTCGTGGTTCTTCCAGGTGTCGAACTCCGTGGCCTCGGTGCCCCAAAACACCTCGTCGCCGAAGGGGCGGCCGTTGATCTTCGTCCGGCTCATCACCTTGAACATTTGCTCGACGGCCGGGCGGTTGTTGAAGAAGTTGTCGTCGGTGCCGAAGAAGAAACGGATTCCCAACTCCTCGCGAATCCGTCGCATTTCATCCGCGACCCGCTCGCCGCTTTTGTGCCGATACGTTCGCTGGTTGTAGGCCGGGATGGGGCAGTAGTCGCAGTTGAACTTGCATCCGTGCGACAAGCTCAACGAGGACACGGTGCTGATGCGTCGTACGCGGGACGCCGGCAGCGGTTCGCTTTTCAGCGTCCGGCCCCGGTGCGGCGGCTCCAAAAGCTTGTACCCCAAGATCGGGTGCGGGAACTCATCGAGGTCGCGCACCAATCGCTGGATGCCGGTGTTGTATATTGGGGCGTCGAGATCGTCGTTTTGGCGATAGACTAAACCGGGGATTTCCCGAAGTGAGCCCTCGCCCCGTGCGAGTTCAAACGCCTCACGCATGGTTGGGCAGCGCCTCCGGTAATCGAGCAGCACCTCGAGAAGCTGCATGAGCACGAATTCCTCGCCGGTGACCACCACGTCCGCTCCGACGCGGGGATCGCCGTCGATCGCGAACAGATCGTTGGGTTCGTAGATGGCCTTCGGGCCCCCGGCGATGATGAGCGGCCTGCGGTCGCCGGCGCGGTGGGCCTCGGCGATCAACCGATACGCCTTCGCGGCGTGGATCTGCATGCTCGATACGAGAAGCATCTCGATCGGTTGCCCATCCAAGGCGGCCTCGCTGGGGCGGAAGTTGGGCGTCCACTGCTGGAGGACGACGCGCGTTCGCGTCAGACCGGAATCCACAAGGGCCGATCCCAACGCCCGCGCACCGGCCGGGGCCATTCGATGGCTGGTGAAGTAATACGGAAGCAAACGCGTTCGCGGGTCGAACGCGTACACAACGACGGTCCGAATATCCAGCCCGTCGGCGAGGGGTCGGATCCGCCGCCGGAGTTCCGGGTACTCGCCGGGTTTTGTAAAGATGTCGTTTTTCGGCCGGCTAGCTAGTTCCACCCATACTCCCCAAGGCCTCCGTCGACTCGCCATCGGCGGCCGACGAAGCCCTGAACCCGAGCGCGGTGACCTTAACGCCACTCAGCCCCAGGGTCAACTCTCGGACTCGCCTTACGTTGACGCTGCGGGGCGATCGTGTATCCTGTTCTTCATTGACATGATCGGTACATACCTTTCCTGAGCAACACCATGCACGACGTATTGCGCCAACTCGGACTCGAATCGGTGAACCCCGGCGGCTTCTGCGGCGATTGGATCGGCGGCGGCGAGAAAATCGACTCCACGTCCCCGATCGACGGCAAACCCCTCGCGGCCGTGAAGCAGGTGACGCCGGAGGAGTACGACCGTATCGTCGAAGGGGCACAGGCCGCGTTCTTGAAATGGCGGCAAGTCCCGGCCCCTGTCCGCGGCGAGACCGTCCGACAGCTCGGCGACGCCCTCCGCAAGCACAAGGCCGACCTGGGTGCGTTGGTGACCCTTGAAAACGGCAAAATCCGGGCCGAGGGCGAGGGCGAGGTCCAGGAGATGATCGACATCTGCGACTTCGCCGTCGGGTTGTCGCGACAGCTTTACGGTCTGACCATGCACTCCGAGCGTCCCGGCCACCGCATGTACGAGCAGTGGCACCCGTTGGGCGTGGTCGGGGTGATCTCCGCCTTCAACTTTCCCGTCGCGGTGTGGTCGTGGAACAGCGCTCTTGCCGCGGTCTGCGGCGATGCGACGATGTGGAAACCCTCGTCCCAGACTCCGCTCACGGCGATCGCCTGTACCAAGATCGCGGAACGGGTCTGTCGCGCAACCGGCGCCGACCCGGCCATCTTCAGCTTGGCCATCGGCCCGGGCAGCACCGTCGGCGAGAAGCTGCTTGCCGACCGCCGTATCCCGCTCGTTTCGGCCACTGGGAGTTGCAAGATGGGTTATCGCGTGGGTGAGGTGGTGGGCAAGCGGCTTGGACGGACGATCCTCGAATTGGGCGGCAACAATGCCATCATCGTGACACCCGAGGCCGATCTTTCCATGGCCGTCCGGGCGATTGTTTTCGGCGCCGTCGGTACGGCCGGGCAACGCTGCACTTCGACGCGACGTATCATCGTCCACGAATCGATCCGCGGCCCGCTCGTCGAGAAGCTGATCGCCGCATACAAGCAGGTCACCATCGGCAACCCGCTCGAGCCGGGTACGTTGATGGGTCCGCTCATTAACCCTGCCGCCGTCGAGACCATGATGAGCGCCATCAAGCGGATTCAGGACGAGGGCGGCGAAATCCTCCTCGGCGGGCAGTGGCTCCAGGGTGACAAATACGCCGGCGGATGTTACGTGACCCCGTGCCTTGCAGCCGCTCGCAATGAGTACAAGATCGTCCAGGAAGAAACGTTCGCCCCGATCCTCTATATCATCACCTACAAGACGCTCGATGAGGCGATCGCGTTGCACAACGGCGTCCCGCAGGGGCTTAGCTCGGCCATCTTCACGCGGAACCTGCTGGAGGCCGAACGGTTTCTGTCGTGCATGGGCAGCGATTGCGGCATCGCCAACGTCAACATCGGCACGAGCGGGGCGGAAATCGGCGGGGCCTTCGGCGGCGAAAAAGAAACCGGCGGCGGCCGCGAATCCGGCTCCGACGCCTGGAAGGCCTACATGCGGCGACAGACGAACACGATTAACTATACGGCGGAACTGCCGTTGGCGCAAGGGATCAAGTTTGGAGATTGACTCTCGCATGGGTGTTCGCGGTGAATCTGGATGAGCAAGAAAGCGCGTAGGAGGGCAAGACGACCATCTACGGCCGCCCCAACTGTGCCCGCCTACCGCGTGTTCGTAAGTCACGCTTCCACGGACAAGTGGATCGCAACGGCCCTTTGCGAGAAGATCGAGAGTACGGGCGCTTCAACGTTCCGTGACGACCGAGACATCAAGAGCGGCGACGATATCCCCGATGAAATCAGGACGGAGATCGTGAGGTCGCGGGAGTTGGTGGTGTTGTTGAGTCCCGATTCCGTGAAACGTGCGTGGGTTCTACTGGAGGCAGGAGCCTTTTGGGGGCGCCGGCGAGACGCACGAATCATCGCCGTTCTCTGTCATGTTGAAATCGATACGATCCCGGATATGATTAGATCGAAGAAGGCGATTTCGATCAACGAGTTTGACGACTACGTCAAGGAGTTGGCATGGCGCATTCGAGTGACACGCAGATGATCGAACGGAAGTATCGATTCGACGTTTTCCTTTCCCATGCGGCTGCAGAGCGCGCCACGGCGGAAGTCATACGCCGTACGCTCTCCGCCGAGGGATTGCGTGTCTTTGATCCGGCCGACGCGGCAACCGGTGAGTCTATCGCGGACGCGATTTGGAAGGCACTTGCAGAAAGCGACGCCATCGTGGTGGTCCTCTCTGCCGACGAACCGCCCAATCCGAATACTGCGGCGGAGCTCGGGGCTGCGCAGGCCTGGCACAAGCCGATCTATCTCGTTTCCAACGCGAACGGTGGCACCCGACTACCGACGTTTCTGAGTGGGTATCGGCTTTATCCGGTCTCACGAATCGACGATGTTGCCCGTGCGATCAAGAAGGGCCCGGCACCCCTTGCGCCGGACGAAATCGAGCGGCTACAGGCGCTCTATCGGGAGCTCAACACACCGACCGACCAATTGATGAAGGATCCGACGGCTCTCGAACGGTTGGCTAAGCGGTTCAACTCGAGGGCCAAGGCGAACATTTCGGGAGAGCGGCTCATGTATGAAATGCTCCGGCTTCGGAAACTCGGGAAGTGGCCGCGTTTGGGTCGAAACCGTCTCTCGAAACCGCGCACGTAAGCCGGACGCCGAATTCGGCTCAGATGGCCAGAAAGCCTGCAGGCGGCGGCAGGCGGTGACGGTGAACTACACGGCGGAACTGCCGTTGGCGCAGGGAATCAAGTTCGGAGGTTGACGGTCCAGTCCCGGCGTAAGCAATTGATCTCCCTTGCCTCCATCAGATCGTTCGGTCGTCGCATCGGCACGGCGTTCGGCGCCGATCGGGTCATTCTCTTCGGCTCCCACGCCCGTGGCGACGCCGACGAGGACTCGGACGTTGATCTCTTGGTAATCCTTCCTTTTCGTGGAAGAAGCGTGGACCAGTCCGTTCGGATTCACTTGGAACTCCGCCCTCCGTTCCCCGTGGACTTGATCGTCCGCACCCCGCAAGTGATCCGCCGTCGTCTGCAAATGGGCGACTACTTTATCCGAAGTATCCTCGACGGGGGCAAGGTGTTGTATGAAGCCCATCGTGGCTGAATGGGTGGCCAAAGCGGAAGGCGACTTCGCGACCCTGGAGCGAGAATGCCGCGCTCGGTCTCGACCCAATTACGATGGCGCCTGCTTTCATGCTCAGCAATGCGCTGAGAAGTACTTAAAGGCCCGCCTCGCCTCCACGGGGCTTCCCACACCCAAGGTACACAATTTGATTGCCTTGTTGGACCGACTTCGGTCCGAGGAGCCGTTGTGGGAGGTCTATCGCGCGGACTTGGCGTTCCTTTCGGGATTCGCCGTTTCCGTTCGTTGCCCGGGCGACTCACTGGGGCGGAACGACGCACTTGACACGCTCCGTCGTTGTCGGCGTTTCCGCGAGGGCGCTCGCTTGTCCCTGGGTCTGCGGCCGCGAAGTTCGACGTCTCGCCGAAGGCCGCGGCGTGCGAGGCGAAAGGCAGCAAAATGAAGCTCCTCACCCTCGAAACCTTCCGCCTGGGAATCAACAACCTCCGCCTGCACAAGCTGCGCTCGTTGTTGACCTCGCTGGGCATCATCTTCGGCGTGGCGGCCGTGATCTGCATGTTGTCCATCAGCGAAGGGGCCTCCGCCGACGAGTTGCGCATGATCCAACTCCTGGGTACCAGGAACATCATCGTCAACTCGGTCAAACCGCCCCAGACCACGCAATCCTCACAGGGCAGCAGCTTTCTCGTCGAGTACGGCATTACCCGAACCGACGTGTCGACGATTGAGGCCACCGTCCCTCACGTCGCACACGTGATTCCTCTGCGAACGGTGGCCTACCGCCAGCGACACGCCGAGCGACAATCCACCATGGACGTCATCGGCACGACGCCGGACTTCTTCGCGGTGGTCAACATCAGCGTCGCCCGCGGGCGGGCGATCAGCGATGAAGACATCACCGGCCGCGGCAACGTCTGCGTCATCGGCGAGCAGGTTCGCAGCGAATTGTTCCCCTTCAAGGACCCGCTCGGCGAGACGATCCTCGTGGAGCGCTATCCGACGGCCGTTCCCTTCACCGTCGTGGGCATCCTCCAACAGGTCCAAACCGCCGGCGCGCCGGCCCGCGGCGTCGAGGAGCGGAACCTGAACCGCGAAATCTTCATCCCCTTTTCCACGGCCATGACCCAGTTCGGCGAGATCACCCGCCGCGTGGGGTCCGGCTCGCGCGAGCTCATCAAAATGCAATACTCCGGGTTGTATGTTACTGCCGACGAGATCGAGCACGTCCTTCCCGTGTCCAAGATGATCGAGCGGGTCTTCGAGCATGGCCACGAGAAGCTGGACTACGAAATCAAGGTCCCACTCGCACGTCTTAAACTTGCGGAGAAGAAGAAGCGCAACAACCAGCTTACGCTTGGGTTTATTGCGGGCATCTCTCTCCTCGTCGGCGGCATCGGCATTATGAACATCATGCTGGCCACGGTCACCGAACGGACCCGTGAAATCGGCATTCGGCGGGCGTTGGGTGCCAGGCAGCGGCACATCACCGTTCAGTTTCTCGTTGAGACGGTGGTCCTTTCGACGGCCGGCGGCCTGGTTGGCGTCGTCCTCGGTGTCGCCGGGGCCCATATCGTCAGCGGCTTCGCCGAATGGCAGACCATCGTGAGCGTCTGGTCCGTCGTGGTCAGCTTTGGGCTGTCGGTCTTCGTGGGTATTTTCTTCGGCATGTACCCCGCGATGTCCGCGGCCCGCCTCGACCCGATCGAGGCCCTACGCTACGAGTAAGACCCTCGCCCGGGTCGCCTCCTTCAGGGGGCCGGTTGATCCCGTCCTAGATTGCCAATTGCCGATTGTCGCCTCGGCTAAGGGTCGCTTCGCCCGCCGCGTCGCAATCCGCGACGGCATCCGTCCGACGTCCCTGGTCCCAGCCGTCCCGGAGAACGACTTCGCCGATGGGCCGCAGCTTTTCCACGGCGGCGGGGTCGAACACTTCGGCCAGGGGAATGCGAGCGTGCGTCGGCGGCGTGGTTCTCGATGATGCGCGTCGCTGGGGGGCGAGTCAATTCAAGGTGCAGGCGCCGCAGGCGAGGCTTTGGGGAGCATTGCTCGGGCTCGGGGTTTTTGTAGGATAGGAATAATGGGTCGCGTACCCGTCAGTTTGCGCCGTCGATCTGGCGTGGGCTTCCTCACCGCGATGATCGGCGTGGCTTGTGCGTGCGGCCCGGCGGCGGAACCCGCACGGACGCGCCCCTCGTCCGATGCCGCAGGCGCGACAAAAGGAGACACCCCGATGACACTCACCATCCGAAGTTCGGCGTTTTCCGACCAAGCACGCATCCCCAAGCGGTTCACGGGGGACGGAGAGGACGTCTCACCGGAACTGTCGTGGTCCGGCGTTCCCGCGGGGGCGAAGGAATTGGCGCTGATCTGCGACGACCCGGACGCGCCCACGCCCGAGCCGTACGTGCACTGGGTGATCTACAAGATTCCCACGACGGCTGCAGCTCTGCGGGAGAACGTCCCCAAGACCGGGTCGATGTCTGAGCCGGCTGGCGCGATGCAGGGCGTCAACTCGTGGGGCGCGATCGGGTACCGCGGCCCCGCCCCGCCACGCGGACACGGCGTACACCACTACCATTTCAAACTGTACGCCGTCGATACCGCGCTCAACGTGGCGGCGGGAGTGGACAAGAAGAAACTACTCTCAGCGATGCAGGGCCACATCGTCGCGCAAGGCGAACTGGTGGGCACCTACGAGCGCTGAGCGCAACTCGCGGTCCTGCGCTGGAGCGGGTGCGCGTGTTGGACGCGCTGCTCGCAACTTCGGCCTCTACGGCTTCGCGTGCGCCGTGAGCGGATACCCGAGGGTCTTCCCGGGTGCCGATTTCGTCGACACGCCGTGCTTGGCGCCGCCGTGATGGCGATCCAACGCCGCGTGCGATACGACGGCGTTCGCGCGCTGGGTGTGGGTCGTCTTCAAGCCCCCATGCTTGAGGGTGCTCGACTTGGCGGCGTGCTTCGACGTCGCGGTGTGTTTGGCCGTCGCGGCATGTTTGGCCGTCAACGCCCTGCTGGTCGGCTGATGCTTCTCAGCGTTCCCGATCTTGTGGGCGGACGTCTTGGGACGAGCGACCGCGTTGGATCGCACGGGGGCTTGAACCCCCGCCTCCGATCGATCGGCCCACGCCGCCAGTGCGATGCAACAAACGGCCCCGAGGCCGCAAACTCTGCCAACCATTCCCTTGGTCATGTTTTTCCTCCTTGAAAGTACACGGTAGACCTCCTCTATCCTGGCGCGGACGAGGTTGCTTGTCAAGTAGGGTTCGCAGATTTTTGCGGCCGGGAATCTTCCCGTCGAGCGCTCGACCGTTGCGGGTCGGGGACGGACCCCGGATTCCGACCGGCGAGCCGGCAACTTGCGCATCCGCGGCCTGCGGACCACCCCCCCAAGGTTCGACGAATACGGGGCGGCCCCTGGTCAGGCGGGGCCGTCGGTGCGAGAAGGAACCCTCGCACCAGCCGCGTAGTGCCCGTTCTTGCCGCCGTCCCCGTTCGGACCCGAAGGAGCTACGCGTCGAGCGGGCGAATCTCGACGCGCCCGCCGTCGATGACCTCAACGCCAAGAAAGAACCCGCGAAGCATGGCCATGCCCAGCAGCGGACCGCCGTCCATCTCGACGACCAAAATCCGACGCCATCGACCAAACCACTCAACCTCCGCCGCAAAGAGGCGCGACACCGTCTCTGAACCGTCCGCGAGCGCGTAGCGCCCCTCCTCGCGAAAAGGCAGTGCAAGTGCTTCGATATCCGTTCGAGACAGCGTGAGCCAGTCGTTGAATCCCGTATCGACCACGGTCTGAAACTCGATCGTCGTACCCTGCGGTCCCCGGACGCGAACGCGTACGACCGCATCCCCGCCGGCCCCGACCAAGCCGACAATCATGGGCGAGTCGCCGCCCATCGCCCGCCGACCCGTCCCAGCGACCGGGAACCCACGCGCGTCGCGTACAACGGAGCACCCGGCCTCTTGGCCGCTGCCCGATCCGACGCTGCCAAGTGGTCCTCATCGAGTTCGTATTCGCCCGTTTCGACGTCGATGACGACGTACTTGCCGTTGTGCCGCGGCTCAAGAAGGTGGCGCAGGCGCTCCTCATAAACCCGGGTGCCGCGCTCGACGATATCGCCTGCCGGCGGATGTGAAGTAGTCATACTAAACACTATAACAACTGAGCCGATGGGAAGCAACGGTCATCGTTTCCTCCATCCAACCGCCTGTTTGAACTCCCTCTCGACGCGCCGATGGTTGCCCGCATCGAGTCCACCGTCACTCCATGAAATAGATGTCAGGTTTCTCCAGCAAGCCGGACTGCCGCTGGGCGTCGGGCACCTTGGGGGACGTGACAAAGTTCCGGGCCTTGTCGATGTCGGCGACCTCAAAGAGCATGAAGACCTCGTTGGGGTTGTCGAGGCCTCGCCAGAGACGTTGCAGATGGAGCCCCGATTGCCGCTGGGCCTCAGCGTGCGCGTCAAACACCTTCTTCCATTGGGCGAAGTCGGCGACCTTGTTGCGACACAGCATGTACTTCACGAGCATGGTCCATTCTGTGGGCAATCGACCATCGTCCATCAGGGCGAGCCTGGCGGCGCCGCCGGGCGTTCCTTCGGCTCGAGTTGGGCGGCGAACCTCTGCAAGAGCTGCGTCCACGGATCGCCGAGCAGATCGGAGGGGACGGTTCGCAATTCGGCGAGGAGTTTTCGGCTGCGATCCGCGTCCGCAACCGCGGCGGGGGTTTCCAGATACTGGGCGACCGTGCGGATGATCTCGGCTTTGACCGGCTCGGCGCCGGTCGCTTCGCCGAGTCGGACAATGACCTCCGCCGTTCCCTGCGGGTTCGAACTTCGCAGGGCCGATTCCAGCCATCGTAGACCGGTCGCCTGGGCGGCGCCGTCCGCACGGGTCAGACGCATCTCATACAAGGCCCGCAAGTGCGGCACGGCCTCGGCGTCCTTTCCCGCCGCGACCAACGTCGTAGCGAGTCGATCCCTCACCGCGTCGAGTTCGGCGGCGTGGTCGCCCGACGTAGCCAGGATGCCGGCGAGCTCATCCAGGTACTTGACGGAAAGGTCGGGCATTTCCCGCAGCCGCTCGGCCGCACGGATGCGATCGGGGATCGCTCGTTTGCCGACCAGTTGTCGAAAGCCCCGCCAGGCCGCATCCCGCGCCGAATCGTTCGACTCAACGGCCGGATTGAGTCGGCTGAGTAGGGCCTCGACGTCGGCGTCCTCGCGTCCGAGGTGGCCCGCCGCCTCGATGGCGGCGAGTCGCACACGCGGGTCGGCATGAGCCATGAGCGTACGGATCCGCGGCAGTTTCGAGGAATCCCCCACTGCTCTCAGGCCGCGAAGGGCTGCGGGCAGGATCACCGCGTCGTCGACCTCCACCGCGGCGACGAAATCCGACGTAAACGACGGATCGCCGATGCCGGCCATCGCCGTGAGCAACGCGGCGCGCAGCGCCGGCGGGTCCGCGGGGAGGGAGCGATATCGCTCCGCCAGGGTCGAGGTCGCTTCACGCAAGGAGTCTTTCGATTCCGGTTTCGCGGCGATCTGACTGAGGGCCAGGGCGGCTTCACGGACGCAGTCGGGGGAACTGGCGGTCGAGGCGATCTCGCGGGTCAGGGCCGGGACCGCGGCCGGAGTACCGAGCTTGCCCAGAGCTTGGAAAAGCGCCTGCCGAGTGGTCGCGTCCTTCTCCTCGCCGACGCGGGCCAAGACCCCCTCCACCACGGACGGATCGCTGAGGTTCTGCAGAATCTGCAGCGCCTCCCGCCGAACCGCAGCCGAGTCGTGCTTCAGCAGACGGAGCAGCGCCGCGGGCACATCCCCCTCCGGACGCTTCCCTTCATCGGCGATGCGGGACTTCACGATCCCCAGGGCGGCGAGCCTGACCACCGGCAGCGGATCGTCGATCCACTCCACGAGCTTGGCGTCGCGCTGCTCGGAGTTAAGCGGACGAAAGAGCTCCCGCTGAAACTCGCGGACCCTCGCGGTGACGGCAGCCTGATCGCGCTCCGCATCCGACCGGACGCCGTGCAGCTCCCCGCCGAGCCGGCGGGCGCGGTCGCGGTAAATCCTCAGTTGTTCCGCGAGCCACACTTCCTCACTCAGGCCGGACTCGTCTTTCCACCACGCCCGCCAATCTTGCACGTCGCCGCCGAAGGACCGTGGAACGATGGGCTCCAGCGCGGCGGCCACGCGATCGGTGATCTCCGCCACGTCGAGCCCGAGCAGTTCGATGAGTTGCTCCACCACTTCCCGCCGATGGGTGTTGGGGGCCATGGCGTCGATCGCGGCGAGGCGCTTGGGCATGGACGCGTCGGCCCGCGATGCCAACGCCCCGAGCCGCTGGGGTACGTCGGTTCCTGGAAACTCCGCCAGGGCCTTCGCGGCCGCGGCGCGCAACTCCTCCGTTTCAGCCCCGAGCAGGCCGAGGAGCGGATCCATGAAGCTCGCCTCGAGTCGATCGGGTGCCCCGCGCAATCGCGTGCCCAGCGCGGCGCAGAGCGCCCCTTGCACGTCAGGGCGAGAGGAAAGCGACAACAATTCGACGACCAGCGCATCGGCTTGGGGAGAATCATAGGACAAGAGCAGGTCGGCCCATCGCCGTCGATCGTCCGGGCGGATCTGCGCGTCGAGAATGCCCTCACGGCAGGTCTGCAGTTGTCGACCGTGATCGGGGATGGTCTCCGCGGCGGGCGCCGCGGGGGGCTGCGCCCGGTTGGTCGCCGGGCCTGGGCCCACAAGGCACGCGAACCCAAGCAGGATGACACATCGTGGCACGTGGCGCTCCAGGATCGGACTCCAGCGGCCCGTACGGACGCCGGCGATCGCAGCGGCCCCGCCGGGCGATCCGCCGCAGGATCAAGTGGACGTCCACCGCGGTACTTGTAGCGACAGGGGAGGGCCTTGGCAACGCGGCGACGACTTTGTGCACGCCGCCACGCGCGATGCGGGCCGATGAACTCGGGCTTCCCCCTCCTCTCACGGTGTCCGACCGATCGACCGCTCCTTACCAGCAATCAAAGAAGAAGCAGTCGTCGTAGTAGGGGTCGACGTAGTACACATCGTCGTAATAGTACCCGTCGTCGTAATAGTACCCGTTGTCGTCATTGCGGAAGAAGTTCGCAGCGCCCGTCACCGGGTCGCACGAAGCCGCGGTGGCCAAGGGGATGCCGGCACACGCCAGCCCCACCAGCCACATCTTGATGGTTCTTCGAGTCATGTTTCACCTCTTTATGGGCGCCGGGCGGGCGCGCACCCGGCTCCGACGGACTTTGAACTCTCCACTCTCATCGACACGCGCCGCCCGCTTCGGTTAGCACGCACCTCAAGTTCCCGTAAAACCCTGCATGGCGAGGATGGGCAAGCGATTCGCCGTTTCGCACGTAACATCGTTGTTTCTTTTACGGGTCTTGCCCACATCGGGGGCGAGGGTATGGTGGTTTCTTGATGGTAACTCTCGACCGAGAAAACCAAGCCCCTTCGGGCCAAGGGGCCTCCCCCCTTCTTCCCATCCCGGGCCAACCCGCCAAGCCGCCCCGGAGCCGGCTGTGGGCGACGGTGCGGGCGCTGTTGCGCGCCAGGGTGACGGCGGGGTTGGTCCTGGTCCTTCCCGTCTGGATCACCTTCTTGTTGGTCAAGTTCTTGTTTGACCTGATGCGCGACACGTCCCTGTGGTTGGTCGATGCCTACCTTCGTCACTGGGGTGAGGCCTTTGTTACGGCATGGGGCGTGGCCCCGGAAGATTTCAAGGCCAAAGGGGTCGAAGTCCTCCCCTCCGGCGTGCAGTGGGGCGTGGCGATCTTCTCCGTCTTCCTGACGGTGTTCTTCCTCTATTTAATCGGCGTCTTAACGGCGAACATTTTCGGACGCCGACTCGTCCGCACCGCCGAGACGCTCCTGGACCGAGTTCCGTTCGTCAAGACGATCTACCGTGCTTCCAAGCAAATTCTCGAAACCTTCGCCGGCGGATCGAGCCAGAGCTTCCAACGGGCGGCGTTGATCCCCTTCCCAACCAAGGAGACCCGGTCGATCGGGTTTATCACCGGGTTCAGCAAGGATGCGCATACCGGCGAGGAGCTTTGTACGGTGTTTGTGGCCGCGACCCCCAATCCGACGAGCGGGTTCGTCTTCGTGCTCAAACGGTCGGACGTGATCGAGTTGGATTGGACCGTCGAGGAGGCCATCAAGGTGGTCATCTCCTGCGGCGTGTTGGTCCCCCCGACCATACCGCTGGCGTCGTTCAATCCATCGCTTCCACCCACCGCGATGGCCGCCGCACGCGCAAAGGCACGGGATTGAGAGGGGCGGGGCGGCGACCCTCCTCTCTCGATAGACGACGAGCCCCCCGCGTCCGGTCGATGCACTTTGAGCCGGACGCGCCGAAGGTGGGCGATGGTCAGGGGTTCGCGACGAGCAGCGTCAGAATCTCGCTTCGGATGCGCTCGAAGGTCGCTTCGCGGACCCGCCCGAATCGTCCGACGACGATGCGTTGGTCGATACTGAACACCTTGTCGGCGCGAACGACGCTCGGGCGCTTCATGACCCCGACCTCCAAGTCCGGGGTGTCCAACGAGACTGTGTAGTCGCGTGCGATGAGCTGGGACGTGATCCCCGCCACGAGAACGTCCGAACCTGTCCGGTTGTACCGATCGTTGGACAACACGACCACGGGGCGCAGTTTGCGCTGAGTCAGATCACTGAAAGGGATCGGGACGACGAGCAGGTCACGCTGAAGGTAGGGCATCGTTCCACGTGGCGTCGTCGATTTCGTTGTGCCAGAACTCCAGACCCGATTCACCGAGACCGGGGAAATCGTCGGACGACTCGTCCAGGGGATGCAGGATGACCTCCACCGTCTGTCCCTCGCGAAGGGGGAGGGCGTCCAGATGAACGGTCCCGCCCGAACGGACCTTGGTCGTTAACCGCAACGGTCGCATGTTTGATACCTCCGATCCAATCCCATGGTGATTGTACATGAAGGCGCAGCACATTTCCAGCCGTGGATGGCATCGTGCGGGCGGTGATCGGTTTTCCGCTTGTGTCTTGATCGGCCCGCCGCCACAATGCGGACCTAGGCGGCGGCCCCCCTCTCGACAGAAGACGAGCCCCAGCGTCCGGGCGATAGGCGTCGTACCGGATGCTTGAATGCGGTGCGTTGTGCACGCGAAGGGGGAGGCCGCACGAGGGTCGATGGAAACGAAACAATCTCACGCCGCCCATTCGGCTCGCCGAGGAACAACCGGCTTCCTGCGCGAGTTGGGTTTTCTCGACTCGACGATGATCGTCGCCGGGTCGATGATCGGCTCGGGCATTTTCGTCGTCCCGGCCGATATCGCTCGCAACGTCGGGGCCGGCGGGTGGCTGATCCTCGCCTGGGTCTGCACGGGGTTGCTCACCATCGCCGCAGCGCTCGCCTACGGGGAGCTGGCGGCCATGATGCCCCACGCCGGCGGGCAGTACGTGTACCTCCGCGAGTCGTATTCGCCGCTGTGGGGGTTTCTCTACGGTTGGACGCTGTTCCTCGTCATCCAAAGCGGCACGATCGCGGCCGTCGCCGTCGCTTTCACCCGGTATCTGGGCGTCCTCGTGCCGGCGATCTCGCCGACGGCGTGGATCGTCAAACCCATAAACATCTCCTCAGGCTACGCCGTTAGCCTCTCCGCGCAGCAACTGCTCGCGGTTTTGATGGTTGCGGTGTTGACGTACCTCAACACGCGGGGGATCCGCCTCGGCAAGCTCATCCAGAACACGTTTACGGTGACGAAAACGCTCTCCCTCGCGGCCCTCGTGGTGCTTGGCCTGGTCATCGCAGCCGCGGGCTCCGCAGTCTCGGCGAACTTCGCCGACTTTTGGGTCCCTCGCGGGGTAACCACGATCAAGCCCGACCTGTCGTTCGTGTCAGGGATCTCCGCCACGGACGGCGCTTACGGGCTGTTCATCGCCCTCTGCGTGGCCCAAGTAGGTTCGTTATTCTCATCCGACGCCTGGAACAACATCACGTTCACAGCCGGGGAGGTGAAAAATCCGCGCCGCAACATCCCCCTCTCGATGGCGGCCGGAACGGGGATCGTCACCATTCTATATGTGCTGGCGAACGTGGCCTATCTCATCCTGCTCCCGTTTGACGCGATTCAATCGGCCCCGGATGATCGGGTCGCGGCCGCGGCGTTGGGACGAATCTTCGGCGACGCCGGGGCGATCGTTATGGCCGTCGCCATCATGATCTCGACCTTCGGCTGCAACAACGGATTAGTGCTCGCCGGGGCGCGGGTTTATTATGCGATGGCCCGCGACGGACTTTTCTTCCGGGCGACGGGGAAGCTGAACGCCCACCACGTTCCGGCGGTGGGATTGGTGTTGCAGGGCGTTTGGACGGCAATGTTGGTGCTTCCGAGAACCCGACTGCGGGATGCCACCGGGGCTTACCAGATCGATCCGGCCACCGGGGCCGAGCAGTATGGGAATCTCTATAGTAACCTTCTCGATTACGTGATTTTTTCCGCGGTCCTGTTTTACGTGCTGACCATCGTGGGATTGTTCATTCTGCGGCGTACGAGACCGAATGCGGAACGGCCCTACCGGGCTTTCGGCTATCCGGTCGTGCCCGCGCTGTACATCGCCGGGGCCAGCACCATTATGGTCGTGTTGATGGTTTACAAGACGCAGACGACCTGGCCCGGACTCGTGCTCGTGCTCACGGGCGTGCCGGCGTACTTGATCTGGAAGAGGCTCGGCGCGCCCCCTTCGGGGCGCGAGCCTTACGATACGTCGATAAACGGCTGACCGCGGCGCGGTCAGGTTGGAGAGGGTCGTGCCTCCGTCGCGCGGGACGGAGGGATACACATCCTCCGTGTTTCCGTCGGAGTGGAGACGTCGATGACAAGGACGAAGGAACAATGGGGCACGCGGCTGGGGGTTATTCTGGCCGTCGCCGGTTCGGCGGTGGGGCTGGGGAACTTCCTGCGATTCCCAGGTCTCGCCAGCGCCAACGGCGGCGGGGCCTTCATGATCCCGTATTTCTGTGCCCTGATCTTCCTGGGCATTCCGGTCTGTTGGGCCGAGTGGACGATGGGCAAATACGGCGGGCAATTCGGGTTCAACTCCTGCCCAGCCATTTTCGGGGTCCTAGGACGCAGGCCGATCTGGCGGTACCTGGGCGTGCTGGGTCTGCTCATCCCCATCGTCGTCTACATGTATTACATCCTGATCGAGTCGTGGTGCCTGATGTATTCCTGGCATTACCTGATCGGGCACATCGACTTGGGGACCGACCCTTCCCAATACGTCGCCAAGAGCCAGAGCCTTTTCCAACAGTTCACGGGATCGGATCAGGACGGGTTGATGATGCACGGCGGGTTGCACATCAGTGTGGTGTTCTGGCTGATGACCTTCGCGGTGAACTTTTATTTGATTTATCGCGGGCTGTCGAAGGGCATCGAGCTGTTCTGCTCCTGGGCGATGCCGCTGATGGCATTGCTGGCGATCATGGTTTTGGTGCGGGTGCTGACGCTCGGTACACCCAATCCGGACTTGCCGGAGCGCAATGTGCTGAACGGTCTGGGTTTCATGTGGAACCCGAAAGCAGCCGCGGACGGTGGAGCCTGGTACACCGCGCTTTCCAACCCGCAGGTGTGGGTCGCTGCCGCGGGACAGATCTTCTTCAGTCTGTCGGTGGGGTTCGGCGTGATTATCAACTATGCCAGCTACCTGAAACGCAACGACGACGTGGTGCTCTCCGGTCTGACGGCCACGGCGACCAACGAGTTCTTCGAGGTCTGCCTCGGCGGACTGATTACCATTCCGGCGGGGTTCGTGTTTTTGGGCATTGCCGGGACGGTAGGAGGTACCTTCGGGTTAGGGTTCAATACCCTGCCGGTGGTGTTCGAGTATATGCCCGGCGGACGAATCTTCGGGTGCTTGTGGTTCTTCATGCTCTTCCTCGCTGCGATCACGAGTTCGCTATCCATGCTGCAACCGGCGATCGCCTTTCTCGAGGAGGGGCTCAACATCGGTCGCCACGCATCGTGCGCGTTGCTGGGATTGATATCCGCGCTGGGTTCGCTCTTTGTGATCTACTTCAGCAAGGACTTGGTGGCGCTGGATACCATGGACTTCTGGGTCGGCACGGTCATGATTTTCGTGCTGGCCATGATTCAGGTCGTCTTGTACGCCTGGGTCTTCGGGGCGCGACGCGGGTATGAGTTTGCGATGCAGGGGGCGGAGATGAAGTTGCCTCGCGTTTTCAACTTCGTAATCAAGTACGTGTCCCCGCTCTACTTGATCGGGGTGTTCACTCTGTGGTGCACGTACAACTTGCCCGCCTATGTAACTCAATTGCGACAGGGCGGCGTCCGCTTGCTGACCATCGGGGTGATCTTGGCGACGCTGGTTTTCCTGTTGATCCTCATCGCCATCGCCGGGCCGCGCTGGCAGGCCGAAACCAAGGACGCCTCCCGGGGCGACCTGTCCCCCAAACCGCGAGGTGCAAGATGACTCCTACAGGTTGGCTCTTCATGCTATGTTCG
>CAYQZH010000030.1:3170-22333 GCA_964421865.1 uncultured Phycisphaera sp. | reverse complement strand
CGCTCAGCGCGACGTTGTCGCCCACATACTGCACGGCGTCGTGGCGGTCGTACGGCGGATTGCCCAGACACACGATGACAGTCTTTTTGTCCTTGACGAGTAGGGCCTTCTTATGCTGCCCCGCGATGGCATCGAGGTACTGCGGCAGGTTAGGCGGCTGGCCGTGGGGTGATTCGAGGGTGTCGGCGAGGTATATGCCTGTGCCGTCTTTGGGAATGCTCGCGCCCCGATCTTTGAGGGCGCGGGTCAGGCGCAATTCCGAGACGGCGTAGGGACCGGTCGTCCACTCAAAGCCGTGGAGGTTCGCCGCGAGCGCCGTGGCCTTGCCCGCGACGGCACCCGCGCCCTGGCTCTGTTCCACCGCGTCCATAGCATGATCGATGACGCCCAGTAGATACGTCCCCGTACCAACGGCGGGGTCCAGTGTGATGACGCCCTTGTGTGTGAAACCGTCCGGCTTGCCGAGCCGGTTGCGCAGAAGGTCGTCAACGAGCGCAACCTGGCACTTGACGACTTGGACGGGCGTGTAGTACACGCCCAAGTCCTTGCGGAGTTTCGGATCGTAAGCCGCGAGGAAATACTCGTAGAAGTAGAGCCAAGGGTCTTCCTCTTCGGCCCCGCCCCGTTGCATGGCGCCCTTGGGGAACGCGTTGATGACGCGCTGGAGTAAGAGCAAGGACGGTTCAATCTCTGCCCGACTCTTGGCGTCGGTCAGAACCTGCAGCGCCCGCGACAGTAGCGTGTGCCCGGCTTCGAGCTTCGCCGTCGCCTTGGCAATCTCCGACACGTCGGCCCCTTCCGACCGCGCGAGCAGGAGCGCGAACGTGACGGTCTGGGCGTATGAATCGGCGAACCGCTCGTTGTCGGCATCGGGAAACAAGAGCGAACGCCAGTCTTTCGCAAGGACTACGAGCGGCGAATCGGGATCGACAAGCGCATCGGCCACGTCCTCCCGAAGCAGAAGGCAAAGGGGCGCGAGGAACGCGGCCTGTTCCTTGGGCTTCTCGGGCACGATCGGCTGCCACGCCAGTAAGCGCATGACAATCGACCGAAAAAGGTCCACGTCCGCGTCGGCAACGCCCCTTCCCCCGTGCTTGGTGATGTCCTTGCTGAACCTTAGAAGGCGCTCGGCGGGTTGGCCGTTCTGGTACAGGCACCACTCGTTGCCGTCGGTGTAGAGGATGTTGGGCTGCGACTTGAAGCGATCCCACTGCGCCTTGTCGCGGGCTTTGTAGCGGGCGGTGTCCGCGCCGTGGCCGGGGGCTTTGAGTTCGACCTAGCCGTTGAGCGCGCCGCCAACGACCACGCCGAAGTCTGGGATGCCTAAGCGATCGCCTGGCTTTGACTCGGCCTTGGCGACGATCTTGCGATGGATGATCTTCCCGATGGATTCGATGAGCGACGACACGGGGCCGGAGAGTTGGGCTTCTGGTTCGCCCTCGGCGTTGGCAGCGACCTTCTCCTTGACTGCATCGGCGAACGCGCGAAGTAAAACTCGAAGAGCATTATCCCTGAGATAATGATAGACGAGGGTTGCCGTACTGTCAGCCCGAGCGCTTCAGCGAATTCGCGATAGGCAATCAAGCCCGCGACACTGGTGACGGCCGCACCGTGGAACTCCAGCTTCAACCGGCTGTCGAAATCGACGCGCAACGCCTCCTTGCGTGCCTCACCCCCTTGGATTCTCCAGATTTCAGCGGCCCGAGGTTCACTTTCGCCTGTATTCATTGGGGAAATCGTCACCTCATTGTACGACTCCACGAATGTCATCTGGGAAATCCGGGATTATGCGGGTTCGTCGCGCGCTTGCCAAAAATGCGGGCATCGAAGGGTGTGGACGGAGGTTGAGTGCGACACCCGTGCCACCCCAGGACTCTGAAGTGGTGGTCAGAGCGCGATCGACGGCGTCGCCGCCGAGGGGCGGCGCGGCGCACCGATGGGCGCCGCGCCGCTTCGCCAAGCAGTCCCTCCTCAGGTTACTTCTGCCAAGAAGGCTTTTGCGTCGGATTCGGCGGGCTTTGTGCGGGGGCCCCCGGCTTCGACGTTACCGGCGCCGACTTGGGCGGCGTCGTAGAGGCCGGCTTGCCCGTGCTTGACGGCTTCGCCGGCGGACCGGGCTTGCCCTGCTGCTGTTGTCCAACTGCCATCGTACGTCTCCTTGTACTACCCCGGAACGACGCGCGGCGCCAACACGACGTCGTTGCGTTCCGATTCGACTCTCGTTCACACGACCGAGCCCTCGGGGTGCGTCCCGAGGTGCGTGTCGTGGCTCCCATCCCCAACCCCAAGAGTCCCGGCGCGCCGGGACCCGCGACCTGACCGGCGATCAGTCGGCTCGACACAACGCCTCCTCTCGCCGTCGAAGAGTTTCCACAAACTGTGTTACGTCGCACGCCTCCCGAAGGTCCACGAGCAGGCCCGGTTCGCTGAGGAGACGGCACAGGCGGCCAAGGTAGACGAGATGCTGGCGGTAGTCCGTGCAACACAGCAGGAAGAACAAGTCCGTCAGGCCGCCGGAGGAGTCGCCGAACGGAATCCCGCTCGACGTTCGCCCGGCGGCGATCACCGGCCGATCGCCGGTGAGGTGACGACCGACCTGAGAGCTGTGCGGGATGGCCACGCCTCCCGGCAACGCCGTTGAACTTTGTTTCTCGCGTTCCACGAGCGAGTTCATCAGGTCACGCCAATCCGTGATCAGGCCGGTGCCCTCGACGAGACGAACGAGTTCGAACAGAACCGATACTCGCGTCCGCGCCTGCAAGGGCACGGCGACTGTCTCAGGTCGAAGAGCAAGACTGATCAGAAGATCAGCGCCGCGAAGCTGCCTCGCTTGCACTTGCCGTTGCGGAATCGCCCGGAGGTTGGACGCCGCCCAGTTCGTCACGTCTCCCGCTCGAAACTGCCACCGCCCGCTGACATTCCGCCCGGGCAGTTCACCCGCTTCGGCCAGCCGTTCGACCGCCCGCGCGTCGAGCCCCAACGACGCCGCAACGTCCGCCAAGCTCATACTCGTCCGGGGCAATGTTGCGACCCCAATCAACCCCGATTCCCGAAGGTATAGTCTGGGCTGGAGGGTCTCCCCACCAACGCGCGGCGGGCGGAACCCACCATGAAAGGACCAGGCGTGCCAGACTCAAGCCCAGCAGACTCGGTTAACTCTCTCGCAACGCGATCTTGAAGCATTGAATCCCGACCGCTATTATCGACCGCAACACGGACATCGGTGCAGCCTAGCATCCTGATATCCATTAATGTCTAGTGTGTGAGAATACTAGACCGATAGAGAGAGGAATGCAACTAACCGTAAAAGACGCCGCCGCGCTCATCAATGTGTCCGAGAAGACCATCTACCGGTGGGTCTCTCAGCAAGCGATTCCAGCGTATCTAGTTAATACGCAATACAGATTTAATAGGGCTGAGCTATTGGAATGGGCGACATCCCGTCGAATCCAAGTGTCCGCCGATCTTGTCAGCGAGCCGGAGAGCAGCCGGGCTTCGTTGCCTGGGTTCGTCGAAGCCCTCGAGGCGGGGGGCATCTTTTACCGCATCGGCGGTGACGACAAAGAATCGGTTTTGCGAATTGTGGTCGAGCACATGCGCCTGCCGGACGAGGTCGATCGGCAATTCCTTTTGCGGGTGCTGTTGGCCCGCGAGCTGCTTGCGCCGACGGGCGTCGGTGAAGGCATCGCCGTGCCGCATGTGCGGAACCCGGTCGTGCTCCATGTCGCCCGTCCAACGATCACCCTGTGTTTTCTCGAAAAACCGGTGGACTTCGGGGCTTTGGACGGTCAGCCCGTGCGGGTTGTTTTTTCGCTTTTGAGTCCGACCACGCGCGCTCACCTTCATCTTCTCTCGCGGCTGAGTTTCGCGCTTCGTGATCCGGGCTTCCGCGGCGCGGTGCTCCGCGAGGAGTCGCGCGAAGAAATCCTGAGCGAAGCCCGGCGAGTCGAAAGCTCCTTCGCGGTTTGCGCGCCCGCGGACGCGGCCAGCATTACAAAACCGACAGCGGATGTCATCGTAAAGAGTTGAGTCGGCGCGCCCGGCATGGGGACAACCGGATAACCCCACGCGCACCAATCCGCCTCGACCATGCCGAGCTCGCCCTGTCGCGGTTCGGCATGGGCCGCTACACTGCTTGGCCCGCCCGCGTTGTGCCGGCCCCCTGGTGTTTGCAGTAGGAGGATGGACGTGGTCGCTCTTTCGATTCGTTGTTTGTTGGCCCTCGTTTCCTTGGCGGACGCGAAGCCCCCGCCATCCACGGAGCCGATCCGCTTCGCCGCGGACCGGCCGGTGGATATCAAGCACATCGCCTTGGATTTGCGGGTCGATGTTCCCGCCAAGCACGTGGAAGGGACGGCCACGATTGATCTGACCGCCCTACGCGAGGTCTCCAGCGTCCGCTTCGACGCGGTGGATTTCGCGGTGAGCAAGGTCACGTTGGCCCGCGATTCGGGCGCTCCCGCACCCGCCGACTACAGCAACGACGGCAAGTCGATTGAGGTGTCCTTTGGCGACAGCCCTTTGGGTGAGGGATCAGGGGCCAAAATCGCCGTCACCTATTCGCTCACCGACCCGAAATCCGGTTTGCATTTTTTCGGTCCCAGCGAGGCCGAGTCGGACGTGCCTTATGTGATGTGGTCGCAGGGCGAATCCATCGACAATCGGTATTGGATCCCCTGTTTCGACAATCCGAATGAGATGCAGACCACGGAGACGACCGTGACCGTCGCGGCGGGCAATGAGGCCGTCTCCAACGGGCGGCTGCTTTCCAAGGTGGACAATCCGGATAAGACCACGACCTTCCATTGGTTGCAGGACAAGCCGCACGCCGCCTATCTGATGACGCTGGTTGTCGGCGAGTTCTACGTGGAGCAGGACACCTGGCGCGGCAAACCAGTGGTCTACTATGTCCCGCCGAAACAAAAGAACGATCTGCGGCGCAGCTTCGGCAACACCGTGAAGATGCTCGAACTGTTCAGCAACCTCATTGGCGTCGAGTATCCGTGGGATAAGTACGCCCAAATCTGCGTCGAAGGTTTCGGGTACGCCATGGAGAACACGAGCGCCACGACGCTCGGTCCCTGGACCCTGCACGACGAACGTGCCCACCTGGACACCAGCTACGACGGCACCGTCGCCCACGAACTCGCCCACCAATGGTTCGGCGACCTCGTGACTTGCAAGGACTGGGCGCACACCTGGCTCAAGGAGGGCTTCGCCACGTATATGATTGCGGTTTGGTACGAGCACGACTTGGGGCGAGACGAATACGACTACGAAATCTATCGCAACATGAAGAACGCCATCGAGGGCGGCGTGTGCTTTGGTTACGGATGCGATTTTGAGTACGATTCGAGAAAGGGACCGGTCATGGACAAGCGCTACGATGATCCCGGCGAGATGTTCGACAGTCGCGCGTACCTGAAAGGGGGAAGCATCCTGCACATGCTACGGCATCGTGTGGGCGACGCGAAGTTCTGGGCCTCGGTAGAGCGCTATCTCACGGAGCACGCCCATCATCCCGTCGAGACTTCCGATTTGCGTCAGGCGTTTGAGGCTGAAACGGGTCGATCGCTGGAGCGCTTCTTCTACGACTGGACCGAACGTCCGGGCGCACCGAGCGTCGACGTCAGTTACGACTGGGTGGACGAGGACAAGCTGGCCAAGTTGACGGTGAAGCAAACGCAGGAAGCCGACGCTTTCCAGTTCCCGCTGGAAGTCGAGTTCCACTTCGACGAGGGGCAGCCCGCGTTGCTCCACGGCGACGTGACGGAGAAGGAGCAACGCCTCTACTTCCCGCTCTGCAAGAAACCCAAGATGGTCCTTGTCGATCCACGGCAGGCCGTGCTGATGGAACTCAAGGAGCAAAAAGGGGGCGACCTGTGGAAGGAGCAGCTCAGAAACGGCCCGCACGCCATTGACCGAATCCGCGCCGCGGCGAACCTCGGTGAATCAAAGAACGACAAGGACACCGCCGTGCTCGGCGAGGCGTTGATGGCGGAGAAGTTCTGGGGCGTGGGTGACGAGATCGCCGTCGCCATCGGCAAGGCCGGCGGCGACAAAGCCCGCGACGTGTTGCTCGCCGGCTTAGGCGTTGAACATCCCAAGATTCGCCGCGAGGTCGTCGAACAACTCGGCTCGTTCCATCGTGACGAGAAGGTGATGGAGGCCCTTCGGGCGATCATCGCCAAGGGCGACGCCAGCTACCGCGTCGAGGCCGAGGCCGTCTCCTCGTATGCCAAACTTCAGCCGCCCGACGCCGGAACCTTGCTGCCCACGCTGCTCGATCGTTCCTCCCACGCGGAGCAAATCCGCTCCGCCGCCTTGTCAGGCCTCGGCAAACAACCCGACGCCGCGGGCGTGGAGACCCTCTTGCAATGGTCCCGTCGCGGCAAGCCGCGTGAGTGCCGCCAAGCGGCGATGCGCGGGCTGAGTGAACTCGCCAAGAATGTGCACCTACCCGATGCCACCCTCCAGCGCATCGTGAACACGCTACTCGAATCGACCAAGGGCGAGCAGCGGCGGCTGCAGCAATCGGTCATTACCTCCCTGCGTGAGCTGGGCGACGATGCCCGGCCGGCGTTGTCGGTGCTTCGCACCCTGGCCGCTAACGACCCGGACACTCGCATCCGCAAGTCCGCCAAAGAGGCTGTCGAAAAGATCACCGCCGCCGCCCCCGAGCAGGTTCAGGTCAAGGAACTCCGCGACGAACTGGCCAAGCTCCGCGACGAAAGCAAGGAGCTTCGCAAGCGCGTCGAAAAACTGGAAGCCAAGCCGGACAAGAATGCGGCGGAAGAAGGCGAGTAGGATGACTTCACTCATCCGGCCGCATAGCCGCGTGGGTCGGATCATCGACCCGACATCGTTCTGCTAAGTGAAGACGCCGAGTAAATCACCGCCGAGCCGCGGCCTTCAGGCCGCGCGACCCGGTCGCGCAGGCTGAAGCCTGCAGCTCGGACGGGTACATTTTCGCCGGTCCGCGGGTATACTGTCGCCGCCTACGCCACGAGGGAGCGGAGAAGCATCAATGTCTTGGGACGAAACGGTCGGCCTGATGCTGAGCGTGGCGCTGCTGAGCGGCGTTGTCGGGGCCGCGCTCGCGGCGGGGTTCGTACGCCGACGGGAAGCGCGTGAAACGGACCACGCCCGCGTGGTCGAGGCCTATGCCCGTTGGCTCGCCGCGAGACTGACGCTCAGCCGGGCGTCGCTCTCGTTCGTGGCCGCGTTTCGGGCGCTGGCCGCGGAGCGGCGCGAGTCCACCTATTTCTCGCTGCGGACGGAGGAAGCCCAGCGGGCCCGCGCCCTCTGGTGTGAGACCTCACGCGATCTCGACCTTACCGAGGCGACGTTGCTGACGACGATCTCCGACTCCGGTTTCCCGGCGCAGATTGGGGCCTTGGAGCGGGTTTCCGCCGAAGTCCTCCGCGCCGCGATCAACGGCGCCCCAGCGGCCTTCGACGGTCTCGTGCAGCAGCTTCGCGCCGCTGACCAACGCGCGGTTGAGTTCGCGCGGGCCGCCGCGGCGAGCAGCCGGCGCGGCGGCTCACCCTGGCGCGGACGGCTGGGTTTGTTCGCCAGACCCATTCAATCGGTTGTGCACCGCTGGAGTCGCGGATAGCGGCCTATGGCGTGTGTGTGTGGTCCCACCGGGAACGTCGATCTTGTGCGTTCATCCGCTCTGCGGGTCGCGGGCGTTGGAGCGCTGGAAGTGATTGACGATCCGCACCAGGCGATCGAGAAGCCGTAGTCCTTCCGGCGTCGCTTCCATGCCGACGAATTGGAAGCCCAACGAAGCCCGCCCTTGGTCGACGGCTTCGCGGTGACGGAGAACGGCGTCGAGAACGAGTGACGGCTTGCCGGGTCGGGGAGTGAAGACGCAGCGGTAGGTGCGATCCAGGGACACGTCCTTGGGATCGGCGACCTTGATTCGCATCCCGCCCGCGGAGATGTCCTCAAGCTGCCCGTGGCGGACGTTGCGAGCATCGGTGGAGACGTCGCCGCCGGCCGCCTCGCGCCAGAAACGCACGGCGATGACGGAGCCTTTCGGCGGAGCGGCCCGCTCGTACGCTCGCCGTTGAAGTTGCTGAAGCTGTTCGGGCCGGCGGATCGCCCACAATAAAGGCGGGGAAGAGCTGTCGTTGTCGACACCGCTGCGCGGCTGTGCCTCCCCTTGGCGTTGGACGGAAAGAAGGGTCGTGCTGAACATGCACTTTTTGTGTCCCAGGCGGAACGTCCCGCCCAGCGTCTCGCCCGGCGTGGGGAGGTTCCCAACCACGCCGTCCACGGCGGGCTCGAGCTTGACGAGAATCCCCGAAGAAATGGCGGGGCCGGAGACGAAGGCGGCCTTGAACGTTCGCCACCCGTCGTCGCTGTCGTAGGTCAATACGAGCGGCCTCTCGTCGCGGACCGCGTCCTCGAGAACCTGATCGTGCCGCTCCCGACCGATGGTCTGCGTGGTGCTCATCGTCGAACCTCTAGTTTTCCTCGTCGCCGGCGCGACGCAGTGATTCCTGCAGCTTGGTCTGTACGCTTTTCAACCGACGGTCGGCGACGAACTCCAGGCCCAGCACCACGCAGTGCGTCGTGCCCGCGGGGGTGATGTTGGTGATGCGGGCCTTCAGGTCGAATACGGTGGACGTCGCCCCGATGCGGAACAGGACGTGAAGCGCCTGTCCGACCGTCAGAGCGTGTGCGGCTTTCGCCGATACGCGGCAGGCGAGCCCGTCCGAACTGACGTTGAGCAGCACGCCCGCGGCGGTCCAGTCGACTTCCGAACCGGTGCCATGGAGCGACACTTCGCTGGGGTTCTGAAGCCGTCGCCGGCGACTGCGCCGCCGCTCGACGAAGTCCTTCGCGCGGACGCCGTCACGGACCGACACGGAAGCTGATGGGGGCGTGGTCATGGGGTCATCTTCTCCGCCGCAGCAACCGTCGCTCGTGCGCGGCGATAAACCGACTGAGCCGCCGCTGATCGCGCGTGAGTGAGTTTCCGTTCCAGGGGCAAAAACACACCGACACCCGCACGCCGTCGCCGTTCGGAATCGTCCGAATGTACCGGACGGATCCGAGCATGTTGAATTCGCCGTCCTCACCCGGCAGGCCGAAGCTCAGGAAGAACCGCTCGCCCCGCCGAACGCTGCCCAACACGCGACGGTCGGCGATCAGGGACAGACCGCCGACCGACAGGTCCGCGATCCAGCCGCTCGCCCGCTGCGCGTCGACGGCACAAGCGTCTTCGGACTCTCCATGCGGGGTCGCCAGGTCCACGCTGATCGGGTCGTAACCCGCCAGCGACACGCGAAGGCACGTCCTCCGCTGGGAATCGCGCACCGCGCTCGGCTTCCGCAGGGCGATCCCCGGCAGGGTCTGATGATCGTTGATCCGGATCGTACGGTCCTCGTCCACGATCGAGGTGTCGAACTGGTAACGGCTGCCGCCCAGCGTCAGGTGCATGGTGATGGGGCATCGCGCCGGGATCGTCCCCTCGTCGTCCAGGTACTGCGGGCGGTCGGTGAGGATGTCGTCGCGCCTGTGTCCCAGCAGCCGCACTCGTCCCATGATGATCATCCCGTCGCTGTCCTGATAGCGGAGCTCGGCGGGCAGACGACGTTCGCACGCGGCGGTGATGAGCTTCTCCACGCTGCCGACCGATGTCGTCGTCGCAGTCAAATCCTGTCGCCCCCGCTCGCTGATGCCCGACCGCCGCCGTACTCCTTTCGGACCGGTGAGGGACGCACTTAATCTGCAAACACGGGAGCCGATAATCCGCGCGCTTCGCCGCCCACGGGATCACTTGAATCCGATAAGCGTAGCGGCGTTTGGCGCGACGGGCGGGGGGGATGTCGGGGGTTCACGGTACATCGCCGCCCGTGTACTCGGCGCAGGTCTTCGGCGTTTCCCAGACGCGTACGGAGGCCAGTCGGCAGCCGTCGAAGGCACCGGCCAGCCGGTCCCAGATCACCCGGGCGATGTTCTCCACGCTGGGATTGAGCTGCGCGAACTCCGCGCATTCGAGATTGAGGTTCTTGTGATCGAACGGCTCGATCACCCGTTCGAGCACAACGCAGTCCACGTGGCCGACGTCCGCGACGGTTCCCTTGCCGGAATCAACCGTGCCACAGACGGTCACTTCAACGACGTAGTTGTGCCCGTGTCCCTTCGGGTTGCTGCACTTGCCGAAGAGCCGCCGGTTCTCCTCGTCGCTCAACTCTTTGCAGAAAAGCCGATGGGCCGCGGAAAACTCAAACGACTGGGTCAACCGGATCATGCCCGCACCTCTCTCATCCACCGCCAGCCGCGTGTGCGGCGAGGCGTGCAACTCCAAGGACCGCAAGGCCGCGGGACGCAAGCCTCGCGCCGCATGGGGAAACACGTTCGCCAGCGCCGCGGCGAGCGACGGGCTGGCGCTTCCCGCCCCTTCGCCACGATTTTGCAGACCCGCAGCGACAACCGTCCGAAGAATGCGGTCGATGTCCTTGATATCGCACAAATACCCCGTTCGCCGGTCCACCGGCCCCTCGACCACGGCACGAAGAACCCGGTACGCTCCGAGGATCGTCCCGCTTCCCGTCCCCGCCCATGTGTTCGGCACGGCCTGGCGGCCATCGTTGGGATAGCACCGGATTTCCCGTATCAATCTCATCGCGGCATTCTAAGTCGCGGGCTTCAATCGTTCGAGGCACTATGAAGCGCCGCCGCCGCGCACACGGCCACCGCGGCAGTCTCCGCTCGCAAGACTGTCGGTGATAGGCCGATGCGGACGGCGCCCCTCTCCACCGCCTCTCGGCACTCATCCTCCGTCCACCCGCCTTCCGGACCGACGAAGACCAGCAGTCGGCTCCCCTCGCCGTATTGGTCAAGCAGTTGCGAAAAAGGCATGGCCGAGGGTTCGGGGTCGGCCATCGCCGCCGCGGCGAACTCGCCGATGCGTGCAACGGCCTCGGCAAAGGCCTGCGGCGCGGCGACCGTCGGCACCCACGCGCGGGCCGATTGCTTAGCAGCCTCAATTGCGCGACGGGACCATTTGTCCGTCGAGGCGGCAGTCGGGCGAGCTACGCTCCGTTCGGCCAGGATCGGCCAAAAGGCCGCGACCCCCAGTTCCGTGCATTTCTCGATGAGATACCCCTGCCGGTGGGCCTTGGTCATGGCGACGGCCAACGTGATTTGGTGTCGCAACTCGAACGGATGCTCGGTGATGTGCTCGACCGTAACCCGCACTTGCCGCCGCGCGACCCTTTCGACCCGTGCGGTCGCGTCACGGCCGCGACCGTCGAACACGAGGAACTCATCACCCGCTCGCGCCCGCAGCGATGCGACGGCATGGCGGGATTCGTCGGGCGGCAGAAGATTCAGCCCTCCCGTGAGAGCAGGGCAGTACAGCCGACGCGGGGCCATCGGCGCGATTATCACCACCCGCACGGGCGTGGCAACCTCACGTGCTACCGGCCAAGTGCCGATAAACACCACGAGGAATTACGAGTTACGAGTTACGAGTTACAAATGACGAACGGATGCAAGACACCAAACGACGTCGCTTTGGTAAGTCGTAATTCGTAACTCGTAATTCGTAACGATCGATCCGACCATGAGCGACCAGCCGCCGCCCGATCGCGCGTCGTCGGATCCATCGAAGCAGGCCGCCTGGGACTCCGTATCCGAGACGGAGCTCGACGCGGCCCTATCCCATGCCGCCTCGCTCGCTGCCGACCTGTCCAAACAGTTTCAATCGAACGGCAACCCCGCCACGCCCGCCGAAACGGCGCCGAGCACTCCCTTGGAAGACCCTCAACGCGATCTCGACGTTGAATTGCAACAGTTGGAGCAACTGGTGGGCGCTGCCGCGGCGCAGGTCCAAGTCGTGGACGACGCAGCCCCCGCCTCGCCCGCGCCGGCGCCCACGGAAAACGTTCCCGACTTCATGTCCGAGTTCACGGCGCCTCCGCTGTCCAGCGATGCTGCGGCCGACGATCTCTCGGCCTCGAGGTCCGCCGACGAGCTGATCGCCGATCTGGTGGACCATCGCCAGGAGCGGGCGAGGGCGGCTGCCGACCCTGGGAAATCCGGCATCGTGGGGAGCGGGATCGTGGGCGTCGTGGGCGGAACGGTGAACATGCCGCCGGTCGCTCCGAAACCGGTGAAGCCTTCGCCGGCTGAGGCGGAACCCGACCCAGCGCGATCGACCAGACCGAGATGGGCGGAACGTCTCAGAACGCCGATCCTCTCCCTTCTGGACCGGTTTGTCGCCATGTTGGAACTCATTGACCGGCCTTTGGCCCGCATCGGCGGCGGCGCGCGACGGATCGTTGGATGGATCGCCATCGCCATGATCGCGGCGTCGATTGTGGTGTTCGTCCGGTCGATCGGCTAAAATCGGACCGTGCGATCGTCCAGGAGGGGTGATCGCGAGCCGACAGTCCCAGGCGACCCATGACCGGTTCATCCCACCCGTGCACGACCACGCTCGTCGAACGTCGGTGGCGGCTTGATCGGCCCGCGGTCTGGCTCGTCGTGGCTTTCATCCGCTGCCACCAGATCGTCCTTCGCCCGCATCTCGCGGGATCGTGCAAGTTCTGCCCGACGTGTAGTCAATACGCGATGGAGGCGTTGCTCAGCCACGGGCTGGTGCGGGGCTTGGTCCTCGCCGTGAGACGCCTAACCCGCTGCCATCCGTTCTCCCCCGGCGGCATAGATCCCGTTCCTTGATCGACCGCGCGGACCTTTTGCGACGCCGCCATTAGCCGATCCCGCAACGCGCCGGTACCGTGTCCGGCATGAGTCCCGACGACCCTTCGTTTGTGGCGGACGTCGCCATCGTCGGCGCCGGAGCGGCCGGGCTGGCCACGGCGATCTTCACCGCCCGACGTTGTCCGGGCCGTACGATTCTCGCCCTGGATGGCGCCAAAAAGCCCGGAGCGAAGATTCTGGTGAGCGGCGGCGGGCGCTGCAATGTCACCAACGTCGCGGTCACGCCGGCTGATTTTTGCGGCGGCAGCCATCACGTGATCCGCCGCGTCCTCGCCGCCTTCACGGCCGAGCAAACGATCGCCTTCTTTCGGGAACTCGGCGTTCCGATGCACGTCGAGGAATACGGCAAACTCTTCCCGGATACGAACCGCGCCCGGACCGTTCTCGACGCGCTGATGAATGAGGCGCAGCGCCTGGGCGTTCGCATTCTCCCCGGCCATCGCGTGACGCGGATCGAACGGAGGGATAGTGGCTTCGAGATCGGCGTGGATGTGGCCGAACCCTCGTCGGACAGCCGTCGAACGATCAAGACTCGCATGGTCGTTCTCGCAACCGGCGGATTGTCGCTGCCCAAGACCGGCAGTGACGGCGGCGGGTATGGGCTCGCCCGGGGCCTCGGCCATTCGTTGGTTGCAACGACCCCCGCGCTGGCGCCGCTCATCCTCGACGGCGACTTTCACGCCGCGCTATCGGGCATCTCCCACGATGTGACCCTGACGGTGCTGGTCGATGGTTGCAAGCCGGTTCACGTTCGCGGGCCGTTGCTCTGGACGCACTTCGGCGTCAGCGGTCCCGCGGTCCTCGACGCCTCTCGCCACTGGCACCACGCGCGGCTCGAACAGCGCGGCGTCACCGTCTTCGTGAACTTCCTGCCGGATGACGATTTCACCTCCTTGGAGGAGAAACTCCTGGGCCTCGTGTCCTCGCAGCCGAAGGTGTTTCTGCGAAACGCGATCGCCGCGCTGCTGCCGGCGCGTCTGGCCGATGAGCTTCTGAAAGGGCTGGGCATCGACGGCGGCATTCCGATGGCCCAATTGACGCGCGAGACGCGCCGTACGTTAGTCCGAGCGCTGTTGGAATGGCCGATGCCGGTGCGTGACAGCCGCGGCTACGGTTATGCCGAGGCGACGGCCGGCGGCGTCTCGCTCGGCGAAATCGACCCCAACCGCATGGCCTCACGAAAGTGCCCCGGGCTGTACCTCGTGGGAGAAATCCTCGACGTCGACGGTCGTATCGGAGGATTCAACTTCCAGTGGGCGTGGTCCAGCGCCCACGTCGCAGCGACGGGGATCGCACGGGAACTTGAGGTGTAGCCGCGTGGCACTGCTCTGCGAGAGGCGCGTCCGCAACTTTCATGACGAGCCGCGGAGGTTTGACGCCGCGCGAAGCCGAGGGTAGTGTACTCCCTGGGGGTCCGGTAGAACGCGTGCAACCGTTTCGATGAAGCGGGAGTCAGAAATGACCGAAATCGTTTTCGTGGTCGAGCAGGATCCGGAAGGGGGATACACGGCGCGGGCCCTTGGCGAGTCGATCTTTACTGAGGCCGACGACATGCCGAGGTTGCGCGAGATGGTCCGCGACGCCGTGCGGTGCCACTTCCCGGACGCGATGGCTCGTCCCAAGATGATCCGGCTGCACTTCGTGAGCGATGAGGTCATCGCGGCGTGAAACTGCCGCGGGACATCTCCGGGCGCGATTTGGCGGCTGCCCTGGGACGGCTCGGGTACGAGATCGACCACCAGACCGGCAGCCACATCCGCTTGACGACGATGCGCAACGGCGAGCACCATGTGACCGTGCCGGCTCACGATCCGCTGAAAGTGGGGACGATGGCGAACATCCTCCGAAGCGTCGGCGAGCATCACCATTTGGATCGGCGTGAACTCTTGGGCGCGTTGTTCGGGTGACCTTCATGTCTTGCAAGTCGGGCGACGGAGATCGGCCGGCCGCGTGAGTGAGGTCGGACGGCATGCGAAGCCTCGATGTGCGGCGTGCGCGCCCTTGTCGGCGACGTTGGGCAACGAGTCCAGGCGCGGCATGGGCCGTACGATGTTCGGTGCGTGATCAACGTGCCGTAGCCGCTATTCCCTTCGCCAGCGCTGCCCGCCACGCATCCGAGTTCGCAACCTCCGGCAGAGCCCGAGGCCGCAGTGGCAAATCGGGCGGACTCTGCAATGCCAGCTCCCACCAACCGACATCATGCCAGGCACCGAGCTTGTAGCCCACGTTGTGGAACACCCCGATGGGCCGGAACCCAAGTCGCTCGTGCAAGGCCACGCTCGCTGGGTTCGGAAGCGCAATCAGCGCAAGGGCCGTTCGATATCCCTGCACGCGTAGACACTCGAAAAGCGACGTGTACAGCGTACATGCGACACCCTTTCTGCGATGCGCGGGATGAACGTACACCGTGACCTCGACCGTCCACTGGTACGCAGGTCGCGACCGGAACAACCCGGCATAGGCATACCCCACCACGCCGTCCGAGTCGCAGACCATCCACGGCAGCGTCAACAGCGTCGTCTCGATCCGCCGCCGCATCTCCTCCACGCTCGGCGGCTCTACTTCAAAGGAGACAGCCGTTTCCGCCACGATCGGCGTGTAAATGGATTGGATCGCGGCGGCATCCCTCGTACGGGCCAAGCGGATCGTCCATTGCATGACCGGCCCACCCCGCGGGCGTGATTCTATGAACCAAGACCCGGGAACCCGCAGCTCACCCTGATCGTCAAATCATCCGGGGCGCGCTCCTATCCCGACAAGGTCCCGCTGTTGCAACCGGATGAGGCTACAATTGTACATCAGTGGCGAGCGGCAGACAGGCTGCCAAGACCCTCGGATGATTCCAACCTCCACGCTGCCCGGTAGGCGGTTGGAGAACGACGGGGGCGGCTACGGAGCGGTGCTGACCGAGGGTGCGAGTCGCGGCTGTGCGGGATCGCCCCTCTCTTCCACATCCGGCGAGTATTCGGGCACGATGCGCTTGAGTTCCGCCTGGATTTGTCCGTTGGCGAAGGCGTCGGCCAGGGCGATCAATCGTTCGACCCCGCGGCACACGGCCTCGCGGTCCTCCGGGCGGTGTTTCCAAATCATGATTTTGGGATGCGACGTATCACCGATGTCCTCGCCCACGCTCAGCAGCTCTTCGAACAGCTTCTCCCCAGGCCGTTTGCCGCTGAAGACGATCTCGATGTCGAGGTCCGGTCGCAGCCCGCTCAGCGTAATCATGTCCCGCGCCAGATCGACGATCCACACCGGCTCGCCCATGTGCAGCATGTAGATTTCCCCGCCCCTGCCCATCGTCCCCGCCTGGAGCACCAGTTGGGCGGCCTCGGGAATGGTCATGAAGTAGCGCGTCATGGCCGGGTGCGTCACCGTCACCGGTCCGCCGCGGGCGATCTGCTCCTGGAAAATCGGCACGACGCTGCCGCTGCTCCCCAGCACGTTGCCGAATCGGACGGTGACAAACTGTGTCACTCCCGCGCCGGTCAATCCCTGAACGTACATCTCCGCCACGCGTTTCGTGCAGCCCATGATGCTCGTGGGGTTGACGGCTTTGTCCGTGGAGATCATCACCATCTTCTGCACCTGCGCGGCGAGACACGCGTCCGCGACGACCATCGTCCCGGCGATGTTGTTTTTCACGGCCTCGCCCGGGTTGATCTCCATCATCGGGACGTGCTTGTGCGCCGCGGCGTGGAACACCGCCGCCGGCCGCTCTTGCTCAAAGATCGCCGCGATCCTCGCTCGGTCGGTGATGTCGGCCACGTACGGCACGACATCCAAACCCGTGTGCGAGGCCCGCAGCTCGCGGTCGATCTCGAACAAGTTGTTCTCCGCCTGTTCGACGAGAATCAGTCGCTTCGGACCGAACGCCGCAATCTGCCGGCACATCTGCGATCCGATGCTTCCTCCCGCGCCCGTGACCAGTACGCGCTTTCCCCGAAGCTGCCGGCCGATCTGTTCGGTGTCGAGTTCCACCAGTTCCCGCCCCAGAAGGTCGGCGATGTCCACGTTGCGGATTCGACTGACCTGCACCCGCCCCTCGATCACGTCGCTGATCGCGGGCATGGTGCGAAAGAGCACGCCCGTCCCTTCGCAGCGCTCGACGAGGGCGCGGATCATCTTCGGGGTGGCCTTGGGCAGGGCGATCAACACCTCCGCGATGTCGAATTGCTCAGCGATGTCCCGGATTTGCGACGTTCGACCCAGGATTTCCACGTCGTGGATGCGCCCGTGCAGTTGCGGGACCTCGTCGTCCAGGAACCCCACGCAAAGGTACCGCTCGCGCCGCATCCGCAGGATTTCGCGGAGAACGGCCTCACCCGCGTCCCCCGCCCCGCAGATCAACGCCCGTCGCGGATTCACCGCCCGTCGGGGCTGGATGTCTTCATAGTAGAACCGCACCAGAATCCTCGCCACCGCGACAACGGCGATGGTCGCGGCGAGATCGAGCGAAAAGACCGACGACTGGCGGAGGTTCGGCACGGGCCAGGTGTCGATCAACGTGTGTCCGGTCGCTGCTTGCCACGCGTTTTCGAGGATGAAGTAGGCGGTGAGGAACAGGAACGTCCCCCCCAACGACGCGCTCATGACCCCGAACAGGTCGCGCAGTCCGACGTACCGCCACGACCCGTGGTATTGCCGCGTCCAATGAAACACCCACAGCTTCAGCGGCAACGCCAACGCCAAAAGAGGCAGATACAGGTCGTCAAACCAGACGTACTTGTCGTCCGCCGATCGCACGACCCAGTGGAAGTTGTAGGCCAGGAGAAACGCCGCCAGGAGTGCGAGAGCGAACAGAAGCCCGTGCGCCGCGACCACCAACGCCGTGCGGTAGCGGATCACCACGCCGGGCAAGGGTTCGTGGGGGTTGTCCGCTGGATCACTCACATGGGCCTCAAACCGGGGTGGCACGGCCGCGCGACTATCGTGGCTCGTTGACGCTCGACTCGGCCGCGCGGGCGGCGCGCATCTTGTCCGGCCATGTGGCGTACGCCTTGGCGGGCGCCCGCTTGGCCAGCGAATCAGCCGCCCGAAGTGCATCTTCCCGCTCGCCGACGTACCACAACACGAACACGTACAAGGCGTTCGCGTCCGCGCTCTGCTCGGCGCTATCGGCGGAGAGCCGCGCCTGAATCCGAAGCTGGTTCACGTCCCCAACGCTTCCATATCGGTCGGCCAGGCGCAGGTCGTGCTGAAACAGGTTCACGTCCCGCCGGATCAACTCGCCCAAAAGCGCCAACGCCGTCCTTCCCGCGCCGACCGACAGGTAGCAAAAGACCTCGCCGATTCGCGATTCGGCGTCGGAGGGTTGCAGCGTCACCGCTGATTCAAACGCCCGCATCGCTCGACGATACTTACCCTCCCGGAAGAGCGCCCACGCTTCGCCCGCGGCACCTTGCTGCGCTCCCGCGTCGCCGCGATCCAGCAAAGCATCCAACGTGGGCGCCTCCGGCTCGACCTCGGCGACAGCGGAATACAGAAATGGAGTTCGCACCACCGACGCGCGCACATCCACCAGCCCGCCGCCTTTCGATATCGCCCGATAGACTGGAGCGTTGAGCGAGTTCGCGGCGATCAGACCGTATCGCCTCATGAAAACCGCGGAGCGATCGTCGGCTCGTCGTCGTTTGCCGAACCCGCCGTAGCGCTCGAACGCCCGTTGCTTGGCTGGTGATAGGGCCGACTTGACGCTCGGTGCTTCGGACGTGCCGCTCGCCGCCCGCCGCGCGACCGACCACACGTCCCCCGGAAGCGCGAAGGGAACATATCCGCCCCGCTGACTCAGGAGCTGCCCGAACGTCTGATAACCTCGCAGGGCGTCCCGCTGGGCCTCATTCTGATAAACATTTATCGAGCGCCATTCCCGCAAAGTAGGCTGTACGTTCCCATACGCGTCGATTGCGGAAACCGGTTCCTCTCTTAAATCCGGGATTTGTGCGTAAACCGCGGGACAGAACAGGATTAGCAAGGCCCCAAACAGAGCCGGAAGCTGCGTCCGAACGCCTTGCCGTGATCGTATCCTATTGCCCTTCATATCTTTACCGTTCGATCTCGGTCGCTCGGCGCGCCTGCCGAGATGTATTCTCAATCGGCAGATCGTACGAATCGCCGGTATTGAAATCAAGGATTCACGCGGCACGCCAGGATGCGCGCCCAACGCGCCGGGTCGAGCCGGCGCACAAAGCTCGCTCGCCCGATACAGTTCCGCCGCCCGCCGGCACGCCAACCGGTTTCTGCTGACGCAGCGACATTTTCCACCGAATTGGCGCAGCAGGCCGCTCGGCTTGGGCGTCCATGGCACCGGGTCTGCGTCAAGTTTAGGGGTAAAAGCAAACGCCCTGACCTTGGGTGCCCCAGCCCTTGGGCTGGGGGACTGACTCGGCAGAGTAGAGCAACCGTGCTCCGGGCACTCATGG
>CAYQZH010000030.1:0-3160 GCA_964421865.1 uncultured Phycisphaera sp. | reverse complement strand
CCCCCACCGCAAGCGGTGGGGCACCCAGCGCCTGAAAAATGTACCCACAATCCTGACGCGGACCCCAGCACTATCGGACCCCTTCCCCGACGTTGAATCCGTCCTCCGTGAGCGATACCATAAGAAAGACCGGGAGAAGGGGGGGACTCGTCTCAATGGGCTACAGGACCTACGTCGCGGTCATCCTCGTCGCCACGGGGATCGCCGTTCTGCCGGCAGCATTGGCTTCGAAAAACGGCGCGGACGCGGGATACTCCGGGGGTCCGGCCGGAAGCGGCCAGAACTGCACCACCTGTCACGTGTTCAACGAGGGCCCCGGACGCGTCGAACTACTCGGCGCTCCGCAACGATACCGCGCCGGCGTCGTCTATGACCTGACCGTCCGCGTCACCGACCCCGAACAAAAAGGCGCGGGTTTTGAGATCAGCGCTGAAACCGGCGCGGGCCACATGGGGTCCTTTCTGCTGCGAGACGCCATCCACACCGACTTCGCTGACAACGGCGCAGCGACCGACTACGTCACCCACACCCGCGACGGCCTCGACGACTCCATTAGCCATTGGACCGCCAACGGCGGCTCGTACCAGTTCACTCTCGCCTGGCAGGCGCCACTGGGCGACGTCGGTTCGCTCACCTTCTTCACCGCGGGCAACGCGGTGAACAACGCCCAGGTCAACATCGGCGACCGCTATTACGCGACCCATGCGACGATCGGCTTTGCCCGCCCGGGGGACGCGGATGGTGACGGCGATGTCGACCTGGAGGATCTCGCGGGCCTGCAACGATGTTTCAACGGAAGCGACCCTGCCGTGGGAGCGGGCTGTGAGTACGTGGACTTCGAGGACGATGGGGCGGTGTCACTCGATGACGTCGGGGCATGGGTCGGCGTCCGCACGGGTCCGACGGCTGCGTTTCCGGCCGGGTTTGTTTTGGCCGACGCCGTCCGCGGCGGGGCGCTTTATGACCGCTGGTGGGACGTGAACGGGACGCCCCCACCGACCGGCGACCATCCGCTCTATCCCGACATCGGGCAGCAGACCGGCAGTGCCACCTTCCGCTGTAAGGAATGCCACGGCTGGGACTACAAGGGGCTTGACGGCGCCTACGGAAGCGGGAGCCATTTCACCGGCATTCGTGGTGTGTTCGGCACGACGTTGAATCCGCGTCAGATGTTCGATCTGCTCAAGGCCGATCCGGTGACGGTGCCCAACGGACACAACATGGACGCGTTCGGCATGTCCGAGCGCGATCTATGGGACGTCGTGAAGTTCACGTCGGCGAGCGTCGTGGACACCGATGATTACATCACTCCCGGCGGGTCCTTCATCGGAGACGAGTTCACCGGACAGTTCCCCTACCTCACAACGTGTGCCGGGTGCCACGGCGAGGACGGCACGCTCATCAATTTCAGCACCGGTCCCACACCGTCGTACGTCGGGACCGTCGCCAACGCGAACCCGTGGGAGTTTCTGCACAAGGTCCGCTTCGGCCACCCTGGAACGCCGATGCCGGCGACCGACCTGCTTGGCTGGAGCGCGCGGTTCGCCGCCGATATCAGCGCTTACGCCGCCAGTCTTCCGCAATAACGTGGGACCGACTTTCCAGTCGGTCACAAAATCGGCAACTTGCCACTATACGCCCAACAGCCTGGATCCATGTTTGCGAGCACAAGAACGGGGATCGGGTATCATAGCGCGAAGTCGGCGTGTCGACCAAGACGCCGATTCCCGAAGCGTCAGCAAGGCTTTAGTAAAACTAGATGGCCTAGCCCTCGAAAAAAAGCCGTAAGGCCGTGGTGAACGTGTTGCAAAAGGCTGTGAAATCGGTAAGATGGGGCGTGTTTGGGCAGTCAACTGGGATAGTGCATGGGCGGAGTGAGACGAGCGTGGCGTTGGCCGCGGCGTCCAAAAGGAGAAAAAAGATGTACAGATTTTCCACAGCGATGTTTCTTGCGGTCATGGGATTGTTTGCGGCGGAGGTCCGTGCCCAGAATGCGGGCGATGTCGGGTCGCCGGAGTGTCGAGCGGTTCAGCTTCAGGCCCAGGCCGCGTATTCAGCCGGCTTACCTTACAGAACCAAAAACGGGGGAGTGAAGGTGGCGTCAAGGGTCGTCGAGCCGTACGTCCGCTCCGGGTAGATCACGCCGGAGTGTTCGTCCTGCATCATGAATCAATTTGGCCGGGGAATCCCAGTCGCTGAGCAGCGGACCTGCGGGCCGATCTGCGGCAACGCTGTCTGCCAACGGGGCGAGGACTCGTGCAACTGCCCCGTCGACTGCGGTGCGCACTGTGGAAACCTCGTCTGCGATTGCGGCGAGACCTCGTGTACCTGTCCCCAGGACTGCGCTGTGAGCTGCGGCGATGGATGCTGCGACGCGGGCACTGAGGGAGGAACCGCGAACAACTTCACGCACGGTGAGAACATTTGCAATTGTCCGGCGGACTGCGGTCCGGGTACAGCGGCCGACTCGGTCCTCTTGTGCGGCGACGGGATCTGCTGCGCGGCGGTCGGCGAAACCTGCGCCACCTGTGCCATCGACTGCCCCCGGATCTGCGGAGACGGGGTCTGCAACTGCGGCGAGACTCCATGCATCTGCCCTCAGGACTGCGGTGAGCACTGTGGGAATGGGGTTTGCGATTCCTGCGAGGGTGCGTGTCACTGCCCTCAGGACTGCGGCCCGTGCTGCGGCGACGCTGTCTGCCAACCGGGCGAGAACGCGTGCAACTGCCCCGTCGACTGCGGTCCTCCGCACTGCCCCAACGGGGTTTGCGATTGCGGCGAGACCCCGTGTAGCTGTCCCAGCGACTGCGGTCCGACCGTCGCGGGGGGGATCCCCTGCTGCGCGTCGTCCGTCACAGCGGGCGCCTGCTGCGGCGACGGGCGCTGCGACTCTGGCTTCGGCGAGAATGGCATCAACTGTCCCGAGGACTGCGTTTGCGCGGGCGGCGCTTGTAACTGAGGGGCCGGCGGGCGCTTCTGCGACCGCGGCGAGGATGCGTTCACTTGCCCCACCGACTGTGAGTGAGGCTGGGTGCACTGATCGGTGTGCCACTGCTGAAGGTCCCGGCGCGCCGGGGCTCTTGAGCATTGCGGAGGTTCGTCGGGTATAGACTGTCCACTGTTGTTCCAACAGGTTGGTGTTTAGCGTGGACAAGGGATC
>CAYQZH010000029.1:0-22802 GCA_964421865.1 uncultured Phycisphaera sp. | reverse complement strand
GGGGTCATGACCTCAAGCCCAGGGTTGCGCCGAAGGCGCTACCCTGGGTCAACGGTGACGAACACCAACAACCCCAACGGGGTTGCGGCTCCCGCGGGCACAACCCCGTTGGGGTTGTATGGCTTGATGCCCCATGATCCCAGGGTAGCCGCGTTGCGGCAACCCTGGGCTGCGGGCCGACACGCCTTCGGCGTGTGGACGTGCTCCATCTGGGAACCGCGACGCTAAACACGTACCCCGGCTCGCCGGGACTCCACCCGTGCCTGAAACCCACCACCCCTCGCGGGGCGAAAGCCGTCGTGAGGGAGTTGTGTGTAAAGGTCGGGGCTAAAGCCCGCGGCTCGCTTCTGTGTTTCTGCTTAGTTTCGGGTATAGTAAGTTCGGCCCCGCGCTTGCGCTTGGGGTTCGGATGGGTTGGCCCCGCGCTTGGGGTTCGGGATAGGGCTGTCGGGTTTGACGCGGACATCGAGAATAGGGAGGCGAACGTGACGGACGAATCGGGCCACAGCGGGCTGCACATCGACTCAGACTGGAAGTCGGAGGCTGCAAGGGACAAGGAACGACTTGCCAGCCAGGAGCGGACTTCGCGCCCGCCGGCGGGCGCCGAGGTCGCGGCCAACTTCGTCGAGCTTATCAACCTGCTGGCGATGCAAGCCGCGATCGGACTCGGCGGGTATCAGGGTCCGGGCGGGGAACGCATTCCACCCAACCCCATGGTGGCCAAGCACCACATTGACCTGCTCGAAGTTCTGGAGAAAAAGACCGCGGGGAATCTGACGGAAGAGGAAAAACGGGTCCTGGACGGAGTAATGTACGAGTTGCGACTTCAGTACGTTCAGTCCGTTAGCGCCCCGCGCGGTGGAGCACCCAAGACCAAGTAGCCGGTGATCGTTCAACCGATGGCCGGTCGCCCCTCCACACGGATCGACGTTCGCCGATGCCGCTGATCGCCGTTCCCATTCGCACCGAGACGGTTATCCGACGCACGCCGTCGGTCAACCTTTCACTGATCGCCGCGAACGCTCTCGTTTTTCTGCTCTTCGATGCGCGGTTCGCCGGCGAAGGCATGTGGGCGTTCCGCGAGCGCTACTTGCACCTGCTTTCCTATGAGCCGAGCTTCCACCAGTTCTTCACCTACCAATTCATCCACGCAGACTTGATGCATTTGCTGGGGAACATGCTGTTCCTGTGGGTGTTCGGCAACAGTGTGAACTCCAAAATGGGCAATGGGCCATACCTTTTGTTCTACCTGGCGGGCGGCGTGTTCGCGGGGTTGGGTCACGCCCTGTTCCATCCGAACCCGTTGGCCGGGGCATCGGGCGCGGTCGCCGCAGTGACCACGGCCTATCTGGCGCTGTTTCCGCGCAGTCGGGTGACGGTGCTCATTTGGTTTTTCTTGTTCATTCACTTTGTCGAAGTCCCGGCCATGCTCATCATCGGGTTGAAAATCATTGTCTGGGACAACATCATCGGTCCGACGCTGGGCGAATCGGAGCGCGTTGCCCACCTCGCCCATCTGGCGGGATATCTATTCGGCTTTGTGGGGGCCATGGGAATGTTGTTGGTCCGAGCGTTGCCGCGGGATCAGTTTGACATGCTGGCCCTGTGGAAACGGTGGCGACAGCGGCGGGAGCTTGCTGGGGTGATGGCTCAGCCCGGCGCGGCGGCATGGGCACAGTACGGCGCCGTGGGGCGCACGGCTCCCGTTGATCCGCAGGAGCGAGCGGTCGAGGACCGTCGCCTCGACGAGATCTCCGACTTGCGGGCGCGGATCGGAGTGGAGTTGGAACGTAAGGCCACCGGGGCTGCGGCGGCATTGTACGAGCTACTTTTGTCACAGAGTTCGTCGCAATGCCTGGCGGAGCCGCAACAACTGGAGGTGGCCAGGGAGTTTTACGCGAGCGGCAAGTTCACCCAGGCCGCCGCGGCCTTCGACCGATTCGTGGAGTGCTATCCGAATGCCCTCGAGGCGAGTAATGTGCGGTTGCTGGTGGGGATCATCTACGCCCGCGATTTACGACAATACGAGGCCGCTGACAAGCATCTGACGCAGTCGATGGCATCGCTACGCGACCAAAGTCGTCGCGATCAATGTTTGCAGTGGCTCAAAAACGTTCGAGCGGCCCTGGGACGACCGGCGCCGCAAACCATGAATGGATGAGAGGACATGGGCGAGTTGGCGTACGTGAACGGGGTCTTCGGACCGATCGCCGAAGCGAAGGTCTCCATCGAGGATCGCGGCTTTCAGTTCGGCGACGGAATCTACGAGGTCATCGTCGCGTACGACGGACGATTGTTCCTCGTCGAACAACACCTGCGACGTCTGCGTCGAAGCGCCGCGGGCATCGCCTTGGATTACGACTTCGAGGCCGGCCCACTCGAACCCATCATCGCCGAGGGGCTGCGACGCAGCGAGCTTCGCGACGCGTTGATTTACATCCAGATCACCCGTGGGGCAGCGCCTCGCTCCCATACGATTCCCGCGGGGCTGACGCCGACAGTGGTCATGACCTTCAAACCGCTGCCTCGACTGCCGGACGAACTGCGCGAGCGCGGGGCCAGGGTCATCACCATGCCCGACATCCGCTGGGCGAACTGCTATATCAAAGCGATCACACTGCTGCCCAACGTCCTGGCCAAGAATGAGGCCCTTCGCAAAGGATACGACGATGCGATCTTCGTAACCGTCGAGGGCGAGGTCCGAGAGTGTACGTCGGCCAACATCTTCATCGTGTCCGGCGGCAGCCTGCTCATCCCGCCGCGAAACGAGTCCATTCTGCACGGCGTGACCCAGGGCTACTTGATCGAGCTTGCCTGTTCGATCCGCCTGAACGTTCGTGAGGAAGTGATCCACTTGGAGTTGCTGCGTCGCGCCGACGAAGTCTTCATGTCCGGCACGGCCGCGGAGGTGCTGGCCATCACCTCCATCGACGATCGGCCGGTGAGTCACGGTCGCGTCGGACCCATCACCCAACGCCTTTACGACGAGTTCCTCTCCCGGACCCGGTCCGGCTAGTGCTCACCACATCCGGTTGTTGTACTTGTGGCACCGGCATCTTGCCGGTGAAAACACGGGCTGGAAGCCCGTGCTACACCTATTCAATATAGACAGCCGCACCGGCTTCGAGCGGCGGCAGCCGATCCGCCTTCGCCGCCACGTCCTCGGCCTCGAGCGCAAAGAGCGGCGAGATGGCAACCGTGACGTTGGGTTCGCCGTCGCCGCGGCGCGGGATGGACACGCCGGCCGCCTCCAACCATCGACACGCCCGACGGACCTGATCGCGTCTGGCCGATTCGAGCGAATCCACCCCCGTAAGGTTCTTCACCGGCGAGAACTCCTCGGCCCGGTCCACCTCGAGCACCAGGGGGTTCTTCGCCCACGGCAACACGTCAAAGATGAACGTTTCGAGTTTTGCGGCGTTGGTCGTGGTCGGCACGACAACCGAGCCGCTCTCGTCGACGTACGGGACGATCTTCTCCGCGCGGCGGTAGGGTAGATCGAACGAACGCGCCGTGACGCGTTGCACGAAATCGACATCGAGTAAGTGAATGGCCAAGTTCCCGGCATCGAACCGGCGGCCGCCGTCTGCGTTTCGCGCATGTGCGTGGTCCTCCGAGAACTCGGAGTACTCAATCAGCGCGAGCCGCCCGTCGCGCAGGCAGACGTTCCCCACTCGCTCCAAGTCATCGACCTTGCGGGCGATCTTGGCGGACATCTCCGACTCGGTGAGCGCGTGCAGGCCGATGAACAGCGGATCGAAAGGCTTGACCAGAGGGTTATCGACCTGGAAGTAGGAGACCGTCTCGATATTCCGCGACCGCATGTCGTCCAACGCGCCGCCGTGGACCAGAGCTTTCAAGACTCCGCCGTGCCCGTCGGGGGCGAGGGCGAGCCGGTGCTTCTCCTCCAGCAACAGCCGACCCCCAACGTTCAACGCCGGGAGCATTCCTTGTGGAAACAGAAACACGTCGGGCCGCGGAAGACCGAAGAAGTCATGTTCGATAAAGAAATCGACTGTTTCGTGGTGATTGGCCGGGCTGGTCATCACGTACCACGGGATCGACACACCGTAGCGGCGGCCGGCGGCGAGGACCGTCTCGGCGAACAGTTGGAACAACGTCTTGGCCCCGACGGGCGTTACGGGGACGACGCCCTTGGGACCGGCGAACCCCAGCCGTGTGCCCTGCCCGCCCGCGACCGTCAGGGCCGCGACTTTGCCGCTCGCGAGCCGCTCGCGTCCGAGCCGAACTGCGTTCTCATACAACGGCTGCTGATCGGCGCCGGGCGCACGGGGATAGACGGTGGGCGGCTGAAGGTCTCCGATATCCGCCGTGGCAGGCCGGTGCACGACATGCGTGGGGATCAGCCTGTCCAGAACATCCCACGGAATGGATTCAAGGTCGCGGAGAAGCCGTTCTTGTTGAGTCGGTGACAGGTAGTCCCACCAACGCAGAACGTGGTCTTGCCCCCGCGACCGAAGGACCGTGACGCAGTTCCGATAGCGTTCTTGGATGGTCGGGTGAGCCGTCATATCGTCTCGTGTATTGTCCCGGAGCTACGCCGCAGGCAACGATAGTTCCCGCCCTACCCCGAAACAAGTGACGTGCGGGAACCTCACGGGTCTCGCACCGCGACCTAACCTGTTATCCAGACGATGGTTATAATCCACTGGACGTAATGAATCCGGCGACCCGATCCGGTGTATAAAGGGTCACGGAGGCACGATGGGTCCGCGCGCACGTTGGTTGGCGAGGGGCGGCGCGACCCAGGATCGGTGTGACCGGCTGTTTAGGAATGAGATGTGTCCGTGAGTCTCGGCGAGCTTCTTCAACAGCGTAAGGTCATCACCGCCGCCCAGCTCAAGCAGGCCAAGGCGGCGCGGAAGCCCTCCGAACGCATCGAGCATTGCCTGGTCCGGCTGGGCTTCATCAATGAGCGCGACTACCTGGCCATCTACAGTGAACAGCTCTCCATCCCCCTGGTCGATCTCAGCGAAATCCCCATCGACGTCGAATTGCTGAAACAGACTCCGTCGAAAGTGGTGCACCGCGACCGGGTGATCCCCATCGACCGGCACGACGGCACGATTCGGGTGGCGACCAACAACCCGTTCAACCTGTACGCCTTCGACGAGTTGCGAATGCTCATGGGGGCGAAGATCGAGACGGTGCTGGCCACCACCGAGGAGATTTCGCGGATCATCAAGCAGCACTTCGGCGTCGGCGGCCAGACCGTCGAGGCCATGATCGGAGAATCGGACGTCGAAGTGGTCAGCGAGGTCGATACCGACAACGCCGACCTGATCGAGCAGGCCCAGGAAGCGACCGTCGTCAAGCTGGTCAACGAAATCCTCCTGGAGGCCATCCGCGACCGGGCCAGCGACGTGCACATCGAGCCGTACGAGAACGACCTGAAAATCCGCTACCGCATCGACGGCGTCCTGCACACCACCAACGTCCCGCCGGAGATTCGCCGCTTCCACGCCGCGATCGTCAGCCGCATCAAGATTCTGTCGAACCTCAACATCGCCGAGAAGCGGCTGCCGCAGGACGGGGGCTTCAAAATCAAGGCCCAGAACCGCGACATCGACCTCCGCGTGAGCATCATTCCCACCGCATTCGGCGGGGCGGTGGTGATGCGTATCCTCGACAAGCAGTCCGTGCTCCTCTCCCTCGACCAGTTGGGGTTGATCGATGAAGCCCTCGCGGGGGTGCAACATCTGATCTCTCAACCGTACGGGATCATTCTGGTCACCGGGCCGACCGGTTCGGGCAAGACCACCACGCTGTACGGCGCCCTCAACACCATCCGCAGCGACGCCATCAAGATTCTCACCATCGAGGACCCGATCGAGTACTACCTCGACGGCATTCAGCAGGTGCAGATCAAGCCGCACATCGGGTTGACCTTCGCGGCCGGGTTGCGGTCCTTCTTGCGGCACGACCCGGACGTGATCCTGGTGGGCGAAATCCGCGACCTGGATACGGCCGAGGTGGCGATCAACGCTTCCCTCACGGGGCACCTCGTCTTCAGCACCCTGCACACCAACGACGCCGTCACGGCAACCACGCGACTTTTGGACATGGGCGTGGAGCCGTTCCTCGTTTCCAGCGCCATCAGCGGCGTCCTCGCCCAACGGCTGGTGCGGCGAATCTGCAAGGAGTGCCGCCAAGAATACATCCCGGAAAAAACCGATGTTCCCGCCGACTTCAAGGTCGAAAAGGGCCAGAAGCTCTACCGCGGGGCCGGCTGCCGGGACTGCCGCAACTCCGGCTACCGGGGTCGGGTCGGCATCTTTGAGATGCTGATGATCACCGATCAACTGCGCGAGCTGATCGTCCAGCGCCGTTCCGCGACCGATCTGCAGACCGTCGCCCGCAAGGACGGTCTCAAACTCATGCGCGAGGACGGCTGGGCCAAGGTTCTCGCGGGGATGACCACCGTCGAGGAGATCGTCCGCGTCACCAAGACCGACGCCTCGGCCGTGGTCTGACGGTTGACATGTCGCGCTAGTCCCCCTCAATCTCCAACTGCCTTTGGCTCGTTTCCTCACCCGTATCGTCATCCCGCTTCAGCGCCTCACGGATGCCCGACGACTCCCGCGAGCTCAACCCCCACAACTCCGCCGCACACTCGTCAATCGCAGACTCAATCTCACCCAGCTTGCGCTGTTCCCCATTCAGGCTCGCAACGTGTGCCTTTTCGGATAGCGCGGCTAGTCTCTTCGCCAACCGGGGCGTTAACCCGGGTGCCGGGATTTGCAGCTGTCCGACAAATCCCATAGACGTGTGTTTGTATGCAACGCTTTTATACCACAGGCGAACCGGGGCGGAATTAAGAATTGCGCACAGCTCATGTGCGGGAATCGCCTCCTCAAAGGAACAAAAGTAACAAGTTTGGTCCGGCACAATCGTTTCGTCTCGATCTCTGCCATCGATGACTGCCGCGCGGAGACGGGGCGCTACTTGCCCTGACCAAACCACTTTCCACGGCGCCATCGTATACGGCCCCACGTTGTACATCGAGTAAAACGGATCACTCGGGTCGAAATACTTTCGGAACCCAGACCGTTGTCTCAACTGTTCTTCAAACTTCTTCAAGTAGGTATAGGTCTTCGGCCAACGCCGACGCATTTCCGCCTCTGGTATTCCCGCGCGCGTCCGCGGGTCCTGGGCCAAGATAAGGTGCGCTGACGGTGCCGCACGCCACCGCCGGACGTCACGACCACGCAGGAGGGGATACAGCAGATCGGGTTCAATCGCGTACCGAACCCGTTTCACTTTGATCTTTCCAACGTCCCAGAGGTTCTCGATCAACGCACCCTCCGGAACGTCTTGCAGAACACGAATCCAGTACACTCCATTCAGCCAGGTACACGCACCGGCATGCGCCTGATAGGCGCTCCTCCCAATGATCTTCCCCATGGCCGACAGCGCCGCTCTCGGCGCCGTCAACCACGGACTCGTCGGTTTCTCCTTCTGTACGGGGACTGCGCCCAGCTTCTCGCGTCGGACGGCCTCATGCACTTCTCCCAACGGCTCATCCGGTTCGATCCGCCCCCGGCGAGTTTTGGTCCATACCGTATACGGAACGGGATACCTCGTTTTCCGCTCCGACTTCTCGCACACGAAGATCGCCGTCCGGTTCGTCGCCCCTTCAAACGGTTGGAAATCCGAAAGGTCCTCCACGCTCTTCACCCGCAAGTACACGCTCCGTTTTCGCCCGCCCTTGTCTTTGACTGCGTATTCAAACTGGCGGAACCCGTCTCCCGCCCCCTTCGTCTTGAACACCGTCTGCGTAATGACGAATCCCAACGTCCCGCCCTCTTTCAGGTAATGGTCCGCGCAGGCGTACGCGAACAGCATCGAGAGGTCTTTCTTTCCTCCACCCAGTCGTCCCGCCGTCCCCGACAACGAGAACAATCCATACCGTTTGAACACCTCGGCGATTTGCTGACGGTAGTTAGGTCTTTCGCCTTCCTCGATATCCGCCTCCATTCGACCCGGCAAGCTCTGCCAGTTTACCCACGGCGGATTTCCCACCACCAGGTCCACTGGATCATTCCGGAGAAAAACCGGCGCGAACGCGTTCTTGATAAACCTTGCCCACACCCCGTTGCGACGATCTTTATCCAACGTGCGAATATCGGAAAACAACTGCCAGTGCTGGTCCCGCACCTTGTCCGATATCAAGATGCCTTGTCGCCGACACCGCGCGATGAAATCGTCTCCCGAAAACCCGGATTCGGTGCGCGAAAACTCCGCCAGGACGTTGCAATACTTCCCCAGCGTCTCCCGGTCGCGTGTCACCTCGCGCGGGACAAGGAACCTCTTGGCGCTCGTCGGGACCGGTACCGGCTTATCCCACAATTCTCCGTCCGACTCGCCCCCGTACTCCGAAGGCGTCAACACCGAGTCGCAAAGATAGATGGGCACCTCCAAGGTTCCCCGGTAGTCGAAAAGATCGAAGAACTGTATGACAAAGTTGGTCCGCGCCGCCAACACCGCCAGCGGATTCAGATCGAATCCCTGGATGTTCCGTGCAGCCGCACGACCCACGTCTTGGGGAGTGCCCGCTTGCTCAAAGTTCCGCTCCAACCACCCCCGCACGCGCGCCAGCGCAAGGACCAGGAATGTTCCCGACCCACACGCCGGATCGAGCAGACGCGTCGAAGGATCCCCATCGTATCCCGATGAGTCCATGGTCTGCTCGGCCAGCCAATCCGGTGTGTAGTATTCCCCCAAGTCGTGCCGGATACGACTCGGTACGAGCTGCTGATAAAGCTTCTTCAGCAGGTCTCGAGCTTGTTGCGGGTTGTCGCGCAGGGAGGTCGGGTTGTATTCCAGGAGACGCGCGGCGAACGACCGGATGCACTCCTCGATTCCATCGGTCCACGCTGACAAGTACCAACTAAACAAATCACCTTCGAGGAAATTCGTCAGCCCGAGGTGCCGGTACACGTCTCCGTCTTCAAGTTCACGAATCCGCTCCCGCAGAACCTCCGATGTGCCGGCGCGCTCAATGTCCCCCAAGGGGGAACGACCGATCGTTTGGAAGTACGTGACCACATGCGCGGCCAGCAACTTCATGAAGAGCGCGTAGTACGTGTGCAAGGCAAACAACACATAGATCGGCTCGTCCCGCTTTCGACCGAACGCCTCGCACAAGACCCGGAGTTGTCCGCGTGGATCAGTGAGGTCGTATCCGCATACCTCGCCAAAGAGGATCTTCCATTGCTGGAAGAACGTGCGTACGCGTGGTTCCTCCCCATGATCGGTGATCGCCTCCGCGAACGCCGCTACCCCCTTTGCGGCTCGGTCGCTCGTACTCCCGAAGTCATCCGCCAGGTACTCTGGCGTCAGCGCGAGTCCGCGAGACCCGAGGTTGAGCAGCGCGAAGAGGAACCGCCGTCCGCTCCATCGTGAGATCTCCACCGGCTCCTCGCCGGTGATTTGCCCGCCCACGAATCGCCGAAACACAAAATACCGCCCGTCGCATCCGATCCCGACCATCGCTGCGCCGGTTCGACCGATTACGCTCGCCACGTCGGCGAAGCGGCGATCAATTTGCTCCACGACCTTCCGCGTGCCCGGTGAACTCAGGCTCGGTCCCAGTTGCGCCGCACCATCCGCCGGGTTCTTGTATTCCACGAACACGCTCCCGTAGACCGAGTCCACGGCCCCGCGCAACAGCGTGTATTCATGTTTGCCTTCGATATGGACGTTGTATTCCGCCGCCAGCCGTTCGAGCTGCCGTTCCACCGCCACCCGAATGTCCTCTTCTTTCTTCGCTTGCTCAGCCGCTCGGCGAAGTGCTGTTGCGAACTCGTCCGCGAATTGTTCGACCTTCGTAGCCTGTGTCTCGAAAAGATCGGGTGTGTGTCGATCCGCCCCGTGCCCGCGTCTCATAACCCCAACCTAAACCCATTTGGTCCTCGTCACAATCCTACGCTTCGCACGTCGGGGCACCGATCCGCGGCAGCCAATCCGTTCTTTTCGTTGTGGTTTTGAACGGGGTTCCGTGGCGGGGTTTTACAAGGGCTCTTCCTTACCAGGATCATCACCGTCGATGATGTCGTACGGGCGGCCTGTTGATCCGCTGAAACGCCCTCAAGGAAAGTTCGGCGGGTGGTCGATAGAACGCCTACGTCCGGCTTGAAACTACCCAGTTTAACATAAACTGGTAAACTTCGGTAGATTACGTGCAAGCAGCTACCGTTTGACGAACGTCGGTTGGGAACCCCGACAGACCCCTTAACGGCGTCGGACCGCTCCGGGATTGGGCAGGAGGCCCTGGGCATGACCGGCCTCCTGGACCTAAGTCCCACGCGAAAGGAGCCTTCCGAATGCCGCCGTCCACACTTATCGAGGAGTACATGGGCCCGTTGCTGGCCGGTAACCGCACCGCCTGCCGGCAGTTTGTGCTCGGGGAGCTTGAAAGAACCGCTGACCCGTCGAGTCTGTACCACGAGTTGATTTGGCCTGCGATGGAGAGGGTGGAGAAGCTCTACCGTGCAGACCGGATCAACGTGGCCTCGGAGCACATGGCCACCCGGATCAACCGGGCCATCGCCGATCAAATCCAGCTCCGCCTGCCCAAGGCCGACCCCATCGGAAAGCGTATTTTGATCGCCTGTGCGGACGGCGAACCCGAGGAGTTGGGGGCCCAGATGTGTGCCGATTTGTTCGAGTCCCGCGGCTGGAATGTCTATTTCCTGGGCGGCGGGGTGCCCAACGACGAGATTCTCAGCCTCGTGGGGCAGCTTCGGCCCGATATTTTGCTGCTTTTCGGGACCCAACCGGCCGGGGTGCCCGGCGTACGCCGGCTGGTGGACCTGATCCGCGAGATCGGGGTCAACCCGACCATGAACATCATGGTATCCGGGGGGGTTTTCAACCGGGCCGACGGGTTGTGGAAGGAGGTCAACGCGGACCTGGCGGCCAGAACCGCCCAACAAGCGATCGAGATCGCCGAGGCGGTCGCCCCTCGGACCCCCGCCCCACCGAAACCCGGCGCCCCCAAGAAGCGGCGACGCCGGCGACGACCGGCGCTGGTCACAGTCGGGGAGGAAGCCTGATCGGCGTCCGGTTACCGACCGGACTCCGTGCGGTGGGTGAGCTTGTCGGTCCTGGACGACGTTGCCTCCCGCCGACGGACGCGATTCGCCGGTGGAAAAAGCCACCACGATTTTTCCCGTTTTTCTGGGGAAAAATGCTTGATCTTGCGGTTCCGACCCTTTAGATTCCCTCCGGTTCGACCCTCGGATGGTGATGGATCTATTGAAAGGAAAGCTGTACATGGCGAAGAAAGTAACCCCCAAGACGGGCGGGAAAGCCCGGTCGAAGTCGGAAGTCTACGGCGAATTGGCGAGCGCCAGCGATCTCACGCGAAAGCAGATCGCCTGCTTGTTCGACGATCTGGCGTCGTTGATCAAGGCCGACCTGGGCAAGAAAGGCCCGGGCATTTTCACCGTGCCGGGCCTGATGAAGATCAAGGTGGTGCGCAAGCCCGCGACCAAGGCCCGCGAGGGCGTCAACCCGTTCACGAAAGAGAGGATGATGTTCAAGGCCAAACCGGCCCGCAACGTCGTCAAGGTTCTGGCGCTCAAGAACCTCAAGGGCATGGTGTAGTCGGCGCAGCGGCGCAACGATAGTGCCACGACGCCACTGCTGACACAGCCGTGGCACACTCTGTGAAACGCAGACGGGCGACGGCGGAACCGATCGGTTCCTCCGCCGCCCGTCCTTTTTTGTCATGCTCAGCGAACAACGCCTCAGCGGAGTGGGTCGATCACGAAGACGCCGACGGCAGATGGGCGGAGCCCACCGACCCTGCGAACGCCGCGCCTCAAATCATCTCCGCACACGGGTCGTCGTCGCGCCCTTCACCGCGGTCGAGGTGAACATGGTAAGGAATGGGCGCCGGCAGGGAGGACGGGAAGGGCACCGGCTCCCAGCCGAACCAGGCGCGGAAGGCGTGGTAGGCGGGCGACGTGGGCAGCGGAAACCGATCGAACACTTCTTCCCACTCCGAGAACAGCTCGAAGGTCTCGGGTTCGGGATGAATGTGGAAGTCCCATGCGGAGCAGACGCGGTGCACGTACTCCGCTCGGGCCTCCAGTGAGGGGAGGTCGTTCGGCGGCGAGGAGACATCGGGATAAACGGATTCATCAATGTACATATTACAAGTCCAAAAACTCTCGCCGGAACCACTCCCGTGTCGTTTGGACGCGCTCCCGCTCGGGGGCGTCGTGAATGGACTCGAGGGGGCGGCGCATCTCCAGCGCCGTCAGATGGACAAGAACCTTTTGCTTGGCGGACTCCACGGTCTGCTCCACGTTCTTGCGTCCCCAAAGGCTCCAACAGCCCTCGATCGTCAGGAGGCCTCGGTCCACGACGGTACGAATGTCGAGGAAATCTCGCGGGGCCCCGCGATCCACGACGGCATTCATCTTGGAACCCACGGTGTCCACCAAGGTCTCGATCATCACGGGAGGCCACGCGCTGACGACGGGTTCCTCCAGCGTCACGGAGCGCACGGCGATTTGAAAGGAGAAGTGTTTGTGCGGGCCGCGAAGGAGTTCAATGGACAGCGTCTCGCCAAACCGCCTCTCGCGGACTTCAAACCCATCCTCCTCCGCGATCTGCCGCATGACCGACAGGATCTCCCTTTCAGCCGCCGGCGAAGCTCGTCCGCGCCACCAGGCGTCGAGATCACGGCTTTCTCGGTACGCGACATGGTGTTGCAGGGCGAGATAACCGCCCAGAACGATTTCGCAGCACGGCGGGCGTCCGGCGAGTTTGGCCAGAATCCGGTCGGCGAGGGGATCGATCCCTGACGGTTTCGTGGCGGACATAGGCTCTGTGGCAATCCGTTCAGTCGGTCATCCGGGTCAATCGCGCGCTCAATCGCTCCGCCGAGCCCGAAGTTTAGCACCGGCGAGCGCCTCCCGGCAACGGTCAGCGGAATCGGTCGATGGCGAAGGCGGTGACGGCGGCGAGCTGGAAGAAGCAGGCTAGCGTGAGTCGCGCGGTCGCGGCGGCGTTTTGGTCGTCCATCAGGGCGACGACACCCCATAGACCGGCCACGACCGCAAGCATCTGCAGCAATGCGCCGAGCAACCGCAGGAACGAGAAATCATGCTGCCGCTCTTTGCGGTGGGCGCGTTCGAGTTGGTCGTGGATCCGCTCGAGCGCGGACACCACGGGGTCGCCGTGTCCCCGATCGGCGGCGGGCGCATCGAGTTTCGAGTCCAGGTCTTGCTTCATGTCAAGTTCCACCAGCTCGACGGCCGCTGTGAGGCTATCGACGCAATGCGTCGGCGCCGTGTCGGCCGCCCGCGGCGTTGCGCCATTGTGGCCAAGCAGGATGGTTCGACAACCGGCGCCGGACCCCGCTTCCACGTCGGCCGGTGAGTCGCCGATCATCCATGACCGCGAAAGGTCGATGTCCAGCTCCTTGGCTGCGAGGAGCAACATGCCCGGCTTGGGCTTTCGCAGCTCGCTGTCGCGGCGATAGGCCTCCACCGTCGCCTCCGGGCCATCCAAATACGGGCAGTAATAGGCCCGGTCCACGTCCGCGCCGCGCTCCGCGAGGAGCGACGCGACACGGGCGTGGACGTCGTTCATCGTCGCTTCGTCGAAAAAACCCCGGGCCACGCCGGATTGGTTGGAGACGATAACCACGAGATGACCCGCTTGGCGGAAGCGGCGGATGGCGTCGGCGGCGTCGCGGATGAGGCGGACCTGTTGCGGATCGCCGACGTATCCGGCGTCTTCGATGATCGTCCCGTCGCGATCGAGGAAAACAGCGGTTTGTTTCATGGTCGTGGTTCGCGCGAGACCGCTTCCTTATCCGCCTGTGGCGGACGGCTCAGATCGCATTTCGTACCGGGGCGCCAAGCAGTCCGAAGCTCCTGAGCGAGGCGAAGATCCTCGCGCAGATGGTCCAGGCTCAAGCTGCCGACCACGACACTGGTGACCGCGAGGTTGCCCAGTACGAAGGGAAGCGCTTCCGCGGTCGGAAGTCGGCCCGACGCCAGGCCCTTCTTAACGATGACGGCGAGGCCGCGCCGGTGGGCTTCGTCGATCACCGGGGCGAGCGTGTCGTCGTCGCGATGGTAGGTGACCATGATCGCGTCGGCCCAGGACAGCGCCGCCCGAAACCCTTCGGCGGTGTATCCGGACAATCCGATCCCGCGCACGAGACCGGCGTCACGCAGTGACACCAATGTCGGGACCACCTCCGTCTGCCGGACAATCCGCACATCCTCGCGGTCGGCGTGGATGAACACCAAATCGAGCACCTCGGTGCGAAGCCGCCGCAGACTCGCCTTCACGCTCTTACGAACGGCAGCCGCCGAGAAGTCGTATCTGGAGACGCCGCTTTCAAAAAACTCTCCGACTTTCGTGGAAAGGACGAATTCATGGCGGCGATGGGCGATCGCCTGACCGATCCTTTCTTCGCTGGTGCCGTACGCGGGAGCGGTGTCGATGTAGTTGATGCCAAGATCGAGCACGCCGTTCAACAGCCTCTCGACGCTCGCCGTATCGGGGAGTTCGTACGCTTGGCCGTACTTGGTCCCGACGTTCCGGCCGATCTTGAAGGCCCCGTAGCCGAGGGGTGAGAAGGAAGGCGTCAGGCGTGCCATTCGTCGATCACCTCCCAGGGCGGTTGTGCGACCTGCGGCCTAGGCCAATCCGGCGGAAGCGGTATCTCGTGGTCGCCGCCGGGGGACGGACGACCCAGTGCATCCGCAATCAACTCCGCCAGCCGCGGAACCAGCACGAGCTTGGTGGGCCAAGCAGTAATGACCGATCCTTCCCGCCGCCACACGGGCCCCTCGGGCCGCTGTCCGCGAGGGTCTCTGCCCTCCGCGCGGTTGATCCGATAGGCGGCCCATTCGGTGTTCTTTAAGTCTACCGCAGGAAGCACCGACGGCAATTCGCGGCGGGCGAAACGGATTAACTCCGTGGGCGACAGGTCCACGCCTTTTTCAGCGAGTTCGCCTCCGATGTGCCAAACCGTGCGGCCCCGGGAGTCGATCGCGGTAGTGATGGTCACGCGCGTCTTGTTACCATCCACGCAGTGGCCGAAGAGCTGCGGCAGGGAACCTCGAACCATCACCATGTGCAGCGGTCGAAGTTGCATCGCCGCTGTTGAAAGACCGGCGCGGCGACGGAGCTCTTCGTTCCCCTCGCCCGCGGTGAAGATGACGACTCCCGGCTCCAAACGAACGACATCGTTTGTATCTGTGCCTTGTAGTTCGACGGCATCGACGTATCCTGGTTTCGATACGGTGAGCGTAATGTCGTTCGCATCGCCGATTTTCAGAATTCGCGCCGCGTGCCGATCGGCCAACTCCGCCAGCAATGAACCAACGTCAAGCACTTGCTCGTCGACGCGGAAAACCTCGCCGGGGCAGGCGGCGAGCGGTTTCGGTCGTTCGGCAGGCGCGACCTTGGCCACCGGCGTCCGCAAGCCCAGCCTCGCTCCCGCCAGTCCCACGACCGAGGCCAGCGATTCGGTGCGCCATAAATAGCAGGACGGCGACAGGATTCGCACCCCGCGCAGGTCGGGCTGAGTCAGCCCGTCGAGGCATTGCCGCCACAAATCGGTCATCTCGCCGACGGCCTTCGCGGAACCGGAAAGCAGACCGGCAAGGGCGTACTTGAGACCCCCGTGAAGGATTCCCTGGGAGGCGATGGTTTGTCCCGCGCCCAGGGCGCGATTCTCAAGCAACGCCGTGCGGAACGAGCGTCGGTGCAGTTCATCGAGAAGCCACAAACCCGCGGCGCCGCCGCCGAAGATCAAGGCGTCGAGTTTCAAGGTTGCGTTACCCATTGTCTCTTAGGTGGCTCGTCGCGGCAGGGATTGTTCGAGGAGCTTTTGGAGCATTGTACCGTCCTCGTCCACAAAGTCGATTGCCACGCGGACTACGACGATCGAGGCCGGATCGAACCCGTGCAGTCCGCCCAGCTTCACCGCGTCCTTCTCGGTAGTGATGAGAAAATCGTGAGGTGGGAACCGATCGGCGCGAAGAAGGGACTGCACGTTGCGCAAAGTATAACCGTGGTGGTCGGGGAACCACCGCGCACCGACGACCTCCGCCCCGAGCGCCGCGGTCGTCGTCAGGAAGGATTGCGGATGGGCGATCCCCGCGAAGAGCACCACGCGTTTGTCGTTGAGTCCTTGCTCGAGCACGGTGCCGTCCAGGCGCTCGATCGCGGTGACACGGTGATTGCACTTCAGATGCGTCGCGCCGGGCGCGAGTTCCCGCAGCCGGGCCTCCGTTCGCGACAACTCGGTGCGCGCGACTTGGTCGCATCGCGTGAGCGCCACGACGTGGGCGCGGCGCAGCCCGTGCACCGGCTCGCGCAACAGACCTCGCGGGAGCATGTAGCCGAATCCGAACGGACAGGTCGCGTCGACCAGGACAATGTCGAAGTCGCGGGCGAGCCGTCGATGTTGGAACCCGTCGTCGAGCACGATGACGTCGGCCCCAAATCTCTCGACGGCAACCTCGCCCGCTTGCCGCCGGTCGCGGTCCGAGACGCAAACCGCGCTCGGACAGCTTTTCTGGATCAGCTTCTGCTCATCGTTGGGTTCACCCGCCGCGGCCCCGTAGCCCCGGGCGATGACCCCGGGGCTAAAGCCCATCGCGTCCAGGCGGCGGACCAAGTCGATGACGAAAGGAGTCTTGCCCGTTCCACCGACGGTGAGATTGCCGACGCTGATGACCGGCACGGGCAGTCGAGCCGTCGGGCCTCTACGCTCGTACCGCGCGTTTCGTAGGACGATGATCCGGCCATAGATCGCCGCGGCGGTCCATAGCAGACCACGGACCGGCGACGCCCACGCACCGGCCTCACCCGCGACGATCTTGCGGTACAGCGAGTCGCGTTGCATGGGTGGGCTAGGTGAAGGCGACGGCGGCGCAGGTCACGCAGGTCTGCGATGAGGTATCCACGGCCTGATGATAGTGCAGGACGGACGCCGACGCATCGTGCATGGCCGTCGCCACAACGAAGATACACCCGGCGCTGCAAACGCGAGTGGGATTGTGCTGTTCGGCCACGGACCGCAGGAAGCCCTCGCAATCCCGGACTTCGAGGTAATCCAGCGCCCGCCGGTCCCGCTGCCGGACTTCCTCCAAGAACGTGTCGTCCAACGGTCGCTCGTCGCCGAACTGGACGCCGACGTGGCTGAGGTCGGCCCCGGCGACGATCAAGGTGTCGCCTGCCTCGTTCCGTACCAGTTCGGCGAGGGCCGCGGCGAATGCACGGAGGTCCACGCCGCGACCATCCATCGGCGCGGTCCCCGTCGGACCGCACGGATCGGGGCAGAGCAGCGGAACGACGGTGAAGGCCGCGGCGCCGAATAAATGCTGCAACCAGGCGACTTGAAGCTCGATCGAATGCTCGCGGGCATGGTCGAACTCAAAGGTCCGCAGGTCGCCGCATCGTGCCTCCAATTTGTCGAGAAAGGCCGTGTCGATCCGGCTGACGCCCAGCGGTGTGGAAAAATCGTTGCCGGTGGCGACCACGGAGGTCGATCGTCCGAAGTGATTGGTTCCCAGGATGACCACGCGGTCGGGCGCAGGTCGATCGCGGAGCGTCGCATACGCTGCGGCGTAGCAGGGACGTCCTCGCGGATAATCCAGGTGCGGGGCGATGATTCCGATGACGGTCCGGGAGGGGACGTGGCCGTTGGCGTCGGCGAGCATGTCCTCGAAGATCGCCCCGGAGTCGTCGACGATCCCGATCGCGGCCGCATGAGGCATGTCGCGGATGCCTCGGCTGCGATACTTCTCGAGCAACGACTGGTAGAACGCCTCGAACTTCGGGCCTTCCAGAAAGTGGGCCTCCGCCAGATGGGTAACCATGGAGTGCAAGGTGCCCGCGGCCAGGGGTCGGCCAAAGGAAGCCCGAAACTGTCGGCAGATATCGTCGCAGGTGCGCTCGCCGTCCATCATGGCCATGATGTGCAACGCCGGGGCCGAGAGACTGAGCATCACCCCGGAAAGACCCGAACGATCGCGCACGCCGATGGTCACCCCGTCGCCCTCGGGCAACCGGAACGCCTCCACCGGCCTCAACCACGGCTTGTACGTCGGATCCCAGAGCATTCACGCTTCATTGTACCAGCGCTGGGCCGGTTGGGAGATTGTCGATTTGCGATTGTCGATTGTCGATTGAGAGGCAGAACAAATGGACCAATCGACAATCGCAAATCGACAATCGACAATGAGTTGCTGCGTTGACAGCGTGCAGCCTGCTTGGTCTATGCTTCGAGATCGAGGTGCATCTGCCCGTCCCGATCGGTAGTGAAACCCTTGGGCTCGTTGGCAGCGGGTTCGTCGGGGGTTGGTTCGGACCGTTCCTCAAGTTGTCGCCCTTGGCCGCCCTGGCCCTCGGCGTCGGTGAAGACTCGGGCGTCGGCGTCGGTGGTCTCGACGGTATTGCCCGCTTCGTCAACGGTGCGGACCTGTCGATGGGCGGCGTGGGCCTGACCGGCCCTACGGACCTCGCGCTCCTTGACCGTCTCGCGGGCTTGGAAGGGAGCCCCAGCGGCGGCGGCGGCGATGTCTGAGGGTATCTCCGCCACGCGGCGGTACTCCGTGTTGGTCGCTACGACCCGTCAACGCGGGGTGCGAAGGTAAGCTCAATCTCCCGTGACAGTATCGGAGATTCCAGCGAGGGTTCATCAGTTCCCGGGTGCATCCCGTTAACGGTGGCCGGGGTAATCGCTTCGCGTCATGCTGAGCGGAGCGAAGAATCTCGGAGCGAAGCATCCAGACACCTAAGAAGATTCTTCGCTGCGCTCAGAATGACATCCCGTGGGCATTTTCGCCACTCCAAACGGGATGCACCCTCAGTTTCCCCGCACCCGCCGGGCTGCTTGGAGCGATGGTTGGTGTGAACTATAATGCACGCGGAGCAACCTCCTGCGTGTTTCTCGGTGAAGCCCTATGGCGCTGCTTGGAGTCAACATCGACCACGTAGCGACGGTCCGTCAGGCCCGCCGCACGGATGAACCCGACCCGGTGTGGGCAGCGGTGGAGGCCGAACTGGGCGGGGCCGACGGCATCACCTTCCATCTCCGCGAGGACCGCCGGCATATCAACGATCGCGATGCCCGGCTTCTTCGCGAGACCGTCGGCGTGAAGCTCAATATGGAGATGGCCATCGCCGACGAGATCGTCGCCGTCGCCGTCGGACTCAAGCCCGATCAATCCACTCTTGTGCCCGAGCGGCGGGAGGAACTTACCACCGAGGGCGGGCTGGACGTGGTCCGTCACCGAGCGCGGGTCGCCGCGGCCGTCGGTCGGCTGCGCCAAGCCGGGATCATGGTCAGCGCCTTTATCGAACCGGTTGCGGATCAGGTACAGTCTTCCGCTGATATCGGGTTCCAGGCGGTGGAGCTTTGGACCGGCGCCTACGCCCACGCGAAGACAACGGCGCAGCGGGATGCGGCGTTGAAGGCCTTGAAAGACGCGATCGCCCTCGGACGACGGCTGGGGTTGGAAGTCCACGGCGGGCATGGGCTGACCTATCGCAACATCGGAGCAGTAGCGTCGCTGCCGGGGTTCGGCGAGTTCAACATCGGCCATTCCATCGTCTCCCGGGCGGTGTTCGTCGGCATGCGCGAGGCCGTGAGGGAGATGAAAGGGTTGCTTGCGCATTTCGCGCCGCCGTAGGGAGAGCAGAACCACGAGCACAAGCTCAGGTTCGCGATGCGATGGTCCGGAAAGTTGCGTCGACGGGCGGCGGAAGCATCGTCCATCATGCAGTGCGTGATTTGTAAACACGGGCAGACGCGTTCGGCGCATGTGACCGTCACACTCGAGCGTAACGGGACGACGCTTGTATTCAAAGGCGTCCCCGCTGCGGTGTGTGCGACCTGCGCGGAGCAGTACATCGACGAACCGACGACACAGAGGCTGCTCCTGGAAGCGGAGCGGGCCGCACAGGCGGGTGTGGAGGTCGAAATCCGTTCCTACGCTGCGGCCTGAGGCAGCGGTGTCGGATGTACGGGGAGGGCTGGAGATCATGACGGCGCTCAGTTCAACGACGAATCTTCGCGGTTCGATGACTGCGCTGGTGACGCCGTTTCGCGGCGGCGAAGTGGATTGGCCTCGGTTGGAGGCCCTCGTCGATCGACAGATCGAGGGCGGTACGGATTGGCTCGTGCCGCTGGGCACGACGGGCGAAACGCCGACTCTGACCGACGAAGAGCGGGCGAAGATTCTCGAAACGGTGATCGCCCGGGCCGCGGGGCGGTGTCCGGTGATGGCGGGCACGGGAAGCAACGACACCGCCGCAACCGTCGAACACACTAAGCTAGCCGCGTCGATGGGCGTCGATGCGGCCTTGGTCGTCGCACCGTATTACAACCGTCCGACGCAGGAGGGGCTGCATCGACATTTTGGAGCGGTGGCCGAGGCGGTCGATTTGCCGATCGTGCTCTACAACGTTCCCGCCCGCACCGGGGTGACCATCGGCAATGACACCATCGTCCGATTGCGCGAGGGGTTTTCCAACATCGTGGCCATCAAGGACGCGACGGGCAACGTCGAGGCGACGACCGATCTTGCCGCCCGATGCGACATCGCGGTGCTGAGCGGCGACGATTCGCTCACTTGGCCTTTCATGGCCTTGGGCGCGGTCGGGGTAGTCAGCGTGATCGCCAATCTGCATCCGGCGTTGATGAAATCGCTCGTGTCGGCGGCGCTCGAAGGGAACATGCCCGCGGCGCTGCAGTATCATCGGAAGGTGTACGATCTTGCGACGGGGATCGGTCGGTACGGGCCGAATCCATTGCCGATCAAGACGTCGATGGCCGTCGCGGGGCTGATCGAAGAGGAGTTTCGACTTCCCCTCTGTCCGCTGGATGCGGACGCGCGAGAAGGCATACAGCGAGTCCTCCGCCGCCACGAGGTTTTGGAAACGAGTATCGCATGACCGACGTATCAGGCTCGCTGATGACCGAACACGGACGCCACCTCAGCCTCTTGGACAGGGCCGCGACTTGGGTTTCCTGGGCCTTGGCGGGGGCGATTTTCCTGACCGTCGGTTGGTTGGCGATGGCCCCGGACGATCCGCTCGGGGCGCTCAGCGTGCTCACGCGTCACGGGGCCTGGATGATGCTGCTTCAAGCCGCCGGACTCGCCGCCGTCACCGCCGCCCTGGCAGCGGTCATTGCCGGACGACGGCTGCCGGAGGTGGGAACGTTCGCCGCCGCGCTGGGCTTGGCCGCGGTGTCGCTCCGCGGGGCGACGGCGGGATCGCTGCTCATCGAGTGGGCCGATGTCGCACCCGTCTCTCAGTCGAGCCTGCCGCTCAAGCTTGCGCTCGAGGCGATCGCCTGGTTCGCGATCATCTTCCTCGCCCGCGGTTTTTCGATCGCCGTCGGCAAGTGGTGCTTCGGCGACCGAGGCGATCGCTCGGCGGGCGTGTGGCACGGACCGAAGGACAGCCTCGCCGACGGCCTCAAACATACGCTCCTCGCCGGCGGCGCTGCGTTGTTGACTTTCAAAATCCTCTCCGCCGGACTGTCCACTCGATCGGTGCAACACGGACAGGCGTGTTTTGTAGTGGCCGCCTCGGTGTGCATCGCCTTGTACCTGGCCTCTTGGGTCGTGCCGGTCCGTTCGGCCGTCTGGTCGATTCTGTCGGTCCCGTTGTTGGCCGTCGGCGGGTACGTGTGGGCGCGCTTTGGACCTGCGCCCGGCTGGCTCCCCGCGAGCGTCCCGGCAAGCCCCTTCCTCCGCGTGTTGCCGATTCAATACATCTCCGTGGGCACGGCCGCCGCCATCGCCATGTTCTGGTACCTGGTTCATCCCGAGCTTCGCAGTGCCAACCCGAGTCACTTCGCCTCGCCGCACGCCTCCCCGGAAGGCAGCGCGTGATACGCCTCGTCCGTCCCTGGTCGGAGTCGCTCGATTCCGCACGCCGCCGGATCATCCACGAGACCGAGGTCGCATTGCTCTACGGCCTGCGCTTTCCCGATCGGGCCCCGCGCATCCCCAGGGTGGAGGCCGGCCGAGGTGCGTTCGCTCCCGCCTTCGCAGCGCGTTTCTGGGCGCGGACCTTAGGGCTGGATGGGACGGACCTGGCCGCGCTTGACCCGTCCGACCGCCGACGTTCAACTAGCCCGGCGTGAAACCCGTTTGAAAGGACCAGGCCATGACCCAGTTCCAACCGCCGCCGTTTCCGCCGCTGCCAGGTCAACAGGACTACTATCCCGCGGCTCACGGTCCGAGCGCACTGCCGCGATGGAGCGCCGCGGCGATCGGCGGGTTCATCCTGTCTTTGCTCGGCTTCCTGGGGGTCACCGCGGTGCTGGGATTGATCTTCGGGATTGTGGGGATCATCACCACAAGCGGCGGACGGCGTCGGGGGATGGGGCTCGCCATCGCGGCCATTCCCATCTCCTTGGTCACGGGCGCGTACTCGATCTTTTTGTTGTCGGTCGTTTTCTTCGGCACGCGTGCCATGGCGATTCCGGTCAAGCTCCAGACGGCCCTGGGGGCGGATTCCGCCACCGTCGCCGATTCGGCTAATGCCTTGCGGGAGCTGGGTTCAGCAGCGTTCAATGATGAAGTGAGCACCGAGGCGTTGCAGGCTTGGATCACACAGCTCAACTCCAAGCACGGCAAACTCACCTCGACCTCCTGGGACACCCAGCAGATGTTGTCCCCGACGCCTGACGGGGCGATGTGCCTCAACTTCAAAGGCAAGTTCATCAACGGTCCGGCGTCGATCCGATTGATTTTCAAGGCGGAGCAGCTTTGGTCGAT
>CAYQZH010000028.1:0-23916 GCA_964421865.1 uncultured Phycisphaera sp. | reverse complement strand
TACTACCGGCTCGTGAAGCGTCTGCCGCGTATGACGCTGAGCGGCGAGGGATTGCTGATCCTGGCCATCATTATCGTGATGATGCTTGCGGATCTTCTTTATGACGGCGCCTCCCTGGCGGGAAGGATGTCCACGGTATCGGCGTTCGTGGTGTGCGAACCGGGCGGCTCCCTTTTGGCGCGCCTGCTGTTTGGAATGGATCCATCGACACTGACGACGCTCCGTCACGTGGGATTTTGGACCCACTCAACTTTGGTTCTTATTTTCCTCAACCTCCTCCCCTACTCCAAGCATTTTCACGTAATTACCGGAATTCCCAATGTCTACTTTCAGCCTCTCCATTCGCCCGGGCGACTGCCGCCCATTGAGGACATGGATGGAAAACTCGAGCGCGAAGAGACGTTGGGCATTCGCCGCATTGACCAGTTCAGTTGGAAGTCCATTCTGGACTTCTACACTTGTACGGAATGCGGTCGGTGCAGCGACCACTGTCCGGCCACGAAAACCGGGAAGAAGCTTTCGCCAAAACATTTCACGCTCGATCTGCGAGATTTCCTCTATCAGCAGGAAAAGGCGCTCGTCACCGGTAACGCCACTGCTGATTCCCAAGAGCACCGGAAGGACTTGGTTGATGGGGTCATCGACCCCGAAGTCCTGTGGGCCTGTACGACTTGTCGGGCGTGCGAGCAGGAATGTCCTGTCTTCATCAGCTTCGTCGACAAGATCGTCGATATGCGCCGATTCCTGGTTCAGGAGCGAAGTGAGTTCCCCCCCCAGTTGCAGACGGCTTTCCGGGGACTGGAGTCCAATGCCAACCCCTGGAGTTTTCCTTCAGGTGATCGAGCGAAATGGGCGGAAGGCTTGGAGGTAAAGACGCTCGCGGAGCATCCTGAGGCGGAAGTCCTATTTTGGGTCGGTTGCGCTCCATCGTTTGACGAGCGGGCCAAGAAGGTCGCCCGGGCGACGGTCAAGCTGATGCAACAGGCCGGCGTTGACTTCGGGATCCTCGGAACAGAGGAACAATGCACCGGCGATCCTGCGCGGCGCGCCGGGAATGAATATCTCTTTCAGACGTTCGCCAAGGCCAACGTGGAAGTGCTGAACGGCCATGGTGTGGAAAAGAAAAAGATCGTCACCACTTGTCCGCACTGTTTCAACACACTGCTCAACGAGTACCCCGACTTCGGCGGCCGGTACAAGGTCATCCACCACTCGACGTTCCTTGCTGATTTGATTGCCCAGGGCAGACTGAAGCCGACGCGGCGGATCGACAAAAAGGTGGTGTACCACGACTCCTGCTACCTGGGACGGTACAATGAAGTATACGACGCTCCGCGCGAGGCGTTACGAAGTATTCCCGGTCTGACTGTGCTCGAACCGAAGGCCACGCGCGATCGCGGCATGTGCTGCGGCGCCGGGGGAGCCCAGATGTTCAAGGAAGAGGAACCGGGCAAGGAGCGGGTCAACATCGCACGAACGGAGCAACTTCTCGAAACGCAGCCGGACGCGGTGGCGAGTGCGTGCCCGTTCTGTATGAGAATGTTGACTGACGGTCTCGCCGCCAAAGGCCACGAGGCAATGCCACAATTGGATATCGCGGAGATGCTGTTGGAATCCGTCGAACAGGCCTGATTGCGGCCACGCAGCCGCGGAGGAAGAGCCCATGCCGAGACGCCCGATGAAGCACCTCGAAACGAAGGTCATCCACGCCGGCGAGCCGCAGCCACGAATTGCCGGCGCGGTGGCGATGCCGGTCTTTCAGTCGTCCACATTTATCACGGCCGAGGAGACGGGCTACCATGACGTGCGGTACATTCGATTGAACAATACACCGAATCATGTCGTGTTGCACGCCAAGTTTGCGGCCTTGGAGAACGGCGAGGCCGCATTGGTGACCGGGAGCGGAATGGCCGCCATCTCCACCAGTCTACTGACGGTGTTGCACGCCGGCGACCACTTTCTGGCGCAGGATTGTCTCTATGGCGGTACACACGACTTCGTCACGCACGATCTGCACACCTTCGGCATTACATACACCTTCATCGACGCCGATGATCCCAAGTCGTGGGAAGCGCATCTACGCCCGAACACAAAGGCGATCTACGTCGAGACGATCACCAACCCGCTCATGCAGGTCTGCGACCTCACCGCCGTCGCCCGTTTCGCCCACGAGCACAAATTGATCTCGATGATCGACAACACTTTTGCCTCGCCCGTGAACTTCCACCCGCTCGACCACGGGTTCACTCTCTGCCTGCACAGCGGCACGAAATACCTCAATGGCCACAATGACATCGTCTGCGGCGCGGTCATCGGTCCGGCGGAACTGGTGGAGAGCATCCGTCAGCGTCTCAACCATCTAGGCGGCGTTCTCGATCCCCATGCCTGCTTTCTGCTACACCGCGGCCTGAAAACGCTCGTGGTGCGGGTGAAACATCAAAACGAAAGCGCCGGACGTGTCGCTCGATTTCTGGAGTCGCATGAGCGGGTGGCGCGAGTGAACTATCCAGGGTTGGAGAGCCACGCGCAACACGGCCGGGCGCGGGAGTTGTTTGCAGGCTTTGGCGGGATGTTAAGTTTAGAATTGAAAGGTGGAGCCGCAGCCGCTAAGCGCTTCCTCGGCCACGTGACTCTTGCCATCGTCGCCCCGAGCCTGGGCGGGGCTGAATCGCTCATTACCCAGCCATCGAAGACGTCGCACGCGGGAATGAGCGCCGACAATCGTCGTCGGCTGGAGATCACGGACGGACTGATCCGCCTCTCCGTCGGCCTGGAAGCGACCGAAGACCTGATCGAAGACCTGGACCAAGCGCTACGCACCTAGTACAACCGAATCGAGTTGTGGACTCCGATCGCGCGGATTTTCAGGGGAGGAAGGAACGAGGGAACTGATGACTATCGCCCGACGAATGGCCCACTGGGCCAAAGCACTGAAATACGAAGACTTACCTTCCAAAACTGTACATGAGGTCAAGCGGCGCGTCATTGACTCGCTGGCAACGACACTCGGCGCCTACCACTCGCACCCGGCCAAAATCGTGCGTGAAAAGGCAATGGCCGTCAGTGACCCGAAGGCGAAGGCCACGGTTTGGGGAACGCCGCATCGCACCCTGCCTGAATTGGCCGCCTTCGCCAACGGAGCGATGGTGCGTTACCTGGACTACAATGACACATACCTGAGTCTCGAACCCGCCCACCCCTCGGACAACATTTCGGCCGCCGTCGCGGTCACACAACAAACCGACGAGACCGGAAAGGACCTGATCCTTGCCACCGTCATCGGCTATGAGATTCAGTGTCGCCTATGCGACGCCGCGAGTCTGCGCGCCGGGGGATGGGACCACGTCACCTACGGGGCAGTGTCCACGGCGTTGCTCGCCGGCAAGCTCTGGGATCTCAGCGAGGACCAAATGGAGCACGCCTTGGGACTTGCAGGCGTGTGCAACATCACCACGCGCCAGACGCGGACCGGGCAAATATCCGACTGGAAGGCGTGCGCCTTTTCCAACGCCGCCCGCAACGGCGTCTTCGCCGCCGATCTCGCCCGTCGAGGTCTCACCGGTCCCAACGAAATCTTCGAGGGTCCCAAGGGGTTAATCCAGCAGCTTAGCATTCCGGGCGTGAGGAACCTTGTCCTCGGGCGCGACGGCGACTTCATGATCGACAAGACGTACATCAAGTATTGGCCGGCGGAGTACCATTCGCAGTCCGCGATTGACGCCTGCTTGCAGCTCCGGCCCAAGCTCTCCGGCAAAAAAATCCAGTCGATCGACATCCAGAGCTTTGAGGCCGCCGTCAGCATCATCGGCAGCGAGCCGGAGAAGCTCCGTCCCACCTCGCGGGAGACGGCCGATCACTCGATGTTCTATTGCTGTGCAGCCGCCCTCGTGGACGGCGACGTGACGCTGGCGACCTTTGACGAGGGCCGCCTCGCCGATCCCAAGCTGCTCGACTTGATCGACCGGACGAAGATCGTCGAGAACCCGAAACTCAACGAGGGTTACCCCGAGGGCATCCCCAACGACGTGACGATCATCTGCACGGATGGGACGAAACTCAACAAGCGCGTGGACTTCCCCCGCGGCCACGCCCGCAACCCCATGACGGACGAAGAGGTCGTCGCTAAGTTCCATCGCATGGCCCAAGGCGTCGTCACCGACAAAACCGCCGCGACCATCCTCGACCTCGCCTGGAACCTCGACGAACTCAGCGACCTGACGCCGTTGTTTTCGTTCGAAGTCACGGCCTCCTGAACGGAACCGCGACCGGGTCTGCGTCAAGTTAAGGGGTCAAGGCAAAGGCCGTGACCTTGGGTCCCCCAGCCCTTGGGCTGGGGGACCGACTCGGCAGAGTATCCCGGCGCGCCGGGACTCCGGGCACTCATCGGACGATCACGGACCTGAACATCAGTCCCGCACCGCAAGCGGTGGGGGACCCAGCGCCTGAAAAATGTACCCACAATCCTGACGCGGACCCACCGCGACCGTCGGGGCGGCGCCCCACTTGAAACCCGCCCGCCCGCGCGGATAATAGAAGAGGGTGCGGCAGGCGAGGCGAGACGCTCGGCCCACGGTTCGGCTGCGCTTACGACGCGACCGCCGCCGGGGTCGGAAGAAGTGGCACGCGGGGGCGCCTTCAAACCATGAACCTCCATCGCTGGTTCCGTCGACTTGGCAGCCGGGGGATCTCCGTCGTCGTTGCGTGGGGAACCGTCGCGTGCGTCGGCTTCGCTGCCCATGCCCTCGAGCCGACCGGCGAACGCGTGACATCGGATGACCTCGCGGTCCTTTCGGGCGACGCTAATGTCGCGCTGAACCTCGCCGCGAGCGACATCGTCACGGTCCGGTTCTCGCACACCGCGGGGGCAACGATTCAGGCGGCGGTGCCGATCGGGGGCGAAATCCGCACTCTGGTTCTCAAACCGTTTTCGGTTCGCGCGGACGACTACACGCTGGTTGCGCAACTGGCCGACGGCTCCTATGTGAGCGTCGATCCCGGCCCGATCACGACCTACCGCGGGCGAGTCCTGGAGATCGACGGCAGCGCCGTCGCGGGGTCCATGGACGAGAACGGTCTTCGCGCCGTAATGCTGCTGCCGGACGGCCATCGACACTGGCTCGAACCGATCGGCTCGCGGGTTGCTTCGGCGGCGCCTAACCAATACGTGGTCTATCGCGACGACGACGTGCTGCCCGGCAGCGGAACGTGCGCCACGATCGCCGCGCCCCCATCGGACGAGGAAGTCCCCTCGGAGTCGGCGAACACCGCCGCGAGCGGCCCTTTGTTCATCTCCGAGTTGGCGATCGACGCCGACGTGGAATATTTCCAGAAGTACGGCACCGTGCAGGCCGCGGCGGCGCAGATTAATACCGTCATCAACACGATGAACCTGCAATACGAACGCGATCTCAACATCCGGCATATCCTCGTGCGGATCATCGTGCGGACCGCGGAACCTGACCCCTATGCCTCGTTCGGCGCGGGCAGTCTGCTGAATCAACTCCGCGATCATTGGGTCGCCCTCGAGCAGGGTGTTCACCGCGATGCCGTGCAGTTGTTCACCGGCAAGGACCTCACCGGGAGCATCATCGGCATAGCGATCACTTACACGATGTGCTTGACCGACGCGGCCTTTTGTTTGGTGGAGTCCGATTCCGCCGGATGCCCCAGTCTCGCTTGCAAGACCGACTTGTCCGCCCACGAGTTGGGCCACGTCTGGGGCGCAAACCATTGTAGTTGCCCGGGCTGGACGATGAATCCGACGATCACCTCCGCCAATCGCTTTCATCCCACCTTTGATATTCCAGAGATGATCGCCTTCCGCGATGCCCGGACCTGCTTGAGTTTCGGAGACCCCTGCGACCCGGCGGGCACACTGGACTGCAACCACAACGGCGTGGCCGACGCCTGTGACATCGTCTCGGGTACGAGCCAGGATTGCAACGGCAACGGGGTTCCGGACGAGTGCGACCGCTCAAGCTGCACCGGCTCTCCGGCCTGTGCGGACTGCAACAACAACGGCATCCTCGACGTGTGCGACATCGCCTCGGGCGCCGCGGACTGCCAGCCGAACGGCGTTCCCGACATGTGCGAACTGGCAGGGAACGACGCGAACGGCAACGGCATTCCGGATGAATGCGACTCGCCGAACATCGTTGGGGATTCCGACCCGCTCAGCCCCGATCGAACCACTCGGTCGCTAAGGTTCAGGGTTGCGGCGGTGGGCACCGCGACCGCCGCGGCAGCGCCAGGGGAAAACGCCATCAGGGTGGAGTTGGTCGAGCTGGGGCATCCCAACCCCAGGAACGCGGTGGCGACGGTGGCCCTGCCGACGCAGACCGTGCCGCAAAACCTCTCCAAGTTCGACACCAACAGCAACGGTATCTGTTCGGGTGCGATTTTAACTCCGAACTATAACGGACACCCCTGCAGCACGAACGCGGATTGCGTCTGCAACACCCCGTCTTGCCCGAGCAACGACGCGACGCACAATGGTACTTGTATTGGTAATCCCGCGCCACCCCTCGTCGCGTGCACGGCCACCGGGGAGACCGTTCCACCGAACCCCAGCGGGGAAGGCGGTTGCGCCCGCTGGGTGGGCAGGCCGGCGACGTTCCTCGAAGCCCAGGAGCAACCGACCTGGGGCCACTACCGTGCGGCGCGGCTGCAGTGCACCCCGTTCTACTACGACTGGGTGACGGAGACGGCAGGCAAGGTGTGCGCCGGACCGCTCGGACCCCTTAACAGCGGGGCGAAGTGCGGCGACGTAGGCGACCCCCCCTGCCTGGCAGGGGCGACGTGCAACCCCAGGACGATCACCGTGGTGGGCGCGGAAATCCTGCCCAGCTCAACCTACAGCGTCCGGACCTACGGCGCCTCGTGCAAGGGCAGCGAAGGGAGCTGCGTCAACGTGTCTGCGCCGGTGACCATGCTTACACATCGTCACGGCGACGTAGCCCCTGCGTTTAACCCGCCGGATGCTGGGCAGCCTGGCGGCGTCGACATTTCGGAGATTCTCAAAGCGTTGGGGAAGCTCGGTCCCCTGAGGAAGGCGGGTGCGAAGATTAGCCCGAACCTGCCGGAGGAGAACCTGGACCTCGACGCTGGTGACCTCGGCAGGGTGGTGGACGCGGTGAGGGGGTACGCCTATCCGCTAATCGAGTCCGGGCCGTGCCCGTGTCCGTCGACGGTGATCTGCGGTCCCGGGGTGGGCAGTACGCCCTGCGCGTGTGACGCCGGTCCGGCCTGTGCGGCGTGCGGCGGCGGTCAGTGCGTGAAGACGTGCACGAGCGGCGAGAACGATGGTCTGGCATGCCGCGACAACGACCCCGTTCACAATCACTGTCCGGGAGGAACCTGCGGCCCGGGCTCTTGCCGCGACGGCTGCGGGAGGTGCACACCGTAGTCGCCGGGCTTCGGCGACGCCCCGCGAATGGTCATCTTTCGGGGAACCTGGAAGCAACTCGTCGATTAACCCGCGCGGACATTGCCAAGAGAGCCGACGTATCGCGAACACGCCGGCTCTCTCAGGAACGTGCCCTTTCACTTTCCAGCGATAGACATCACTGTTCACTGCAACCTTTAGGCACCCAATTTACGATGCCGGAACGCATCCTTTGCCCATAACAAAAGAATCGCAGAAAAGGCAGTAATCCCTCCGATCAGAAAGAGCCAATCACAGTGATGCCTAAAACCGGTAATCCATCTCCCGCCAAGGTAAACCACTGGAATCATCACACCCGCCCATACAGCCATGCAGGGCATAGCCCACCGGGAAGAAGCGAGGCTCTTCGTAGAGAGAGGGGCGAGAGCTACCATGAGCACAGCGGGCCCGATGAACGTCTGGACGAACGTGAAGTCCCGCCAAACGACCATTCCGGCTTCGTAACAGACTACAAGCAGTACCCACACGGTTAATACTATGAGCAAACTCCAGCGGAACCTAAAGGGTTTTTCCATGGTTTCCATTGTACTCTCCCGCCGTCGATTAACCCGCACGGACACTGACAACGGCCCGTCAAAAAACGGGCTGGCCCGTTTCCCGCGTAGCGTCGCCCGTTGTGGGTGACGCAACTCGTACTCGCGAGTCAATGCTCCTTTCCAATTCCTTAGACACCCGCCCTTGCCATCTATCTACCGCCCAAAGCATGTTCAGCACAAAAAATGCGACAACTCCGCCAAGCATAACGACCTTATCGCAACGATGTCCGACACCAGTAATCCAGCTTCCTGTAAGGTAAATGCCAGGAATTGTAAAACCGGCCCATATCGCGATGCCGGGCATAAACCATCTATGTGTGACAACTCTCGCCACCGACAGAGGAGCGATGGGCACCAAAACCAGAGCCGGCACTATGAATGTATTGACAAAAGTAAACACCCGCGGCTCAGTCAACCCCGCTTGGTAGCAAATTACTGTGAATATCCACATAGCAAAGGCTATGATCAGGCTCCAGCGGAACTTAACAGGTTTTTTCGTAGTCTCCACCGCATTCTCCCACCATTAAAACAGCAACCAGCAGAAGCAATAACACAGTATAGCTGCAACCAAAATTACTACACAAACAGCCAAGGCAGTGCAGGGCTCGATCGCAACTCCACCTGCTGAACCGATACCGCCATCGCCGCTATAGGTAGTGGTTGGATACATATCGCTGGCCACGCCGCCTTGGGAAGACAATGAACTACCCAACGGCGTCGAAGTCACCAAGGGTAAGCCTGGTGCCGCCGAACCACAAGCGAGAACCCCGCTAAAGTCTACAAGTGACGCAGTGGTATCCTGACCATCTACGCTGACCAAAGCCACCGCTTTCCCCGGATCACCCTTAATGCCGGAGAGCACGGCATCCTCAGTCCAGTTCTTGTCTGGTACCGAGACAGCAATAGAGTAATCAATTCTATTGTCATCTGAAACCATGACTTTTGCGACGTTGACTTCCCCTATCTTTTCCCCAGCAGGATTGTACATAGTGACGAGACCACTGGCCCCACCAGACGGGTTACGCATAAATTGCTCGAAAACATATGTTCCTTCCGGTCGTTCGAGCGAGATCGGCTGGCTGACAGTGGAAGTGATATAATTCCCAATGTCCATTGCCCCGATCTGGTCCATAAGAGAATCCATCACTGTCGCCCCGTAGATACGTGTCAGGGTTTCCGTGACAACCTGCCTCGCCACCTGCTTCCCTCGCTCGGCGGCGAACACCATCGGGCACGTCGCCCAACCCAATGTCAGAACCGTCGCAATCACCTGCGAACACGTGAGCCTACCAATGAGCCGTTTCATGACTAACCTCCGAAAGAGGAACTGTTTTGGCCAGAGCACAATGCCCCAACCTGTTTTTTCACTACGAAGCAGGTCGCAAGTTTGCTTGTCGACCCACGACCTGCGTTCGCTGATTCCGGAAATCTGGCTTCGGCGTGAACGAACTTGATCATTCCTATTCCTTCGCGGAGGCGGATATGCGTGGCCGCAGCCCCAGGTCACGCACCGGGATCCCCCCGTCTAACCTGCCTGCCGGGCGCACATTATCGAGATGATCGCGCGCTTGTCAAGCAAATTAACTTAATTAAGCTCCTTTTTTGTCTGCGTAAAATCCCCTAAACCGCGGCTTTGAAAAAACGACCATTGGTACGACTGGTCAGAAGAGATTATGCCCTGCCGGCTGACGTAACACGAACTTCGCCTGTCAGCGACAGCGAGCGGAAACCTAAGCGGACGGCATGGGGTGGCGGCGACAACGACGGCGAGCCGTGCAACAACAACACCCATTGCCCGGATGGAAGTTGCGGCCCGGGCTTTTGCCGCGACCGCTGCGGGAGGTGCAGTCCGTAGATGAGGGGTCGCCTTAGAAATCCGCGTCCGTCAACCCGACGTTGAACTTCACGTCGGTGGTCACGTAGGTGCCGAGCGGCCTTTCCCCGGCGTCATCCGCAAACGCGAAGCAGCCGGTCGGCACCAGCCATTCCTGATCCACGTAGATGACCAGCAGGCGATCGGGATAGACCCCCGCCGCGTCGCCGTAGGGCAGTCGTCGCTCGAAGACGAAGCAGGGTCGATGGTCGAGTTCCCCGCCTCCGGCGAAACGAAGGTCAAAGGCAGGATCGCCTCGCGCCGTCTCGCAGTATTGGAGGATCAGGTCGAGGGTTGTCTTGAATCCGAATTGGTCGATGGATCGTCTGGAGGCGGCCCGCACATCGGGTCCGCGGATATCGCGCTTCACTCCGCCGGGAACGAGCAGCCCTAGAACGCCGCTCGGAACGATCAACGCCATCTCGTGGCCGGCGCGCGCCCACCGACCGGCCACGTAGCTTACACGGGCCGCACCTGCCGCATTCCGGAGCCAACGCATGTCCACGCTGTACGGCTGCTCGCGATACCCCACCGCGATTTGTTGTTCCTCATCCGCTTCGCCCGGCGCCGCGCCGCTGAATCGCTCACGAATGTGGAAAAGACATCGGTAGTCGCGGACCGTCACCAGGTAGTGCTCCCGGCACATCCTCAGGAAACCCAGAGGATCGGATGCCGCGGAGCGTTCCTGCTGGTCGTGGAGATAGACCGAATGCCGCGCTCTCGCCCACTTCGAGCGTTCGACGCGCGGACTCGGCGCGGGACCGCGGCTTGCCTTGTGGCATCCGATTGTTGCCGTTGCCGCGAAGGCAGCCGCGAGGATCGACCGACGAATCAGGAAAAAGGTCGGGTGACGTGTCATCGTACGAGCGGCTTGCCGGGCTCGCCTTGCGTGCGAACCAGGGCCAAAAACTCAATGTAACTGCGGACCTCGACCGCTTTCTGACGGATTTCCTCGTGCCGGAACGTTCGGGCGATATCGGCCAGGATTTCCACCTGGGCGCCGTCATCGTCGCTCGGTGTCAGGATCAAGAAGATCAGTTGCGCCGGCACCCCGTCGGGGGCGTCGAAGTCGATCCCCTTGTGTGACAGCCCGACCGCGACGACCGGCCCGTTCAGGGAGTCGAAGCGTGCATGGGGCACGGCGATTCGATCGCCGAGTCCGGTCGGTCCCTGGGCCTCCCGTGCGAGGACGGCGGAAGCCACGTGGGCGCCGTTTTGCCCGGCCGCAGCGCAGGCCGCTTGGGAGAGTTCGCGGATGACCTCGTCCCGGCTCTCACCCTGCAAGTTTGCCACGAATCCCTTGACCGCAAGATAGTCGCCCAACCGCCGGGGCTTCTTAAGCCGCAGGATTTTGCGAATCAGCGGCCCGCTCATCAACGACGTCACCATCGCCATCGTCACCAGCGACACGAACATCGTCTTCCCGATCAGCCCGCTCTGTAGACCGAGCAATCCGACGATAATCTCCATCGCCCCGCGGGCATTCATGGCCACCCCGATCGCCCACGCCTCGCGCCGCGCGATCCCACCCCACAACGCCCCCAACCCACAGCCCACGACCTTCCCCGCACAGGCGATGACCACGACGAGAAGCGTCAGCCGGGCGTCGAAGTACGTCGCGAAGTTGAGCTTCAGGCCGAGGCTTGCGAAAAAGAGCGGGGCAAAGATAAACGACACGAACTGGTGGATGATGGCCCGCGTCTGCTCGCGCAGATGCGATGAATCGCCGATCGCCACGCCCACCAGAAACGATCCGAACACCGCGTGCACGCCGATCCATTGGGTGAACGCCGCTGCAAACAGCCCCAACGACAGCGCAAACCCCAGCACGCCCCCCGGCCAGCTCGTTCGTGCCTGAATCCAGGGCAAGGAGCGATGGATCATCCACCGGCCCACCGTCAACACGAAGGCGGTGAAACCCAGCGTCGCCCCCACGGTCCACCCGATCGACATCGCGTGGTGGTTCGTCGCAGCGCCGAACATGCTCAGAATCAACGCGAACGTCAGCCACCCGGCCAGGTCATTGCAAACCGCCGACGCCACCACGACCATCCCCACGTCGCTGCGATAGATGTCCAAATCCATGAGGGTCCTAGCGATGACGGGCAGCGCAGAGATGGACATGGCGGTGGCCAGGAACAAAGCGTAGACCACGGGATCGACGCCCGCTTCCCGGCCGACCCGATCCGGGGCCAGCCCCACCGCAATCAGCCCCAAGGAAAACGGCAGCACAATCCCCGAAATGCTCACCGTGATCGCCGCTCGGCCCTGCCGCCAGATCGAGGAGAGGTCCACCTCCATCCCGGCCACGAGCAGAAACAACGCAATGGCGACGGTCGTCAGTCCGTCCAACGCGACGGCCTGTGAACCCTCCTGCGGGAACAGAGCCGCGACCAGGTCGGGCCAGACGCTCCCCAGGACGGTCGGCCCCAACAGAATGCCCGCCGCCAACTCCCCCAAAATCGACGGCTGGTTGAGCTTCCGGGCGAGTTCACCGAGGATCCGTGCCGACGCCAGAAGAACGCCCAGGGCGACGAACATCCCCACCACTTCCGGCGGAGCTAACCGATCCACGGACCCGACTCTCCCGGCAGGCTCGACGACCCTTGGACATTCCGCGACGGTCACCTCGGCGAGCGTTGCGGACCGATGGGTGCTATTGGACGGGGCCGATTGCGGTTAGGCAAGGTGCAGTGGGACCGGCGTCCCTGCCGGTACTGTCCGAGGAGCCGGCACAGAGGCCGGCCCTACTGAGATAGGCTCTTAAGGCTTGTGCGTTTCCTGTTGTGCCGTCGTCGGCAGCGCATCCAGGCGAGCCTGTAGTTCGGCGAACAGCGCGCGGATCGGCTCATAGGCTGCGTGGGTCATTCGTCCCGGCGTCGGCACGGCACGTAGCTCCTCGCGATGCGTTTTTGCATAGTCGCCCGCCCGCTCGACCAACTCCGCGTGAATCGACTGGGCCGTGCTTTTTTGCCCGGCGTCGAGCTGGAATCGTTTCTCGAACTCCAGCACGCACGCGAACCATGTTGCGGGATCGTACGAAACGCACGTGGGCAGAGATACGTTCGGCGACGGCTGTGCCGCCGGTGCGACGGGGATCGGGATCGCCGCGGACGGATCAAGGGTACACGGCGGCACGGCGCGGTTCTGGATCGGATCGGCCTCCAATCCCCAATCCGTCGGCTGCCACTTCCCCTCCGCCCACCGCGTGCGCATCGCGTACACGTACGCAGTCCGCTTCTGGAAACTTTCCCGATCTCGGCTGAGCAGCAGTTTGTGCTCCGCGTCCAGAGACGGCTGGATCTCGTCGGCCAGGCGGTCCGCGCTCACTTGGGCGTCCGCAAGAAGCGGCTCCAGAACTTTCGCCCATTTCGCGACGTGCTCAGCCGTGTAGGGCTCTCCGCGGGCCCGGGCGACCAGCGCCTCGCGACCGTTCTCGATGATCGCCCCGCCGTGCCGCATGACGAACCCGCCGGCCTCGCCCATCAAGGAGGCTCGGAACTTCGCCGCAGCCTCCTCGGACAAACCGTACCGCTCCGTCGTCCGCTTCGTCAGGAGATTCAGCCGCCCCGCAACATCCCAGGGAGGAATGGCCGTGACCTCGCACGCCACGTCGCGCGCGAAACGATCGGACTCATTCGTCCAGCCGTTTCGCTCCCAAACGGTCTCCGCGGCTCGGCGGAGGCGTTGGGCTTCCTCGTCCCAATTGAGACCCGCCAGCGATTCCTGGAGATCCGAGAAGCTCGCCAGGGAGGCCGGCTCCGACGCGGGGTTCGTCGGAGTTGTCCCATCGCCGTCGGACGTGGCGGCCGAGCCGACACCCCACGTTGCGAGGGCAACGACGACGAAGCCGACGTGTCGCATCGAGCGCGTTGGCGAAGGACCGGTCATCGTGGTCGGCATTCCGACAATCCGTATAGGCCCGATGCGACGAGTCGATGCCGAGTGGGATGCTCGTGGATCGCCGTCGTCGGACGCGACGTAATTATACCGTAAAGGGAGGGTCAAAACTGCCGGGCGACGATGAACTCGGCCATCGCGACCAGCGATTGCTTAGCGTCACTGTGAGGCACCAAGTCAAGCTGACGGACCGCCTCGGCGACAAACCGCCGGGCGACACCAATGGCATAGGCAACGCTTTGTGTCTGCTCTAGAAGCTCGCGGATCTGGTCCCGCCCGCACGATCTCACGCCGCGAAGTACCTCGCGAAGCCGGCTCGAAGTCGATCGGCCGCCGTTGCTCAAGCAGTGAATCATCGGCAGAGTGAGATTCCCGCGCCTCAGGTCCAAACCGAGCGTCTTCCCCACTCGAGCCTCATCACCAACGATGTCGAGCACATCATCGACGATTTGAAAGGCGATGCCCGAGGCCATTCCATACGCGTGCATGGCTCGCACGAGCGCATCCCCCGCCCCGGCAAACTTGCCCCCTAATTCCGCGGCCACCGCGGTCAGGGCCCCGGTCTTCCGCCGAATGATCTCGAAATACGTGTCCTCGCCCAAGTCGAGGTCGCCGCGATGATGGTTTTGGAGAAGCTCGCCCGCGCACACCGTGTTGGTCGTCGCCCCGATTCGTCGCGAGGCGTGCTGGCTTTGCAGTCCGCTGCACAGGTGAAACGCGTGACTGATCAGATGGTCCCCGAGTAAGACCGCGGCCGTGTTGCCGGCGATCGTGCCGATCGTCGGTTGCCGACGGCGCTCGTCGGCCTCATCAAGTACGTCGTCGTGCACCAAGGTGGCCATGTGCACCATCTCGACCACCGCGGCCAGCGTCCGGTGGGCGCTCGACAGCTCCCCCGTCGCCTTGCCGACCAGCAGCAGCATCGCGGGGCGAAGCATCTTGCCGCGATACGAGCGAACCGTGTCGCAAAGACCGTTGATGAACTCCAGATCGCTGGCGATCTCTTCGTCGAAGATGCGTTCAACGACGGCCAAATCGTCGCGGATCGGGCTGTACACGTCCGTCAACAGAGAACTGATTGGGCTCATTCGCCAGCCGCTCCGCGCGTTCATCCACTTCGGCCCCGCCGCACTTCTACGTCGCACAGGATTCTAGGGTCGCCCGCTTGATGTTCCAGCCGTTTTCAAACGTTTTGAAAGAAGGGCGCAGTCGATGGACCCGAGCCGCTCGGTGCCGGGAAGGTATAGAACCTCAAGTTCCGCCGCAGGCATCGCACCCCGGAAAGAGCCGACCGCGCCACCGCGCTGGTCAGTTCACGTTACTCCGCGTCGGAGGGGCCCAGTTCCTCAACGAGGCGTTTCGGGGCGGTGTTGAGCCAGGCGCTGAAGATCGCGCTTCGCAGGGTGGCCTTGTCGACGCCGTCGAGGCGTACTTGGGTGGCTCCCTGGCGGCCCCACCCGCCTTTGACCGGCTCAAAGGCCCGAGACTTGGCCTCGATGAACTGACGCTGCTGCTCCGGCTTCAGTTGGACCATGCCCCAGTCCCTGTCGTCGCGCCGGAAGAGCGTTGCGAAGATCCTTCCCTTCACGCGGAAATCAGGATGGCCCATGTGGGCGCCTTCAGAGGTTTCGGGCATGCTCAGGGCGATGCGGCGGAAGTCCGCGACGGTCATGATGGCGTCCTCAAACCAGACTCCGGACCGCGCCCGATGGCGGGGCCGGATTCCCGATGGCAAGGAAACAGCTTACGGTGCCTACGTCACACGTTGTTCGACGGTGCCAATCGCACGTCGGCAGTTAAGTAGTGGCCGGTGACCAACGACCATGCCGCCGCACCCTTTTGCACGCCAGCCGGCAGACCTCGAACGGACAGGTCCCTGCCCGGACGCCCAGGACGAAAAGTTCTATGGGCGTCTTGTCGCTCCAAATAAACACGCATCGCGGTTTGGTGCCGAAAAACTGCAGCTACACACACTTTTTGGCCGATCCGTTCTCCTTGACAACAGCGACTTCCTCGTTACGAACGGGTCGTACCCGAAAGCTAAAAGAGGACAATAACAGCTATGCATGGGGCTTCCCATTTCGCCCGTCGGGTCATCGCTGTCATCGGCCTGGCATTGCTCGTTCATCTAGCTATGGGCTTCTTCAAATTCGTGGAACCAACTGCCGATGCCCTGGAGAATCACCTCATTGCTTTGGAACTCCTTCTCCGCGGCGATTTCGCCTTGCCGCCGCCGGAAGCCGTGGATGGGATCTTGGATGAGACGGACAATCAACCCCTGGCTGCGCGGTTGCCGCCCGGCGCGCCGACCGCTCGTCGCATGCCGCTCTATCCTCTCGGTCTTGCAGGGTTGTATCGCCTTGGCAGTGGGAAGCCCGACAGCTATCTGAGTGTGGGACCCCTGCAATCCGTCCTGATGGTGCTCAACATTGGTTTGATCATGTTGCTAGGATGGCAGTGGTTTGGAGAGCGGGTCGCCTTGCTTGCCGGTTTGCTTGCGATCTTCTACCAACCCTATCTGTTTTACCTACCGACGGTATTGCTCCCAGAAACGCTCTTCATGACCCTGGTTCTGGCCAGCCTGGTAGTGTTCAGCATAGGCGGGAGCCACCTGGGACGTGTCGCCGCCGCCTTCGGGCTCCTGGGCCTGGCGACCCTGACCCGCCCCAACGCGTTGTTCATCCTGCCTGCTTTGTTGCTCTGGATCGTTCTCGAGTCGTATTCTTCGACGTGCGCGCGAAAGATATGGTGGATCATCCTTACCGGTTGTCTGGCTTTCTGTCTGCCGCTGGTTCCCTGGTGGGTGCGAAATGCTGTCGTTCTAAAGAGTTTCATTCCGCTGTCCACAAATTCAGGTTGGAACTTCTACCTGGGGCACAATCCCACTTATCGCGAGGCGCCTGGGTTAGGCGGCCAAACGGATTATCAGGTCTTCGATCGCCTGATAGCCGCAGGCCTAAGCGAAAAGGCGGCGGACACAGAGCTTTATCGCCGCGGCATGGCGTTCATTCGCGAACATCCCGCGGAGACCACAGCCAACTTGGGGCGCAAGCTGTTGGTTCTCTTCTCACCTCACACACTTCGAACCATCAACGTCGTGGGCTTCACGTTGGTCGTGCTCGGCTGGGGGGCGATGCGGCGCGGGCTGTGGCCGGCGGCGGCCCTCATCGCCGTCGGGCTAACCATCTGGGTGACGCAGGTTATTTATACCTTCACTAGACAAAGAATGGGCATGTCCGGCTTGGGCATCAGCTTCGAAGGCATCGGCTTGATGGCTCTGGCGGGTTTGTTGGCTGCCCGTCACCGCAAGGAGAGAATGTGGCTTCTGCCGGCGGTTTATCTCTCACAGGTCGCACTCTGTTTGCTGTTCATCCCCGTCGCGAGAATCCGATGGACTGTGGACTTTGTCGCCATCCTCTACACTGCCGTGGCCTTGGACTGGTTGGTGCACCGTATGGCTCGGACAGTGGACGAGAGCGGTGGACTAGTGATTCCAGCTTCATGCGGTCGACTCGGGTTCGCCGGGCGTCCACCCCCACCAACGCCCTACCCGCGCTGATAGGTTCCGCTTCGTCCGCCCGATTTTCGCTCGAGTTGCATGGGACCGATGACGATGCCCTTGTCCGCAGCCTTCGCCATGTCGTAGAGGGTCAGCGCCGCCGCCGCGGCACCCGTCAGGGCTTCCATTTCCACGCCCGTTCGAGCGCTGGTCTTGGCCGTGCAGACGATCAGCAACTCATCCGCCGCCACCCGTGAAAACTCCACGCGGACCCAATCCAGCGGCAGTGGGTGACACAGCGGAATCCACTCGCAGGTCCGTTTCGCGGCGAGGATCCCGGCCACCCGTGCGGTAGCGATCGCGTCGCCCTTCGGCAACGTCCCGCTCAGGAGCGCGTCCAGCACGGAAGGCTTCAGGTGCAACGTCGCCGAGGCGACGGCTTCGCGCTCCGTGACCGGCTTATCGGAAACATCGACCATCCGGGCCTCCCCGCTGGGTCCGAGATGCGAGAGGTCCGGCCGGCCCGTCGTGTCCGTCATCAACTCATCCTCCGCCTATCGCTGCTTTGCAAGCCGTCGCCGCCGACTTGTCGCACCGCTTTATCGGGTCAGAGCGGCGCCCGCCGCAACGGTCATTCCGCCCCCGTTGACAACCGATAGCGGAGATATGACCGGGGTGTCGACGAACATGCTCGCGGACTCGATGGCCGGCGCGCCCGCCGGACGCTCCTGGTCCGCGCGCGTCGTCCACTGGGTGGTGGAAGCCCGGGCCCACCGCGTAATCTGCCTGGTGATGGGGATTTGGCTGCTCAACGGATTCGACCTGGCCTTCACCATCCTCTCCCACGATCAGGGGATGCTCCATGAGGAAAACCCCTTTGCCCGGCACATGCTCGCCTACGGAACGGCGTCGATCATCCTCTACAAGATCGGACTGGTGTTGATCGGCAGCTACCCGCTCTTGCGTTTCCGTGCGGCGCGGATCACCGAACTCGGCTCCTTCGTCATCCTGCTGGCCTACGCCGTGCTCGCCGTGCATTGGTCGGAGTGCTACGACCTGTACACGATCACCGCCGCCCACAACGTGGAGATGGCCGAAACCCACATGCTCGACAGCTTCGACCCGCAATAACCCCGACGCCGTGTGCTCCGCGACTCAGGGCGGCGTCGTCGGCGGCGGCGGACGGGCGTCGGCGTACGTATCCTGGCCCGACCCCGTCCAAAGTCGGTTGGTCGCTGTAATGGTCGTGTCCGTGGGATCGGGATCGGGCACTCGGATCGGGATTCCCTTTTCGTTGACGAGCACGGGCACGGCAGTGTTCTTTTTCTTCTCGTCGTCAGCGTCTTTCCCCAACATCTCGTACCCCAACTGCGTGAGCGTCATCGCTTCGCCGTGGCCGTCGACGAACGAGACGTTGCCGAAACCCCGATGGCGCATCTCAACCGGCGAGAATTGATACAAGACGGGATCCTGCCCCTCGCGGACCATGTCCCTATCTGGCCCGAATTGCATAGCGTTTTGCTCGATGGCCAGTCGCGGCGGGTCGAGCGTATAGGAGTGGAGGCCGTGTGGATTCCCAGCCCCGCGGCTGTCGGCGATTAGCACGGTCATCGACGGCGCCTTGATTCGATGGAGAGGCACCGAGAAGTTGTCCCAACGCTTGTGATCACCACTTTGCTGACGTGCGTTTCCGAGGTACTGATAGTTATAGCCGTACGCTCCGTTGCGGATGTTCTTGGCGAACTCCTCGTCGTCCAGCGCCGGGCAGGTGAAGACGTCGTTTGTCATGGTCATCGTCTTCTTTCCCATGCCTGGCTCCTCGTCGCCCCACGGGCGCCTCAACCGCGCGAATGGCTTCGGGTCGATCACCGGCCCTGACTCCATCTCCAAGAACCACTGCCAGCGCGGACTCTTAGCCTGGTATTCGTTGACGTACTCCTCCGTGGCCGTCGGGTAGAGGTTCTTCAACCGATGCGGCGGAAAGTGTTCCTTGTTCTCATTGAGATAAATGGTAAAGGCGGTCGAAATCCCCTTCATTTTCGACAGGCACACGTTGGCCTTCGCCTGCCGTCTCGCCGCCGTCAACGAGGGAATGAGCATGCCCATCAGCAGCGTCAGGATGGCCATGACGGCAAGGAGTTCAAGCAGCGTAAAGGCGGATCGTCGGCGTTTCACACCTAGGCTCCCAGGCAGCCGGCGCGCGCAGGGAAACGCGCCTTTCCAAGATTCTAGGGGCTCCCGCGTGTCGTGTCACTCGCCCCGGTGTTGGGCTTGGCTTAACTCTTCAACACGCCGCTGGAGTGCGGCCAGTTGCTCACGGAGGTCGTCCAGGCTTTCCTCGGTGGTTTGGCCGTCGGGTGGCGGCTCAGGCGGGGATGCAGCGACCGGACCCGGTGTCGGCGGAGCGCCGGAAAACGCTTGCATCATCCTCCCCGCCCACTCTATCGGCGAGGTGACGTTAGCCTGCATGGCCTGACGAAGGTAGGCGTCAAACTGCTTCTGCGAGCTGGCGAACAAGCCCAGAAACGGCCCGAACAACCGCTCCATCGACGATCGCAGCACCTGCCGGTCGGAGCGGATCATCAGGTGCAGGACGGAGCTGGGGAACAGGTCGAGCTTGGGTTCGTCCTGCTCCAAGAGAATCTGGGTCAGAACGAGGTTGGTGATGTCGTCACCGTTCCTGGAATCCGTGACGCAGACGTTCTTCCCAGACACGATGAGGTCGTGGACGTCCTGGATGGTCACGTGCCGGCTGTGAGTGGCGTCGTAGAATCGCCGGTTGGGGTACTTCTTGATCTGAATGACTTCCGGATGACGGCCGTCGAACATGCGGAACCTCTCGATCCAGCGTCCCAATAAGCGTCGCAGAACCTCTGTTAAAGTACCGCAAACGCAGACGTTTGTCAATAATCGCGTTATATAATGTTCATAAGTGTATGTACCTAATGTAGTTATGTAACACGCGGACATTTTGTGCGATTGCACAAATTTTACTTGACGCAACTGCACAATAGGGTATACTTTAGCCGGTAACATCGAGGACAACGGTCCGACGATAAGATCTACTTTTTAGGACTTTGAGGAGAATAGCACCCATGGTGGCCGAAACGAAAGAAACGATGACGAAGGTGTTTGATTGCGTGACGGAGAGCGTGCGGACGGCGTTTGACGCCGGCCGCAAGACCCAGGACGCCTGGTTCAAGGCGATGGGCGAGGCCTGGAAGCGTCCCGGTGAGGCCGGCAACTTCTATGGAAACGGCGAGCGGGTGATGCGCGAGTGGGTCCCCTTCCTGGGCAAGAACCTGGAGGTGGCGACCCATTGCTGCGACGCGGGCATGCGGACCGGCCTCGACGTGTTCAAGGCCGCGTGTGACGCGACCGCCCAGCCGGGCGAGGGTGACCCCTACAACACGACCCGCCAGATGTGGGACGCGACGTTCGAAGCGGTCCGGACCAACTTCGACACGCTCGGCAAAGCCGGCGTTCGGACGATGGAAAACTGCTCGGCGTTCTGCGATGCCATCGTGCGCGAGGAGACGGTCTCTAAGCCGATGAGCGGCCCGCCCAAGACCGCCAAGTAGTTACGGCCGACCGTAGCCCCGCGGATACAATCTTCCGCCGAGAGCGTCAGATTCGGGATGAGGCGTCCGCAGCCAGTGGAAGTGTGCGCGGAAACGAGGCTCATTCATGCTGAAGAGCGTGTACGTGGCCGGCGGAGTGCGGACGCCGTTCGGGGCGCTCAACGGGGCTCTGGCGACGCTTACAGCGCCGGAACTGGGGAGCATCGCCATCCGCGCCGCTCTTCACAAGGCCGGAGTCGACCCCAAGGAAGTCGACGAGGTCCTATTCGGCAACGTGATCGGGGCCGGTATCGGACAGAACCCGGCGCGGCAGGCTTCGCTGGGGGCCGGGCTGGGCGTCGAAGTCGGCGCGACCACCATCAACAAGGTGTGCGGTTCCAGCCTGCGGGCGGTCATCCTCGCGGCCCAGGCGATCCAATGCGGCGATGCCGGATTGGTCGTCGCCGGGGGGTGCGAGAGCATGACCGGAGCCCCCTATCTACTACGCAAGGCGCGGAGCGGTTACCGCATGGGCCACGGCGAGCTCATCGACGCGATGATCTACGACGGGCTGTGGGACGTGTACACCTCCCGCCACATGGGCACCTGCGGCGATCTATGCGCCCACAAATACAACATCTCCCGTGAGGAGCAGGACACGTTCGCCATCGAGAGCTACACCCGCGCCATCCGCGCCTGGGAGGACGGCTTTTACGCGGTGGACGTGGTGCCGGTGGAGGTGAAATCGAAAAAGAGCTCGACGATCGTCGACCATGACGAAGACGTGGCCAAGTTCCAGGGCGAGGAGAAGCTGCGTTCTCTTCCGCCGGCGTTCGGCCCGGAAAGCACCATCACCGCGGGCAACGCCTCGAAGATCAACGACGGGGCGGCGGCGATGGTCGTTTTCGACGACGACGCCAAAAAGGCGCTGGGGCTCAAACCCGTCGCCCGCATCCTCGGTCACGCGAACGTGGCCATGGAGCCCGACTGGTTCACGATCGCCCCGATTTACGCCATCCGCAAACTTTGTGAACAACTCAGGATCAGACCCGGCGACGTCGACCTCTACGAGATCAATGAGGCTTTCGCGGTCGTCCCGGTAGTGGCGATCCGTGAGTTGAAGTTGGAGCGCAATCGGGTGAACGTCGCGGGCGGCGCGGTGGCGATCGGCCATCCGATCGGGGCGACCGGGGCGCGGATCGTCAATACACTCACCCGAGCGCTGGACCGACACGATAGAACGCTGGGCATCGCGTGCTTGTGTATCGGCGGCGGCGAGGCCAGCGCCATCGCCGTCGAACGTTGCCGCTAGGAGGCGGCCGGGATATGGGCAACTACGACGCAAGCGGCGGCGGCGCCGCGAACGATCCGTTTTCGCGATTCTGGCTGGACCTGATGTCGAAGATGTCAGGGTCGGCATTCGCGACGGCGGCGGCCCCCACACAAGAAGAAACCATGAAGCGGATGCGGCAGGCGTTCTTCGACTCCTGGGCCACACACTGCGACGAATTCCTGCGCTCCGATGCGTTCCTCGACGTGCTCAAGAAGTCGATGGACAGCGCCTTGGCGTTTAAGCAGGAACTCAACGAGTTTCTGACCAAGGCGTTGCACGAGCAGCAGATGCCGGCCCGGAGCGACACCGATTCCATCATGCTCGTGCTGCGCAGCCTGGAAACCCGCGTGCTGGACCGGATCGACCGGCTTTCGCAGCGCGTCGACGGCCTTGAAACGGCGGTATCGGGGACGTCCACCGACGCGGCCACGGGCAAACGCCGGCCCAAAGGGGTTCCGCAATGAACCCAACGTTCCCATCATTCACGCCTTGGATGACGACGCCGGAGCAGATGCAAGAGCAGTGGATGGGCTTCGCCCGGAAAATGGCCCATTGGCCCAAGGCGTTGGAGGTCGCTCGCAAGGTGCGGGTCGGCGCCACGCCGAGCGACGCCGTGTTCCGCGTCGATAAGCTGCGCCTGCTGCGCTATTTCACCGACGTGGAGCAACAGTATTCGACGCCGCTGCTCGTGGTGTTCGCCTTGGTCAACCGTCCGTACATTCTTGACCTGCGGCCCGGAAAAAGCGTCGTCAGCCACTTCGTCAACCGCGGCTTCGACACCTACAACCTGGACTGGGGAGTCCCCTCGGACGGCGATCGGTTCCTCAACATGGCGGACTACATCGAGGGATACCTCGACACCGTCGTCGATCAGGTCCGCGAGCGCTCGGGGTGCGATCAGATCAGCATTCTCGGGTACTGCATGGGCGGGTCGATGTCGGCCATGTACACGGCGCTGCATCCCGACAAGATCAAGAACCTCATTCTCCTCGCGGCGCCGGTCGATTGGTCCAATCGCGAATACCTGCTCGCCAAGTGGACGGATGCGGCCGTCTTCGACGTGGACAAGTTGATCCAAGTCTACGGGAACGCTCCGGCGGACCTCTTGCAGGGGTCGTTTCAGTTGCTCAAGCCGGTGTCAACGATGGTGGAGAAGTACTTCAGCTTCTACGAGAACATGGAGGACGAGAAGTTCCTCGAGGACTTCTTCGCCATGGAAACTTGGCTGAACGACAACATCCCCGTCGCGGGCGAGATGTTCCGCCAGTTCGTGAAGTACTGTATGCAGCAGAATCTCCTGATTCAGGGGAAGCTGCGGATCAATGGGCGGTTGGTCGATTTACGGAAGATCACATGCCCGATCCTGAACTTGACGGCCACGCAGGACCACCTCGTGCCGGCGGAATTGAGCTTGCCGTTCAACGACGCCGTCGGTTCGTCGGACCGCAAGAGCATCAACTTCCCGGCGGGGCACATCGGGATGGCCGTCGGTACGAAGGCGAATCGCGAGCTGTGGCCGAGCGTTTGTGATTGGCTCGCGGAGCGGTCGGACGCCGTATAAGCGGTGTGCCACGGCTGTGTCAGCCGTGGTCTGCACTGCCGACACGGCCGTGGCACACAGAGGGTGACAATAACGGCGCGCAGGCCCAAGCCCTGAGCCTTATACACAAGTTGGCTAGGGACCAAGTGCGTCCCGGAGGGACGCCGTGAAAATAGCCCAGCGATTTATCGCTGGGTACGGGGAGCAAGAAGAAACGCGAGTCCCGTAGGG
>CAYQZH010000027.1:0-24112 GCA_964421865.1 uncultured Phycisphaera sp. | reverse complement strand
CCTTAGCCACGCCGCCAGCGTTCGTTCTGAGCCAGGATCAAACTCTTCAGTTTTTGTTCGCTTCCTAGTCCCGACCGAAGTCGGGAGTCAGATACGACTAAGGGCTTTCATTCTTACGTCCATGAGAACGAAAGGTCTCGGTCCCGTCATCCCCTAGCGGGGCTTGGCGGGGCCGACGTACACTTTGCCCGTCTCATGCGCCGGCTGTTAACGGCGATGAGGCGAGCTTCGATCGACCGTCACCTAAAGGACGCGGCGACGACCGATGTCACATTCTCACGACGACAAACCTGTTCACTTGTCAAAGAGCTTTGCCGCTGCTATCCAACGGCGGGCCGCTTATACTAGCGGCCCTGGGATGCGTGTCAACACCCCAATTGTATGATTCCCGGACCTCGACGGACAACCACGAAATACCCATCTCGCGCGCCGCCCGCGAATGGCCTACATGGACGCTTTAACATTTATCTTACCGTGGATACGCGGCGTCAGGACGAGGATCACGGGCGCGTCAGGCGATCGCCTGGATTCTCTCGGCATAGAAAAACACCTTCGAGCCCAGGGACGCATAGGAGAGGGGCGCGATCGCACGGATACTAAGCCGACTCCGTAGAGGCGTCCGCGCTCCAACGCCGCGCGACGAGAAGACGAACGAGCGTGAACAGAACTACGCAGCAACCCCACACGCCAACGCGGGACGCGAGTTCGCAGGTGCGCCGGCGGCAATGGGCGATGATGGCGACCGTGCTCGCCTTGGCTCTAGGCGTGCGGCTCTACCACCTCGGCACGGAAGCCTTCTGGCAGGACGAGATTCACTCCATGTACAACTCCGCCTGCACCCGCGGACCGGTGGAGCGGCTCCCTCACGGCGTCATCCTCCGGGACCTTCCGCGGTACTCGGACTTGACGGAGCGCAGCTCGCTCGTCGCCGTGTGGCGGACGATGGACGACGACAGCCATCCGCCCGTCTACTTCATGTTGCTTCTCCTTTGGCGGCGACTCGTCGGCGACGGCGAGGCCGCCATTCGTTTCATGCCCCTGGTCTTCTCCGTAGTTTCGATCGTGCCGGTGGCGCTGGCGGTGAGGGAACTCGGCTTGCGCCGTGCGTCGCCGATTCTCGCGATGATCCTCGCGCTCTCCTTCTGCCACATCAACATGGCGCAGGAGAACAGGCCCTACAGTCTCAGCGGGCTTCTCGTGAACGTGAGCTTCTATCTGCTGGTTCGGATGGAGCAGCGATGGTCGACGTGGGGCGCGCGGTCGAAGTCGGTTCACACGCTCCTCTACGGTATGACGCTGTTCACCGCGATGATGAACCATTATTTCGCCGCCTTCGCGTTTTGCGGACAGCTTGTGTACGTGCTGCTTCGCTGGCGCGGTTCGTTGCTGCGGGCGTGGTTGGGCGGCACGATCGCGGCGGCGGCTCTGTTCCTCGTACTCTGGGGCCCGCACTTCCTGGGACAGCGGGAGTTCATCGCCTTGCAGGATTGGTTGGATGAAAACCTGCCGGATCACGCACAACGGACCGTGCTGCGCGTCGTCGATCTCCCGATTCGCGTCCTCTTCCGTGTCAGCCGCTTCAAACTGAGCGAGCCGAACGCGCTGCTCGGGGCCGGTCTGATGGTTGCGACGTGCATCTACCTGTGGCTGCGGCGGGCGAGGCCGGCCGTCGTCTTCGCGTGCTGGTACTTTGTTCCGGTGCTCGCGTTCGCAGCCATCGACTTGGCCACGAAGCGGCAGCATCTCACGCACTTTCGTTATTCGTCGGTTGCCCTTCCGGGTCTCGCCGGGCTGCTGGCGATCGGGATCAGCGAACTTCCCACTCGCCTGCGCGGAGGCGCGATCGCCCTTTTTCTTCTGGCCGCCGCGCCGACCGTCATCGCGCTGCCCGCGCAGGACAATCCCCACACTCGCGCTGCCGCCGCGCTCATCAAGTCGGACATCACGCCCAACGACCTCCTGGTGTATGACGCGATCGAGTGGCCTAGCTTTTGGGCGCTGCGAATGTTTCAGATGGTGTCGTACTACCTTCCGTACAACCCGCCGACGGTGCTGCTTCGCGATCAGCCGGACGAGGCGCTCAGGGCGCAGATCGCGAACTTCGATCGCGTGTACGTCGTTTCTCCGCGGATCGACGCCATTCCCAACCCCTCGCCGCAGACGCATCCGTACGTCGAGACGTCGAACCATATCTTCGAAGTGGGGTGGGTGTATTTGTGCACGCGAGCGCCGCCGACGCCTGCCGGACGGTGATTGCCGAATGTCGAATGTCGAATGTCGATTGTCGATTGCGGACGACGATCAAATCCGAACCCCAAGCGCAAGCGCGGGATCAATGGGCCCGTCGCTTGCGCTCCGGGTTCGGATTGGGCGTGTGTTCGAGGACGGCGATCATGGTGACAACGGCGAGGCACTGAAGGAGCAGCAAAACGGCGATGGGCCAATCGACGGTGGGGAGGATGATCGCGGGCAGCCCGGTGGCGGCCGTGGCGAGATAGATGGTGAGAACCGCCCCGCGCGGCGTCATCCCCCGTTTCACGAGACGGTGGGAGAAATGTCGCCGGTCGCCGCGAAGCGGGCTGTCCCCGGCGCGAAGGCGGTGGATCACGACGCTCGTGACGTCGTAGAGCGGGACGGCCAGGACGACGATGGGGACGATGACGCCCAAGGGAGTCAAGTTCCGGGCGGGGTCGTAGAAGGTCGTCAGGATGGTCACCACGCTCATCAAGAAGCCGAGAGGCAGACTTCCCGCATCGCCCATGAAGATCGTCGCGGGCGAGAAGTTGTAGACGAGAAACCCGAGCAGTCCGCCGCCGACCACGCAGGCCATCGCGGGCACGAAAACTTGACCGCTGCGGGCGGCCGTCACCGCGAAAATGGCGGCGGCGATGGCGGCCACTCCGGCGCTCAGGCCGTCCATGTTGTCCAGAAAATTGAACGCGTTGGTAATCACCACGATCCAAAGGACCGTGGCGGCAAACGAAAGCGGCAGGGGAAGGACTTGGAGAGCGCGTATGCCGACGGGTCCGGCGATGAAGATGGCCACGGCGAACTGGGCGATGAACTTGGGCGCCGGGCCGAGCGGACGGCGGTCGTCAATCAGTCCGACCCCATGCAAAACGATCGCCCCTCCGATGATCGCGAGGACCGTGGGGAGCTTGGAGGCGATTCCCGCAAGGTGGGTCTGAACCGACGCGGGCAGCCAGTCGGGAGCCGTGCCGCCGCTGTGAAGGACCCAAGCCGCGATGGTTCCCAAGAGGACCGGACCGCAAATGGCCGGCATAAAGGCAATACCGCCGCCCAGGGCGACGGGGGACTCGTGCCGTTTGTGGCCGCCCGGGCGATCGACGAACTCCGCCCGACGCGCCCAAGCCCGGACGGAGTAAGTCATCGCCAGCGAGATGAGGAACGGTCCGCCGACGGCGATGAGCACAAGCCCGTACATCTGCGATGAGTGTATCGGCCACGAGAACCCCGTGCCACTGCGGCGCTGCACACTCCCGCGGGCGGGGTCCGCGCCAGGATGGTGGGGACATTTTTCAGGCGCTGGGTGCCCCACCGCTTGCGGTGGGGGACTGATGTTCAGCTCCGTGATCGTCCCATGAGTGCCCGGCGGAGCGCTTGCTCTACTGTGCCGAGTCAGTCCCCCAGCCCAAGGGCTGGGGCACCCAAGGCAACGTGTGACAGGAATTGGGCAAAGGAAGAATTCGTTCGCTCCGGCTCGCAGCTTCGGTAGCGTCACACAGAACGCGTGCGTCACCCACGAGGGGTGACGCTACGGTTTGACCAACTGGAAAGTCGGTCCCACACCCTTCCGCTAATACTTCTCCGAGGTGGCCAGGTCGAAGCCTTCGTGGGCGGGGTTGAGGGGGCATTTGCGGTATTGGGCGCGGCAAGCGTAGCAGGTCGTCACCCTGCCGATCCACGCATAAACGATCAGGTCCAAGGCGACGGCCGCGGCGAGTACGCTCCAGGCTGCAAGCACCGAGAAGGTAAAACAATAGAGCGCCGCAAGTCCGAAGACGATGACGACGGTGAGTCCCAGGCGCTGCGGAAAATCCTTGCGAATGAACAATTCCGACCCGCCGCAGACGACGCAACGGTCCACCCGTTGATCCCGGCGCATCGAGTCGGAAATGTTCATCGGATGACGAACGTGGCAGCGCGGGCACTGCATGGTATCGCCGCAGCCTTCCAACGGCTCATACTCGATGATGGCCACGCATCCGTCGGTCGGGCAATGGTAACGAATCTGCATGAAAACCCTCACCCCTACCCCGCTCCCTGCGAGGGAGAGGCGTTCAAATCGGCCAGCCCAACTCGTGAATGAGCTGTTGACTGGCGAGTTCTCCGACGTAGGCCATCAGCGAGCCGAAGTATAGGATTCCGGTGGCCGACTGCGTGGAACGCAGTCGAACGCAATCCGACACCATGTACGCGAAGACGGCCACCGCGATCAACCCGACGCCGACACGCAACACGACGATCAGCCACGACTGGCCCACCCGCACAAGAATCGGCGAAGCCGGATCGCCCCCGACCTGCCAGGCGATCGCTACACTTAGCAAGGTGAAAAGGAGCCTCGCCGCGACGGTCCAAGAAAGCATCCGGCTGAAGTGCCGCAACGGGGCGATGGTCATCTTCGTCGCGGTCAGATAGGCATGACCCAACAGCCACGCGACGGTGATGCTGCCCAACATGAGGGCCGCGAGAAGCTGGCTGAGGACGACCCAAGGCATCGCCCACCGGGCGAGCGGCCGTGTGTCAACCGCGGCTTGCAACATTGTGACGGCCGAAACGGATGCGGCGGCGATTCCCGCGACCCCAAACAAGCCGCAGACGCAGCGAAAGGACCGTGTCCAGCGATCGGCGAGGGGGGAGGCCAACACGACGATGATCGCACCCGTGCCGACAACGGCCCCCAATCCGACCATCGTCTTCATGGCCGTATCAAGCGGTGGGGGGGAGGAGCGCAAGCACCAGACGGTGACGCCGGACGTGATCGCCAAGACGATGAACCCCACCAAACGGAGAAACTTCCACGCGATCTGTTCGACCCGCGCGGTGGCGAGGATGGACAGCATTCCCCCGGCGATCGAATAGAGCAACGTGGCGACCATACCTCGTCCGGCGGCGACGCGCCGCACAAGGAGGCATTGTCGGGACGAGATTAGGAGGTGGCAACAGCGGTTGGGATCGGCGAACTTGCGGCGAGGGCCACGGGCGTACGCGGTCCGCCTTCGGCGGATTCGACCGCGCCTGTGACGATCAACTCGAACCTCCGCAGAACGTCGTCCCAACGGTGATGGGTCGCCACGAAGCGTCGCGCGTTTGAGCCGACTCGATCGCGCTCGGTCGGATCACGAAGGAGTCGAACGACGGCGCCGGCGATCCGAGCGGGCGTATCGGCGATGAGATAGTCCTCGCCGTCGCGGGCGTTGATCCCCACGGCGGCCTTGGTCGTGAGGACCACCGGCTTGGCGGCGGCCATGGCTTCGAGCACTTTGTTTTGCAGCCCGCGGGCGATCCGCAACGGCGCGACGCTCACATCGAACCGCCGCACTTCGTCCCCAACGTCCTTCACTTCACCCACAATCTCGACGCCGGAAACGAGTGATAGCCGGCGGACTCGTCGAACCGGCGATCGGCCCACAATGCGGAAGACGGCGTCGGGGTACGCCCTCCGCACCTCGGGCCAGCATTGATCCACGAACCAACAAACCGCGTCCACGTTGGGGCGGTAGTTCATCACCCCGACGAACCCGACGAGCGGAGCCCTCCCAACCTGAGCCGCGGGCGGTGTCGGCTCGGAATCCGTCAGACCAACGCCGTTTGTGAGGACATGAGGATTGCGCGAGGGAGCGGTTGCCCGCAGGATTGCGGCCTCGGCTTCTGTGATGAGCAGCGTCGCGTCGAAGGCGTCGAGCCACGCACCCTCTTTGACGGCCAAGCGCTGACCCTCCGCTCGATAAAGCCAACGCGCTAGACCGCGGGAGGCGGCGGCGTAACCGAGCCATTTTTGACTGTCGCAGTCGCACAAATCCAGGACGCGTCGCCGCGCGGGGACCTGAAGTGCATACTGGGCCATGCTCGATGAGAACGCCACAACCACATCGAACGCAGTCCTCTTCGACCATACGCGTAGGGCCTCGGTCATGGCGTCGTCACGGTAGAAAGACTCGGTCATGGTTCCGCCCGCAAGCAAGCCCGCAAGACCGCGAAGCACGGACGTAAGGCGACGCATCGGGATGGTGACCAGGTCTTGGCAGTAGCGAGCCAGCGGCTCGATGTATTGGCGATCGTCCGAGGAATCGACGAAGCATGCGCACCACACGCGGTGACACCGACTCAGATGTTCGATGTGTCGGAAAGCGCGGAGCTTGTCGCCCTTGTTGGGTGGGTACGGGATGCGATGGGCGAGGTAGAGGATGTTCATGGGACTATCCGGGAAGGTGCTTGGCCAGACGGCAGCCGACGATCTGGGTTAACCGCAGGGGCAAGTGCGGCCAGACGCGCCGCGCGAGGGCGAACGCCGGATTTGTGGGCGTGAGGTTCGGCGGTGCGGAGCCTGGTCGTGTGTAGCATTGATAACCCAGCGGCCGCGGCTCGAAACCGTGGAGCCGCTTGAAGTCGTAGCTGCCGGTGTTGTCGGGCCGCGATCGACCAAAGTCGAATATGCGATACCCTTCCGCCACAGCCCGCTCCATTGTGACGAGGTAGGTAAAGTTGGCCGCGCTGCATCGCCTGGCCTCATCGGTCGTACCGATGAAGTAAGGCATCACCCGGTCGCGGAAGAGGAAAGTGAGCAGCCCCGCGAGCGTCCGCCCGTGCCACCGGACCACGCAAGTCCAATGTTGGTCCGGTGTGGCAGCAACAAGTCGCTTGAAGAAGGCGAACGGATAGGTCAGCGATGCCAAGCGTCTCATGCTGATCGAGTAGAGGCGCCAGACCTCCTCAAGGTGCTTGTCACCGAAGGAAACGGTCAATTCGTATTTGCTTCGAGCATTGCGAGCCGCAGCGCGGGCTTTGCGGGGGAGCCAGCCGAGGACATCCTCCGGTCGATCCGGCAGCTCTCGGCTGAAGCCGACGTAGCGGTCGATGATGGGCAGGTCCGGGACCATTGCTCGTTCGCTGCGCAGGTCGATTACGCGGCAATCGCGCTCTTCCGCCACGCGGCGGGCGTGGGCGCAGAGAGCCGCAACGGTCTCCTTATCGTCGGCAAGAATTCCGCCGCCGACGCCGTAGGGTACGCTGACCAGCATCCGGCCGCCGAACCGGCTGTTGACCTGAAACATCGGTAACACGCCAACGATGCGATCGCCGCGCGTCGCCAGGAGATAAAGCTCCTTGTGGCCGAACGTTTCCGCCACCGCGTCGCGCCAGCCCAGGGTATGAAACAGCGTCCCGTCCGGGTGGTCGAGGACGTAGCGATCCCAATCCTCGCGATACTCGGTCGAAAGTGTCACGACGCGGCACTCGATGGACAAGCGGAGCTGGTCCGTGCCACGGGCGCCGCCGACATGGGGCGGCGTTACGTCTGTCAACGCGCTACTGGACATGCCGTTCCTCCGACTCGGCGGGCGACGGACCCCTCGGGTGTGCGTGGGAGATGACGTAGCGATGTTTGCCTGAGGCCATCGGGTCGATGCGCTCGACAAAGCGGACATCGAGAGGCACGTGCTCGCCGATGACGGGCTGCACGCGGCGGGCGACGGATTCCGGCGTAACCCGCGCGATCCGGTCGTCGCACACGACCTCGATGACGACCGAGTAGTCGTCGTGCTGAACGACGCGGAAGCGGCTGACGCCGGGCGTCTCGCGAAGCGGGTAAATGATGGAAAGAGCGTGGCGGGTGTTACCGTCGGGGAGGTACAGAAAATCGGTCGTCCGGCCTTGGACGACGTCCATGAGCGGCAGTCCCCGCCCGCAGCAGCACCGACCAGGCAGTAAACGCCCCATGTCGCCGGTGCGGTAACGGATCAGGGGCATGGCGTAGGCGTCGAGATGAGTGATCACGATCTCCCCGCGCGGACCCTCCCGGACCCTCCCGGACCCTCCCTCCTCGGTCGGCTCGTTCGACCCTCGGTCGGCTCGTCTGACCCTCGGTCGGCTCGTCTGACCCCCTGACGCTGCCGGTTGATTGTCGTCAACGATCTCGACGAGAACGTTCTCCGCGGTGACGTGAAGGCGGCCTTCGGGGCATTCGTGGGTGATGAACCCCGCGTCGCGGCTCCCGTATCCGTCGGCGACGGGGACCTCAAAGTAGGCGGCGATCTTCCCCCGATCCCGTGAATAACACACCTCGCCGGTGACGAAGACGGCCCGCAGGCGGCGGGTATCGAGTCGGCGGCCGCGCGATCGCGCATGATCCACCAACAGGGCGATGCTGCTCGGATAACCAAAGAAAGAAACGGGCTGGAAACGGTCCCATTCGTCCAGGTAAGCGTCCATCCGCTCTGGAGACATATTGAAGGCGTCGAGCAAGCGTTGGTTGAACAGCGCATCGCGCAGGCGCTTGAGGCCTGCGGAGCGTTGCCTCTCGATCGGGGAGCCCCACAGATAAAGCTCGCGGTCGCCTGGCCGGACGCCGAACCAACGATGGCTGCGGATTCGGGCGGCCTGGTCGCAAGCCTGCCGTCGCCGATCGACGTAGAGGATCAACGGCTCGCCGGTCGAGCCGCCGGTGCATGTCTGAAAGAGTCCTCCGGGCGCCTGACGCCATAGCATGTCACCCTGCGAGGCGCGGATTTCCGTCTTGTCCAGCAAGGGGAGTCGCCGAAGGGTTTCAAGAGGGTCTCCGCTATTGCCGTCGATCCCCGCGTCGTCAAATCGTCGTCGGTAGAAGGGGACGTTCTCACGGGCGTGGCGCAGCAGAGCGCGGAGCTTACGCCCTTGGAGCGCCCGGATGTCGTTCGGGGACAGCCATTGCGAATGCTCCAGTTCGCACGCAAAGGCGAACGTCGGCCGGCGCAGCAGTCGTTCGTGAAGCGGATAGATCACTCGCCCGGCGACGATCGGCAACACCGAGGTCAACTCCCACACAGCCAACGAGGCGCCACAGCGCGCAGGCCTTTCCTGCCCCTTCCGCAGGCTCCCCGTCACGTAGTTATCGGCGGTGGGTTCCTCCCAGGTTGGTAACGTTCTGCGGCCCTTTCACCGGAGTTGAGCCGTCGCTCAGCGGATGAAAGGCTCGCGGCTTCCGTGGATCTCCGGATTGACGCTCCGGCGGCGTATGTGGATTATAAGTTATTCATTGGCAATAAGTTACGACGCTTACGGCCGGAGCAATACGCTATGGCGAGCGACTCTGCGGCGGCGTTCGATCAGCTGGTTGACGCCTATTACAGTGGATGGTGGTGGCTCCTCGCCGGCCTGCGGTAGTTATGTTCCGTCACGCACCGAATCGCGCAGGCAGGTCACAGAGCTGCCCTACCTCTTGTGACAGACCTTCCGACCGGTGAAACAAAGAGGCCCGGTGGGGTGGACCGGGCCTTGGGGGAACCGACCCATGGGGGGACGGGTCGGTAAGTGGATCAAATTTCAGAGCTTCAATTTCCCACATATCGGGCCAAACCGCAAGAGAAATCTTGCGAAAAAATGCAGCTTACCGAAACTACCACGAGGCGGGGCCGGCGTAGGGCTGGCGAGGGGGTCGGATCGCCCGTAGGATTATGGAGGTTCGATCGGTGGGCGGCGTGCCAAAGCCAGGCCCAACCGGGTGCCGGCATGGCATCGCGGGGTAGGGCGGGGCTTCGCCTGGCCAGGCCACCCGGCGGGCCGATCGCCGACCGAGGAGACGCCCCAGCCGTGCTGCGTTGTCAGGACTGTGAGTTTTATCGGCAGGCCCCCGACGGGTCGCCCCACCTCACCTGCGACCCGTTCTCGACCATCAAAGAGCCGGAATGCCTGCTCAAGTGGCAACTCATCCAGCTCAACGTGATCGCCCACTCGCACCAGGCCACCCTGGACATGTACCGCCGGTTCGCCCCGCTGCAGGAAAAGATGTTCAAGCACATGGAGCGGGAGATCGACGACGTGGAAGAATCGGATCGGTGGAAGCTCGACGACGATGACGAGGAAGATGACGACCCGCGCGGCCGTGAAACTATGTAGGGTCCGCTCTGCGGACCATTCCCCACCTCAATCGTTGCACAAATGGTCCGCACAGCGGACCCTACGCTTGCTGAATGGGCGAAAAGATGATCCTGATTCTCTACGTCGCGCCGGGTTGACTCCTTGTAGGTCACGGCTTTGCTGTCCAGGGCTGCGTCGACGAGGCGATCGAAGAGGTTCGCTTCCATCCATCGGCGGATCGCTCGGTAGGTGAACTCCGCCAAAAAGTCGACGGCATGTTTGCCCGACATCCAATGATACATGCCCGTCGCTCACAAACGCGTTTCTGTTCTTCTTCGGTTTGTGGGCGTCAGTGCGCGGCGCAGCTCACGATTGGACCGATGTCATTCTTGCCGATCATCCCGTTGCGCGCCCAGTTCTTACCCAATGAAGCCACACAACTGACGAACTGGCCGTGATTTGCGGCATGGTCCGCACAATGAGCGACCAGATCGGCGAGGGTACAGCCATCCTGTGTAACACGATTGCTGACACCGGAATTGCAGCCGTGGATCACGATCGTGAGGCCTACGTCGGAGTCTGGACAAACGTCGTCCGTGTCAGGCACACCATCGCCATCGGCATCGCAAATCTGCGATGGCTCGCATTCGTCGGGGATGCCGTTGGCGTTGCAGTCGGGGCTCGTCCCGCTCGATATGTCGCAGTCATCGGGGACCCCGTTCGAGTTGCAGTCCGCTTCGCATCCATCGGGGAGAGAGTTGGCGTTGCAGTCCGCAAGGGAGAAGACGTATGCTGAGCCGCAATCCAACCCGGCTCCGCAATCGTCGCGTGGTGCTACCACCACGGCAATATCCCCGCTGACGGAGACGAAGGCGCCGAAGGTGTCGACCGCCGCCGCATCTGAGGCGGCGAGCTTCTGTTCCTCGACCCAGGTGTTTCCGTTGAAGCGGTAGATGTACGCCGAGCCGCAATAGGGCCCGGCCGCGCAATCATCGTCGAGAGCCCCCACGACGGCCACTGCTCCACTCAGGGAGACGGAAAAGCCGAAGGCATCGTCAGCCGCAGCGTCCGATGCGGTGAGCTTAACCTCCTCCGTCCACGCGCTACCGTTAAAGCGGTAGGCGTACGCCGAGCCGCAGTTCGGCCCAGCCGCGCAATCGTCGAAGAAAGCGCCCACGAGGGCCACATTCCCACTGACGGAGACGGAAGAGCCAAAGCCGTCGGAATCTGCCGCGTCAGAAGCGGTAAGCTTGGCCTGCTGGGTCCACGCGCTCCCACTAAAGCGATACACGTACGCCGAGCCGCAACCATACCCGGCTGCACAATCGTCGCGTCCGGCCCCAACGACCGCTACGTTTCCGCTGACGGATACGGAACCGCCGAAGAGATCGAACTGTGCGTCCGGGTTGGCAAGCTTCGCCTCCTGGACCCACGTGCTCCCGTTGAAGCGGTAGAGGTACACCGAACCGTCAAACGGCGCCCCCACGACGGCCACGTCCCCGCTGACAGAAACGGATTGGCCAAAGTGGTCGCCCGCTCCCGCGTCCGAGGCCGTGACCCTTTGCTCTTCAAGCCAAGCGCTCCCGTTGAACCGATATACGTACGCCGCGCCGCAATCGGGCCCGGCCGTGCAATCATGATACAACGCGCCAACTACGGCGACGTTGCCGCTGATGGCAACGGAACCACTAAACAGATCGCCTTCCGCCGCGTCCGAAGCAGTGAGCTTGGCCTCCTGGACCCATTGTCCCGGCGCTCCGGGATTGAACCGGTAGACGTATGCCGCCCCGCAGAAATCCCCCGCCGCACAATCGTCCAGGGGAGCCCCCACGACGGTCACGTCCCCGCTCACGGAGACCGACGCGCCGAACAGGTCATTCACCGCTGCGTCCGAGGCGGTGAGCTTAGCGTCTTCATGAACCTCGCACTGGGCGAGCGTTGCGCTTGTGGCGGACAAAAAGAGTACGACTATGAGAAGGACTGGAATCTTGAGCACCGGTCTTGCGTCTGCGGTTATACCTCCGACGCTCCAAAACAGTCGGCGCGCCCTGCAAATGGTTTCACTAGACGACAATGGTGCTCCTCTCCATCGACCGTGCGGTAGCCCAGCGGGCGAGCGCATGTTAATGAATAGACTAAGGGAGCATTGTATCCGTTGGAGAGCAGGCCCGCAAGGGGGTTCATGGGAAAAGTCAAAAAGTCGAAACGCCGAAACGTCGAAATCCGGGCGCCCCGGGGCGTCGGTGCGCTGGTTTCACGCGAATTGCCCCGCGTTTGGCGGACACCTACAATCCATTCCGGCGGTGGCGACCGCGTAGGGTGCTTCGAAAGCCTGGGGCCTCTGGATGCACGAACTTCTCCTCTCCACGTCGCGATTCAGCGTCGAACGCCGGGTGTTCGCGGGCGTCGGGGGACAATCCCTGATGTGCGAAGTGGTCGTGCATCCCGGGGCCGTCGTGATCCTGCCGATCCTCGACGCGCGTCGGATCGTGATGATCCGCAACTACCGGCACACGGTCGAGCAAGAGTTATGGGAGCTGCCCGCGGGCACGGCGGAGCCTAACGAGGCACCGATCGAAACGGCCCGGTGGGAGCTGGAGGAAGAGGCCGGTTACCGAGCCGGGACGATGACGCCGCTCACGGAGTTCTTCACCTCTCCCGGGGTGCTGACGGAGCGGATGTTCGCGTTCGTGGCTACCGAACTTCAACGGGTCGGGCAGCGTCTGGAGATTGGTGAGCGGATCGTTGCGGAGATCGTTGAACTGAATCGCGCCCGGACGTGGCTGATGAGCGGCGAACTCCGCGACGGCAAGACGATCGCGGTGTTGGGAACGTACTTTGCGAGATTGTAAGGTCATTTCAGCCGGACCGGCACGGACGGCTCACCCATTGTCGAATGTCGAATGTCGATTGTCGAATGGGTGGGGAGTCATCGAGGAGTCGCGGCGTCGTCATTCGACAATCGACAATCTCCAATCGACAATCCACACCGTATGAGTTGGCGTGACCGAGAATACGCGAGGAGCCCGCAAGGGTGGGGCCAGGTCTGGCCGCCGACGCGGCGGGTTCCCTTGATCGGCGGCAGCGTCGTGACCACGTTGATCGTGGTCAACATCGCCGTCTTCGTACTCTGCCGGATGACCGTTAACTCTCGCGTCGCGACTCACCCCATGTTTCGCGGCCAGGAGATCATCACCAGCTCCGTTTTTCAGTTTTGCGCTATGGTGACGGGCCCGGTGAGGAAGGGCGAGGTCTGGCGGCTCATTACCGCCCAATACCTGCACTGGTCGTTTGGCCACATTCTGATGAACATGCTCGGGCTGCACTTCCTCGGCCGGGCGTTGGAACGGGACTGGGGGTCGAAGAGGTTCTTCCTGATCTACCTGATCGCGGGCACGCTGGGGATGATCTTCTACATGGGGCTGACGCTCATCGGTTGGTTGCCCGCGCAGGGTGTGGCGGCCGGGGCGTCGGGTTGCGTGTTGGGATTGCTCGGGGCGTGCGCGGTCCGGTATCCGCACGCGGAGGTGCTCATCTATTTTTTGTTTCCGATCCGAATCCGCACGGCGGCGTTGCTGTTCGGCGGGTGGTACGTCATCAACCTCCTCGACCGCGGTCCCAACGCCGGCGGCGATGCCTGCCACATTGCGGGATTGCTCTTCGGGGCGTGGTGGTCCTACCGCGGCGAGACGTGGTGGGACCGGGTCGGATGGCGGACGTCGAGTTGGCGGTCGCGGGTCCAGGCCTCGCGCGTTCCCGACTTCGAGGCTAGAATGGCTCAACGGCGCGACGACGCCGAGACCGTTGATCGGATTCTGAAAAAAGTGTACGAAGGAGGCATCCACAGCCTGACGGAGGCGGAAAAACGGGCGCTTCAGGAGGCCACCGAACGGCAACGGCAGGCCGAGGCCGGGCACGTGGATCGACTCTGAGCTTGCGCCGAGGACGCCTCTCCCCTTGAGGGGAAAAGATTTGGGAGCGAAGGGGGAAGCGAAATAAATGGTCCCAACGGAAAGGCCGCTGGACAATCCCATCAACTGGTCGTTCAAGGCCGGACGAGTTTGGGGGATCGACGTACGGGTCCACGTCACCTTCGTCATCTGCGCGATCGTGCTCTTGTGGATGGAGCTACCCAAGCCGGGGTCGGTGACTCACGTTTCACTCAGCCACGCGGTCGTGGACGCCTGCGCGACGTACGCGATGCTCTTCGTCGTCGTCCTGCTCCACGAGTTCGGACACTGTTTCGGAGCTCGTTACAGCGGCGGAGAAGCGGACGAGATTCTGCTCTGGCCGCTGGGCGGGCTGGCCTCGGTCAATCCCCCCCATCATCCGCGAGCTCACGCGATCACGACGGCGGCCGGGCCGCTGGTCAACGTGCTCCTTTGCGCCGTTTGCTCCGGCGTGCTCGCGGTTTGGACCGGGAGCCTCGGGGCCGTTCCCTGGAACCCGCTTCATCCGATCTTGCCGGTGGACGGGTCGATCATCCCCACCACCGGACAGATGTGGGTGATGCGTTTCTATGGGATGAGCTATTTCATCCTGCTGGTGAACCTGCTTCCGGTTTTTCCATTCGACGGCGGTCGTCTGGTCCACGCGTGGATGTGGCCGAGGAAGGGATATCGCGTTGCGACGGAGATCGCCACGGGCACGGGAATGGTCGGGGCGATCCTGGTCGGGCTGTTCGGGTTGTTCACCGAAGAGAGCTGGCTGCTGATGATGATCGCGGTGTTCGGCTACGTCACCTGCTGGCAGACGCGGCGGAACTTGCGTGAGCAAGGGGACGCCGGGCTGGACGACTGGGGCCACGACTTCAGCGGCGGATACAGGTCGTTCGGGCAGGACGAGGTGCGTGAGCGTCGTGTCGGGTTCTTCGAGCGTCGGCGAGCGCGACGTGCGGCCGCAAAGGTGGAGCGCGAACGCCGCGAGCGCGAGCAGCATCAGCACGCGGTCGAGGAGGTGCTCCGCAAGGTCTCCCAATCGGGACTCGGGTCTCTCACCCCGAAAGAACGCCGGGTTCTGGAAGAAGAGACCCGCCGACAGCGCGATCTGCCCCGTGGATAGCGCGCCGTGATGACCACCAGGGCGAGGAGCAGCCCCCGGCGGTGTCACGAAGCAACGTGGTAGATCGCCGGCCGGTACTTCGGACGAGGAACCGGTTTGCCCTCTTTGCGCGCCGCCTGGACCCAAGCGCGCTTGGCCCGCTGGACTTCCTTGAGCGCTTCCTCCGGAGTCGCCCCGAAGGCGGAACAGGCTTCCAGGTCGGGAATGTCGGCGATGTATCCGCCGTCGGGCTTGCTAAAGAAAATGTTGATGTGGTAGTCGCTCATGTATCGTCCTCCATCCCGAGATTATACCGTTCAACGAGCCGGAGCCACTGGTTGATCTGGTACGGTTTCGCCTGCCCGCCGACCTCCTGGAGGTTGAGCAACTCCGCGACTCTCGGATGCACGAAGATGTGATGGCCGCCGCTGACACGCGAAAGCCGGAATCCGAATGCCTCGATGAGCTTCACAAAGTCCGCGAACCGGACATTGTGCGATCCACCCAGGATGCGTCTCAGGAGTTTGCGCTTATTCAAGGCTCGTCTCGCTCCGACTGGGTCGCGCACTCCGGCGAAACGGGGCGCCTTTCCACGGCGTTGGCGATCATTATGGGTTTGAGGACCGGAAACGGCAACCGTGCGTAGAAGAACGAGTGTTGCGTTCGTCCGTGGCAGCGCGGAATATGCCGGCTGTGAACGACCCCTCCTTCCAACAGTGCATGGCCCCCGATTGTGCCGCGACGTACGGCCTCGATGAGGTGCTGTACGCGTGCCGGCGATGCGGAGCGCTCCTCGACATTCGCTACGACTGGTCGCGATGCGAGGTTCCGAAGTCGCTTTCGTGGTTTGAGTCACGTTGGGCGACGCCGGGGCGATCGGCGGAGGCGAGGGCGGATTTCAGCGGCGTGTGGCGGTTCCGAGAGCTGCTTCCCTTCGCGCCCCTCGATGAACTGGTGACGATCGGCGAGGGCCGGACCTTGCTTCAGCAGGCCGATGACCTCGCCACGAGGCTAGGCGTCAAGCCGGGGCGCCTGTTCCTGCAATATGAGGGCTTCAACCCCAGCGGCAGCTTCAAAGACAATGGAATGGCGGCCGCGTTCACCGTGGCCCGGCGGCTGGGAAAACGCCGCGTCGGCTGCGCCTCGACGGGAAACACAAGCGCTTCGCTGGCGATGTACGCTCGACACACGCCGGCCCGAAGCGGCGGACCGATGCAGGCCGTCGTCTTCGTCGGCGGCGACAAGATCGCTTTCGGCAAGCTCGCCCAGGCCCTCGACTTTGGCGCGCAGACGATCCAGATCGATGGCGATTTCGATGCGTGCATGAAGCTGGTCCAAGAGGCCGCCGACCGCCTTCACCTCTACCTGATGAACTCCGTCAACCCCTTCCGCCTCGAAGGGCAAAAGACGATCATGTATCGGGTACTCGAAGCACTCGGATGGGAAGTGCCCGACTGGATCATCGTGCCCGGCGGCAACCTTGGCAACACGAGCGCCTTCGGCAAGGCGTTCCTCGAACTGCGCGAGCTGGGTCTTGTACCGCACGTTCCGCGGCTCGCGGTCATCAATGCGGCCGGGGCGAACACGCTGTATGAACTCTTTGAGCGGCAGCACGTTCGCTTCAACGACGAACGGTGGGACAGGGAGCGGGTCGAGGCCTGGTACGCACGAATGTCGGCCGAGGGCCGACGGGCGAAGACCGTTGCCAGCGCCATTGAAATTGCGCGTCCCGTGAACCTCGCGAAGGCGTTGCGAAGCCTGGAAGCGATGGACGGCGTCGTTCGTCAGGTGAGCGATGAAGCGATCCTCGACGGCAAGGCCCTGGTGGGTGCGCACGGGTATGGATGCGAACCGGCGAGCGGGGCCTCCGTCGCCGGCCTGCGACTGCTGCTCGAAGAGCGCGTGATTTCGCCCTCGGACCGCGTAGTGTGCATCCTGACCGGGCATCAGCTTAAGGACCCGGACGTGACTGTAAACTATCATCGAGGGTCACGCGATGGCACGGGTTCGGCATCCTTTTCCAATCCGCCGCTGCCGTGTGCCGCGGATATGGATGCCATCGCGAAGCTACTGAACGCGTAGGAACCAGCGATGATCCGACTGGCGGTGGCGGGCGCGGCGGGGCGGATGGGGCGATGCGTGCTCGAACTCGCCTCGCGCGACCCGCGCTTCGAGATCGCCGCCGCGATCGACCGTGACGCCGAGCTTACCCCGCCCGCGTGCGACGTGCTGATCGACTTCACGGACGCCGACGGCACAATGGTGTGGCTCGAGGTGTGCCGCGCCCGGCGGATTCCGATGGTGATTGGCGCCACCGGCCACGATGAGTTACAGTTCGCGCGGATCGCGCACGCCGCCGAAGGCATCCCCATCGTCAAGGCCGCCAACTTCAGCATCGGGATGCAGGTCGTCCTGAACGCCGTGGGGAGGATCGCCAGGGAGCTGGGCGAGGAATACGACATCGAGATCGTCGAGACGCATCACCGCCACAAGATCGACGCCCCCAGTGGGACGGCGATGGGGATCGTTGAACGGATCGTTGAGGGGCGCGCGTTCCGAACCCGGAGCGCAAGCGACGGGCCGGGCGTCGACCCGCTCGCTCGCGCTCGCGGTTCGGATTCGACCGCGTCACGGGTGGTCTTCGGACGCCACGGCAGGGTCGGCGAACGACCCCACGGCCAGATCGGCGTCCACGCCGTGCGGATGGGCGAGGTTGTCGGACAGCACGAGATCCACTTTAGCGGACCCGGCGAGACCATCACCATCCGCCACACGGCCCAGTCACGGGAGACGTTCGCGGCGGGAGCGCTGCGTGCGGCCGCGTGGGTGGTCGGGAGGCCGCCTGGTTTGTATTCGATGCGGGACCTGCTCGGAACAGAATAACAAACAGTCGTTTGGCGCGGAACGTTGGAACCGCGATGCAAGTTGGGTGTCAAATGTGGAGAGCCCCATGCGTCACCCACAAGGGGTGACGCTATATGGAAACGCATTCAAGGAACACAGCAAGAGGAAACGAACCGATGAAACTCACGACCTCCTATTGCAAAGAACTCGCCCTCACCCTTTTCCTCGGGTCGCTGGCCGGCCCCACTCTGGGCGCGGACGCAACTCAGGAATCGACCGCCCTGACCATCTACAGCACCGCCACGCCCGGATCGGTGCCCCCGGAGATGTATCAACCGGGGATGCAGCAGGCCGTCTATGGCGTGCAATGGCGGCAACAGATTCCGGGCTACGCCATCGTCAAACAAGAGCGCCCGTTCAAGCTCGGTCAAGGTCGAAGTACCATTCGCTTCACCGATGTGGCCTCGCAGATCGAGCCGACGACGGTCGCGTTCGCCTCGATCACCGATCCGACGGGCACCCACGTGCTCGAACAAAACTACGAGTTCGATCTGGTGAGCACGGAAAAACTAATGCAGCGTTACCTGGATCGGCCCATTACGGTTGAACAGGCCCACGGCGACAAGCTCGAGACTTTCACGGGTACGCTGCTCAGCACGGCTGGTGGGTTGTTACTCAAGGGCGCCGACGGGGGCGTCCAGGTCATCAACGGTTATTCCAACGTCCGATTCCCGGAACTGCCCGGCGGACTCATCACCAAGCCGACGTTGGTGTGGGTCGTCTTCACGGAGAAACCCGGCGACCACCGCACACGCGTCACTTACGAAACCAAGGCCATGACCTGGTGGGCTGACTACAACATCGTCTTTGCGGAGGGCAAGGACGCCAACAGCGGCCTGCTCGACATCGGGGCCTGGGTGAGCATCATCAATCAATCCGGGGCGACCTATCCCGACGCCAAGCTGAAGTTGATCGCGGGCGACGTACATCGTGCGCCACAACCACAACCGTCTCGGGCGAGAGGAATGGTCTATCAGGCGGAGGCAAAAATGGGGATGCCGGCCGACGGCGGCTTCGAGGAGAAGGCCTTCTTTGAGTACCACCTGTACACGCTCGGCCGGCCCACGACGCTGCCGGACAACTCGACCAAGCAGATCGAGCTATTCCCCACGGCGCGAAAGGTGCCGTGCGAAAAGGTCATGGTGTATTACGGGTTGGGTTCGCGCTACCCGGCCTACGGCAGTCCGATGATCGACCGCAATTTCGGCCTCCAGTCCAACCAGAAGGTGGACATCTACCTGAAATTCAAGAACGAAAAGGCCATCGGCATGGGTATGCCTCTGCCGTCCGGTCGGATTCGGGTCAGCAAGCTCGACCCGGCCGACGAGACCTTGGAGTTCATCGGCGAGGACGCCATCGACCACACCCCCAAGGACGAGCAAGTGCTCATCAAGATGGGCAGCGCCTTCGACGTGGTCGGGGAGCGCAAGCAGACCGACTTCGCCGTGGACAGCAACCGCAACTGGATGGACGAGACCATCGAGATCAAGGTCCGCAACCACAAGGAAGAGAAGATCAAGGTCATCGTCAAGGAGAATCTCTATCGCTGGACGAACTGGCAGATCACCAAGAAGACGCACGAGTTCGAGAAGATCGACTCGCGGACGATCCACTTCCCGCTCGAAATCGAAAAAGACGGCGAGGCCACGATCCGGTACACGGTGCACTACACATGGTAGATACGGAGTAGTGAGCGACCAGGCGCGGCGATCAATCCGGGAACATCAAGCCCGCGCGGCATCCGGGCGCGTCGAGCGCGGTCCCTACATTGCTCCTTCCGCGCGCAGCGCTTGTCGCACCGTTCTACGCACACTCTCCGCAATGACGACCGATTGCCGGGCGTCGGTTTCCGAGACGACCAGGGACTCGCCGGGGTAACGCGCCGTGGTCGCAAAGGGCGAAAGCTCGTCGGCGTCGTCGAGTTTCGCGGCCCATTCACCGAGCGTCATGCACAGTTCACGCAGTCGGGCGATGTTATGCGTATAGGGAAAGTCCACGCCGCGCCAGACCAGATAGGCCTTCAGATACTTCTCGGCCGATTGCTGTGCGTGGTATGCGACCATCCGATGGGGGCAGTCCGACGGAAGCGAAAGCGTATGCTGAGCGACGCGAAGGTCCTCGTCAGCCACAGCGATCCACTCGCGGACCTTCGCGAGCAACACGTCACGCGGAAGAGTCATACAGAACGCGTCCCTCCTTGGAGGCTGGACGGGCGACGGTGCCGGGAATGTGCCGATCGCGTTCGAACTCCTCGGGAGTGAGAACGACGATGTCGCGGGCGATCTCCAAGCCGGAAAGCGCCCGGTCCATGGCCACCATCAACGCGCGGCGATCGTCGCCCACGTCGCAGATCACCAGCAGGTCTACGTCGCTGCGATCACCGCCGGTCCCGCGCGCCTGCGATCCGAACAGAATCACGCGCCGCGGTTGGAACCCTTCCACGAGTCGGCGAGTGGCTTCGGACAGAATGGACTCAGCAACCATATTCAAGATTCAGGCGTAGGGCCGGTCATCGACCCGCCGGGACCGTTTACCGCGCGACGCAAGTCGTGAAGGCAGGTCAAAAAACCTGCCCTGCTCGGCGTTCAGGCGGTCGCTTCGGGCGCGGCCGGGGCCTCGGCGGCGGGCTTGTTCTTGTTCCTCTTCTTCGCCAGATGCTCGTGCATTCCCTTGGCGGCCTTTGCCCACAACTCGTAGGCTTCCTTCCGCTCCCCCTTTTTCCAGGCGGCGGCGGCGTTGATCTTCTGGCGTTTGAACGCTTTGGTCGGTCGTGGCATCGGTGTCCCCGTACGGTTACTCTCGACGGCCCGCCGCAACGGCGGGCACGAACGCAGGATGGTAACCGAAGGTTCGGAAAAGGCCAAACGGGTGCCGGGAAGTGCGTGAGAAGCGCTTTCACCCCGGTCCCCTCCCTCGGAGGGGGAGCGAGTAACGGCCCTTGGGTCTAACGGTTGTGGGCGCGGAGCTGCTCGCGCAGGACGCGAACGAGCATCTCGCGGGAGGACGTATCGAGCGTCCCGAGGGCCTGCTCGAATTTCTCCACCCGGCGCTTCTCCTCGAGGTAGTTGCGGATGTCGGGCACGAGGCGGACGGCGTCCTTGAGCACGCCGCGGAGGTCGGCAATCGTTTCCCGGTCTACGGTGTTGACCCGTGTGCACAGGTCGTCGATGAGCCGCTGCAGTTCATTCAGCCAGTCGCCGTAGTTGTTCTCGTGGGCCAGATACTTTTGGGCGTCGGAAATGAGGAACGTGCGGATCAGGTCGTGGTCGTTGTCGTTGAGCGGGTCGCCCTTCTCCAGGCGGCGGATGGTGGCGCGGGCCTCGTTGGCCCAGAGGGACTGCTGGGTCTCGCGGACGAAGGCCTCCACCTCGTTGAGATAGCGTTCGAAGGCCTCGAAGTCCTCGGCGGATTCATGAGCCAGAGCGCTCTGCGACGCCTCCCGCAATCCTTGAACCGTTTCGACCAACTGATCCGTATCGACCATCGTCATCGGTGGACTCCTTCGATCGCTGCGACTGTCCCATAACCCCGGCGCGGCCAATCCCCCAAAGCAACCGCGGCGCGCTCTCTCGGTTGAAGCATCGACCGGACCCGCGGCGCGGTTGAACAAATCCAATCCCGGCAAGGCCCGGGCTCGTTCCCTCGCGGCAACGGTCACGCGACCCCTCGTCACGCATCCCCGCTTGTGATATGATGGGACGCAACGATCAGGATCGGAGGCCGCGACCATGACTTATCTCGACTACAACGCATCCACGCCGGTGGATGAGTCCGTCCGCGAGGCCATGTTGCCGTACCTCGGACGGACGTATGGAAACGCGTCCAGCTCCCACGCGATGGGTCGTGCCATTCGTGAGGCCGTCGAAAAAGCCCGAGGTCAGGTCGCATCCTTGCTCGGGGCTTCGCCGGAGGAGATCGTCTTCAACTCCGGCGGAACGGAAGGCTGCAACCACGTCATCAAGGGCGTGGCCTACGCGCTGCGCGAGCGCGGCAAGCACATCATCACCTCCGCCATCGAGCACGCCGCAGTGCTCAAACCCTGTCGGTTTCTGGAGGAACAGGGTTACGAGGTGACGTACGTCGGCGTGGACTCCAACGGCCGGGTCGATCCTGAGTCGGTCGTCAACGAGGTTCGGCCCGATACGATCCTGATTGCGATCATGCACGCCAACAACGAGGTCGGCACGATCCAGCCGATCGCCGAGATCGCGGAAATCGCCTGCGAAGGCGGCGTGCTCATGTACACCGACGCGGCCCAGTCGTGCGGCAAGATCGAGACTCGCGTCGACCGCCTCGGCGTGGATTTCCTCACCATCGCGGGACATAAGCTGTACGCCGCACAGGGCATCGGAGCCGTGTACATCCGCCGCGGCGTGACGCTCGAACCCCTGAACCACGGCGCCGGTCATCAACACGGGCAGCGTTCGGGCACGGAGCCGTCGGCCTTGATCGCCGGGTTAGGAGCGGCGGCTGAACTCGCCTCGCGGCACGACTGGGCGGCGCGGGCCACAACGCTACGTAGCCGACTCTACGACGGACTGAGACGCTCGCTCGGCGATGACGCCGTTCTCCTCGGGCATCCGACGATGCGATTGCCGAATACGTTATGCGTCGGCTTCCGCGGACGGATCGGGGCCGAGGTGCTCGCCGCTTGTCCCGACCTCTGCGCGACCACGGGGGCCGCATGTCATTCGAATCGCCCGGAACGGTCCGCGACGCTGACCGCGATGAACGTGCCCGAAGAAATCGCCTTCGGCGCGGTGCGCTTCAGCCTCGGCCGTCCGACCACCGAGCGAGAAATCGACGCCGCGGTGGAACAAGTCGTCGCCGCCGTGTCCCCGGCATGCACCGCAAAACGCTAAAGCGTTCGACGGTCTTGAGTAGCGTCGCCCACGAGGGGTGACGCTACGGTACAACCGAGACCGCTGCCGTCACGTCCCATTCGTAGCACCGAGGTAGAAGAAGACGCCCTTAAGGTCCTCGGTAATGCTAATGGCCGTGCGCTGTTCGTTCACCTCGCGGAAGGACGTGGCCCGGAACTGATAGAACATGCCTACCTGAAGCGCCGGCCCCGCATAAGTTTGAGTCACCGTCGCAGACCCGGTCGTGGGGCCGATTTCGACGGTCCACACTAGCGTCCCGAAGGCGTCGAACACGCGAATCGTGTAGCCGTCCTCGCTGGAGTCGTCCTCCCATTCAAACGTCGGCGTAAGGGTGAACACTTCCTGGGGTCCATCGGCGCCCGGGGCGGTGACAGCCAACGCGCCGGTTACCTTGAAACCTTCGGGCAGCGTAACGATGTTGCCCAATGCCGGATCGGGAACCTCAATGCGGACGATCGTCGTCCCGCCGATGAGTTGATCCGGATCGCGGACGAGCCCGTCATTCTCGAAGGCTGCGAGCACGACGTACCGACCATCGGGGACGCCGGTGATGGTGAAGGCCCCGGAGATGTCGCCGACGCGCAACCCAGGCGGAGCGGTGCCGCGGGCCGCGGTCTCGTTGAAGGTGCTCTCGACCGCCAGGATCACGCTCGTCAGCGACCCGCCGGGGGCGTTGACGATTTGCACGTTGCCGGAGACGGTGCTGAGCGGCGCATCGATTTCCGCCAGGTCGACGCCGACCACCGCCTCACCCGCCGCCACCGTGGCGATGGAGGAACTCAACTGCACGCCGGCATAATACCCTTTCACCGTGTACTGCCCCGGCGGGACGTTGAAGATGATATAGTGCCCCTCGCTGTCACTGAACCCCGTGTAGGCCGCCGCACCCGTCTCGGCAATGACCAGGATTCCCGCGTTCGGATCGGAGTCGAGGTCCCCGGCGATCGAACCCAGTTGGGACGTGTCGCCGAGCAAAGCGATAAGGCCGACGGTGGTCAGGGGGTTCTCAATCACCCACCCATCGTCAGTCGTTTGCGCGGTCGTCGCATCGAGCGGCAGAGCGGGACGGATGGCGGTGGGAAATTCTTGATAACCCGCTGCTTGGACTCGCAAGGTGAACGAACCGTCCACCGGCGTGCCGTCCTCGTCGCGCAAGGCCGGCACGGTGAGCGTGTAAGCACCCTCCGCGTCGGTCGCCGCGGAGGTCCCCA